>NZ_JBNAFN010000008.1:0-154615 GCF_049800695.1 Fluviibacterium sp. S390 | reverse complement strand
GGTTTTGGGCGCTCAAGAGGTGGGTTCACGACCAAGATCCACCTCCGCGTCAACGCGGCAGGCCTGCCCATGAGAACCGAAATCACGCCGGGCCAGACGTCCGATTACATGGGCTTTGATCTGGTCATGGCTGACAATCTGTCCGAGCCAAGCGTCCTGTTGGCCGACAAGGGCTATGATGCTGACAGCATTCGCAAAACAATGGGCGCGCGGGATGTTTTAACCCAGATCCCGATGCGCAAATCCCGCAAAATGCGCGTCGGCGTGGATCACTCTCTGTATTCCCTACGCAACCTGGTCGAGCGATGCTTCAACAAGCTCAAGAATGCCCGCCGCGTCGCCACACGCTACGACAAAACGGCTGAGAGCTTCCTCGGTTTCATAGACATCACGTCAATCCGCCTCTGGGTCCGCCTTTTGTCAACATGACCTAGTGCGAGGGCCAGAAAGAGGGCGCACCACAGGGCCACCAACGGAAGTGTCATCGCCTTGGGCAAAGTGGCGAGCTGCAGTTCCTTTCGTGTTGTTTCCGGCAAGCCGAGCGTGGCGAAGAACCGCGCGACGGCTAGGACGAAACGCGCGCAAAGGACAAGTGCGCCGAAGAGAACCACAAGTAGGAGGGGGCCGCGCCACGCCCAAGGAACGACGATCTGAATGCCGGCGCCGGTTGTTTGAATGAACGTGTCCAATGGCTGTCCTGAAATCTGGGGGCGTGATCAAATTGCTCCCATGGTAAATGACTCAAACTTGATCTGTTAAGCCTGAATTAGCCCTGCACGCCTAAGGCTGGTGCCGAAGACCAGTTTCTGACGCAGAAAGGCACAGGCGTGACGATTTCCTCTTCTTTGAATGCCGGGGTCATGGGCCTGTCGGCCAATGCCAGCAAGCTGGCCGTGATCTCGGACAATATCGCCAATGCCGGGACCTATGGCTACAAGCGGTCGGTGGCGGATTTCCATTCGATGGTGATCGGCAGTTCCGACAACGCCTATTCGGCGGGCGGGGTGCGGATGACGCATCAGCGGCTGGTGGACGAACGTGGGGCGCTGATCGGCACCAGCAATTCCACCGATATCGCGGTGCGCGGGCGCGGCTTCTTCCCGGTCACCGACGCGGCGTCGGTCAATGTCTCCAACGGCGATCTGCCGATGATGCTGCAGACCACCGGCTCCTTCCGCACCGACGAGGAAGGCTATCTGAAAAGCCAGACCGGGCAGGTGCTGATGGGCTGGCCGGCGCTGGCCGATGGCACCATCCCCAACTATCCGCGCGACACCGTCGACGGGCTGGAGCCGGTGCAGATCAACATCAACCAGTTCGCCGGAGAGCCGACAACGCGGATGACGCTGGGCGTGAACCTGCCCGCGACCTCGACCAAGCCCGGCGCGGCGGGCGATACCGAGATCCTGTCGGTGGAGTATTTCGACAACCTCGGCACCTCGGAAAACCTGAACGTGACCTTCACGCCGGTGGTGCCGGCGGCGGGCTCGACCGTGGCCACCAACACCTGGACGCTGGAATTGCGCGACACCGGGTCGAACGGGGCGGTGATCGGCGAATACCAGATGACCTTCCACGACACCCGGACCGGCGGTGGCACCCTGGCTTCGGTCACAGCGATCTCGGGCGGGGCCTACAACCCGGCCACAGGCGAGGTCTCGGTGAATGTGGCCAGCGGGCCGCTGGACATCAACATCGGCCAGCTGAACAACCCTGACGGCATCACCCAGCTTTCCGACAGTTTCGCACCGGTGGCGATCACCAAGGATGGCTCGCCCGTGGGCAACATCATCGAGATCGACATCGACGCCAACGGCATGGTCAACGCGCTGTATGACATCGGGATTTCGCGCACCGTCTATCAGATCCCGCTGGTGGACATGCCAAATCCCAACGGGCTGATCGCGCTGGACAACCAGTCCTACGCCATTTCGAACGAAAGCGGGTCGTACTTCCTGTGGGATGCGGGCGACGGGCCGACCGGGGACATCGTGAACTACGCCCGCGAGGAATCGACCACCGATGTGGCCTCGGAACTGACCGAGCTGATCCAGACCCAGCGCGCCTATACCTCGAACGCCAAGGTCATCCAGACCGTGGACGAGATGCTGCAGGAAACCACCAACATCAAGCGCTGAGGCGCGGAAAGGACTGAGCGATGAGCATTTCCGGTGCCCTGGCCAATGCCCTGTCCGGGCTGAGCGCCGCCAGCCGATCGGCCAGCGTGGTGTCCGACAACCTCGCCAACGCCCTGACCGAAGGCTTCGGGCGCCGCGAGGTCGAACTGGGCGCGCGCGCCTCGGGCGCGGGCGGCGGCGTGCAGATCGTGTCGGTCGACCGGGTGCGCACCCTGACCCTGCTGACCGACCAGCGCGCCGCCTCGGCCGATCAGGCCGGCGCCGAGACCCGCAGCGCCTTTCTGGCTCGCGTCCAGGATCTGCAGGGGGAACCCGGATCGGGAACCGCGCTGACCGATCTGGTCAGCGGCGTCGAAACCGCGCTGGTGGCGGCGGTGGCGCGTCCTGATCAATCGGCCCGGCAGACCCAGGTTGTGGATGCGCTGTCGCTGCTGGTGGACCGGATTGCCCAGGTGTCCGACGGCATTCAGGCTGAGCGCGCCCGCGCTGACGACGGGATCGGACAGGCGGTGGCGCAACTGGAAACGGATCTGGCGCAGATCGCGCAACTGAACACCGACATCCGCAAGGCAACCATGCGTGGCGATGCGGCCAACGCCCTGAAGGACACGCGGCAGCGACTGGTTGACCGGGTCTCGGAACTGGTCCCGGTGCGCGAGGTGGATCGCGGCCACGGCATGATCGCGCTGATGAGCGAGGGCGGCCTATTGCTGGATGGCACGGCGCCGTCCTTCGACTTCCAGGCGACCCCGGTGATCACGCCGCATCACGCTTCTGGTGCCGGGCTGCTGTCGGGCATCCAGGTCAACGGACAGCCCGTCGACCTGACCCGCGACAAGCATCTGCTGTCGGGCGGGCGGCTGGCGGCCCTGGTGGCGGTGCGTGACGATCTTTCGGTGACTGCACAGGCGCAACTGGATGGGTTTGCCCGCGATCTGCTGGACCGGGTTTCGGCCAGCGGGGTGGATCCCTCGGTTGCGGCGGGCGCGCCCGGGCTGTTGACCGACGGAGGCGGGTCCTTTCTGACGACCAATGAGACCGGGTTGTCGCAGCGGCTGGCCCTGAACGCCGCCGTCGACCCGGCGCAGGGCGGGCAGGTCTGGCGCCTGCGCGACGGGTTGGGCGCCGCCGCGCCGGGTGCAGTCGGGGATGCGGCCGGTTTGGCGCGCTTGCGCGATGCGCTGGCGGCCTCCCAATCCCCGGCCTCTCCGGTGCTGTCGGGGGCCAGCCGCACCGCCGCTGGTCAGGCCGCCGATCTTTACACGGCACTGGGCACGGCACGGCTGTCACAGGATACCGCCCTGGCCCATGCCACCGCCCGCCAAAACGGGCTGAGCGCGGCACTGCAAGCCGAGGGCGTCGACAGCGATCGCGAGATGCAGAAGCTGCTGCTGATCGAACAGGCCTATGCCGCCAATGCGCGGGTGATTTCGGCCGCCCAGGGCATGCTCGACACCCTATTGGAGATCTGAGCGATGATGACAACCAACCTTGGCGACCTTTCCCGCGCCTTCCTGCTGCGGCGCCAGACCACCACGGTGAAGGCGGATCTGAACCAGCTTTCGGCAGAGCTTGGCTCGGGCCGGCTGTCCGATCTGCAAACCCGTCTGGACGGCAATTTCGGCGCTTTGGCGGGGATCGAACACGGGCTGCAACTGAACACGGGCTATGCCGCCAGCAACCGCGATGCCGGGCAATTCGCGGCGGCCCAGCAACTGGCGCTGACCGGGGTTCTGGACACTGTCACGCGCGCCGGTGCCGACTATCTGAACGTGGCCTCCACCGGAGAGGCGACGCAGCGCAACACAATCTACGCTCAGGCCGCGGACCAGCTTGACCAGCTTCTGGCGCGGCTGAACACCAGCTATGGCGACCGCAGCCTGTTTGCCGGTGTGGCCACCGATGCGCCCGCGGTGGCAGATGCCGCGACCCTTCTGGCGGGCCTGTCTACCGCGCTGAGCGGGCAGACCACCGCCGCCGGGGTGCAAACCGCGGCGGACGCGTGGTTCGACACCCCCGGCGGCGGCTTTGAAACCACCGTTTACCAGGGTGCCACCACCGATCTTGCCCCCTTCGACATCGGCGAAAACGCGCAGGTGGCGCTGACCACCCGCGCCGATGCCCAACCCCTGCGCGAGGTGCTCAAGCAGGTGGCGGTGACGGCGCTGATGGGGCAGGGGCTTCTGGCGGGGAATGTGGCCGAACAGAAGCGCCTGCTGGCCGACGCCGGGGCCGGGCTAATGAACAGCGCCGATGAGGTCACCGCGTTGAAGGCCGGCATCGGCTATGACGAGGAACGGATTGATACCGCGCGGATCCGGTCCGACAGCCAGGCGGCGGCGCTGCGCATGGCGCAGAACGCACTGGTCCAGGCCGATCCCTTCGAGACGGCGCTGCGGCTCAGCGAGGTCGAGGCCCAGCTGGAGACGATCTATACGGTCACCGCGCGCCTGTCCGGGCTGTCGCTCGTGTCGGTGTTGCGATGATCCGGGCGGGTCTGATCCTGATCTGGATCCTGCTGGCCGGAGCCCTTCAGGCGGGCGAAATCCGGCTGAAGGATCTGGTGGAATTCGACGGGGTGCGCGGCAACGACCTGGTGGGCTATGGCCTGGTGGTCGGGCTGAACGGCACCGGCGACGGCTTGCGCAACTCGCCCTTCACCGAAGAGATCATGGCCAACATCCTGGAACGGCTGGGCGTCAACGTGGCCGGAGAGCAGTTTCGGCCCAAGAACGTGGCCTCGGTCTTCGTGACCGCCACCTTGCCGCCGTTCTCGCGGGTCGGTTCGCAGATCGACATCACCGTCTCGGCCATTGGCGATGCGAAAAGCCTGCTGGGCGGGACGCTGGTGATGACGCCCCTGAACGCGGCGGATGGCCAGATCTACGCGGTGGCGCAGGGCACGGTGATCGCCGGGGGCGCCTCGGTCGAGGGCGAGGCCGCGACGGTGATCCAGGGCGTGCCGACCTCGGGCGTGATCCCGTCAGGCGCGCGGGTGGAACGGGAGGTGGAGTTCGATTTCTCGACCCTGTCGTCGCTGCGGCTGGCCCTGCGCACACCAGATTTCACCACCGCGCTGCTGATCGAGCAGGTCATCAACCGCCGCTTCGACCGGGGCGTGGCCGAGGCGATGGACGCAGGCACCGTAAGGCTGAACCTCGATGCCACGCGGGCCGGATCCCCGGCGCGGGCCATGGCGCAGATCGAAAACCTGCGGGTCGTGCCCCAGCGCCGCGCCCGCGTGGTCGTTGACCAGCGGTCGGGCACGATCGTCATGGGCGATGAAGTGCGCATCAGCCGCGTGGCCGTATCGCAGGGCAACCTGACGCTGAAAGTGCAGGAAACCCCGCTGGTGTCGCAGCCCAACCCGTTTTCCGACGGCGAAACCATCGTCGTGCCACGCACCGATGTCGCGATCGAGGAAGAGCCCGGCACCGGGCTGGCCGAAGTGCCGGACGGGACCACCCTGTCCGAGGTCATCGCCGGTCTGAACGCGCTGGGGGTCTCGCCGCGCGACATGATCGACATCCTGAAAAGCATCAAGGCGGCCGGGGCGCTGCATGCGGAATTCGTGGTGCGCTAGACGGCGGCCGGCGATTGCGGCGCGAACCGCGTGGGCGATCCCGGCCGGGCGTGGCTCAGGCGTCTGCCAGAACCGCGCCGGCCAGGTAGAGCGAGCCGCAGATCAGCACGCGGGCCTGCGGAGAGGTGGCGGCGATCCGGGCACAGGCGTCGGCGACATCGCGCGCGGGCGCGGCGGCCAACCCGGCTTGTTGTGCGGCGTGGGTGGTTTCCTCGGCGCTCAGGGTGGCTTCGGCACCGGGAATTGATACCGCCTGCACGCCCGTCACCTGGGTTGCCAGCGGACGCAGATAGCCACTGGCATCCTTGGTCCGCAGCATGCCGCAGATCAGGTGGGTTTCCCGGTCGGGCAGGCTGGCCAGATGGCGCGACAACGCTGCGCCCGCCGCGGCGTTGTGGCCGCCGTCGAGCCAAAGCTCGGCCTGCGGCAACAGCGTGTTCCACGAGGTGCCGGTCAGCCGCTGCATCCGGGCGGGCCAGTCGGGGCCGGTCATGGCGGCCTCCAACGCGGCCTCGCCAAACCCCAGGTGCCGCAACCCGGCCAGCGCGGCCCCGGCATTGGCGATCTGATGCGCGCCGGGCAGGGCCGGCAGCGGCAGGTCGCACAGCCCAGTTTCATCCTGGAAGACCAGGCGGCCACGTTCTTCCCAGACATGCCAGTGCTGGCCATGCACCAGCAGCGGCGCGCCGACGCGGGCGGCCCGGGCCTCGATCACCTCCAGCGCTTCGTCGGGCTGGGGTCCGACCACGCAGGGCACGCCGCGCTGCAGGATCCCGGCTTTTTCAAAGGCGATCTTGGCCAGTGTGTCGCCCAGAAACTGTTCGTGGTCCACCGACACCGGCGTGATCACGCAGAGCGCAGGTTTTTCGATCACGTTGGTGGCATCCAGCCGCCCGCCCAGCCCCACTTCCAGCAGGGTCCAGTCCGCGGGCGTGCGGGCAAAGGCCAGCAGGGCGGCCACGGTGGTGATCTCGAAATAGGTGATCGGGTCGGGGCCGTTACGCTCCAGACATTCGTCCAGCACCGCCGACAGCGCGGGTTCCGAAATCAGCTGTCCGGCCAGCCGCACCCGTTCGTGAAACCGCACCAGATGCGGCGAGGTATAGGCGTGGCAGCTTTGCCCGGCGCCCTCCAACCCGGCGCGCAGCATCGCCAGGGTCGAGCCCTTGCCGTTGGTCCCGGCGATGTGGATCACCGGCGGCAGCCGAGTCTCGGGGTGGTCCAGCCGCGCCAGCAGCCGCCAGACCCGGTCCAGCGTCAGGTCGATGATCTTGGGGTGCAGCGACATCATCCGATCCAGAAGGATGTCGGAGCCAACAGCCGTCACGGCTTGGATCCGGCCTTTGCGGCCTTGGCGACCTTCTTGTCGGCCGATCCCGGCGGCGGCAGTTCGCCCTTGATGGCGGGCGACTTGCGCAGCAGCAACCGCAGGATGGTGATCAGTTCCTCGCGCATGTCCTTGCGCGGGATCACCCGGTCCAGCATCCCGTGTTCCAGCAGGTATTCGGCGCGCTGGAAGCCTTCGGGCAGCTTTTCGCGGATGGTCTGTTCGATCACGCGCGGCCCGGCAAAGCAGATCAGCGCGTCGGGTTCGGCGATCTGGATGTCGCCCAACATGGCATAACTGGCGGTCACCCCGCCGGTCGTCGGGTTGGTGAGCACCACGATGTAGGGCAGCCGGGCCTCGCGCAGCATCTGGACTGCCACGGTCGAGCGCGGCATCTGCATCAGCGACAGGATGCCTTCCTGCATCCGTGCGCCCCCGGCAGCGGCAAAGACGATGAAGGGCAGGCCGCGTTCCACCGCCCGCTCGGCCCCGGCGATCAGCGCGTTGCCCACATGCATTCCCATGGAGCCGCCCATGAAGTCGAAGTTCTGCACCGCGACCACGGCGCCGGTGCGCCCCATCTCGCCTTCGGCCACCAGCATGGCCTCGGATTCGCCGGTCTTCTTCTGGGCGGCCTTCATGCGCTCGGGATATTTCTTCTGGTCGCGGAATTGCAGCGGGTCGGGCACCGGCGCGGGCACCGGAACCTCGACATAGGCGCCGCCGTCGAACAGCGAGAACAGCCGGTCGCGCGGACCAAGCGCCATGTGATGCCCGCAATTGGTGCAGACGTTCAGGCTTTCCACGAGTTCGCGGTGAAACAGCATGGTGCCGCAGCCGGGACATTTGGTCCACAGGTTCTCGGGCACCTCGCGCCGCGAGAAGAGCGAATTGATTGTCGGACGGACGTAATTCGAGATCCAGTTCATGGCCGGGCCTTTTTCCATGTTTGGGCCGAGATAAGACCCTGCAGGCGGAATTGCAATCAGCGCGGCAATATCCGGCGCAGGATCAGCCAGCTCAGCACCAGGGGAATCAGGTCGGTGAGGGTGCCTATCGGCGACCAGCCAAGGTCCTGAACCGTATAGGGCGTCACCCGCAGGCCCAGGCCGGTGATGGTGCCTGGCGTGGCCAGCAAGGCGATGGCGGCGGTGTTGTTGACGAAATGCAGCCCCCAGGCCGCGCCGATGCTGCCGGTGCGCGCGGTCAGATCGGCGGCCAGCAGGCCGAAGATCACCGCCGCGATTACCGCAGCAAGCGCGCCATCGCCCATCCGCGCCGGATCGTGATGCAGCGCCCCGAAGACCAGCGCCGGAAGCCCCGCCCAGATCAGCGGCCGGGCAAAGCGCACCGCCAGCTGGCCTTGCAGATAGCCGCGAAACACCAGTTCCTCGGCGAAGGTTTGCAGCGCGATGGCCGCCAGTGTCAGCGGCAGCAGCCGTGCCCACAGGCCCGGCGGCAGGTTTGGCTGGCTGTCCTGCGCCAGATGCCACAGCCCCAGCGCCGGGGTATAAACTGCCAGCCCCACCAGCCCCGCGATCCCGGCATGGCGCAGCAGCACCCCGCCCGGCCCGGTCAGCGAGCGCAGCGGCCGGCGATGCATCAGCCGCGCCGCCAGTGCCGCGCCCAGGGCCATCGGCGCAAAGCTGGCCAGCAGGATCAGCGCCGTCGCCGGGGTCGAGGCCACGGCGAGTTTCGCCAGCAGCATCTCGGCCCGGTCCCAGCCCGCGCTCAGCCCGTAGGCGGCCCAAATCGCGGCGTTCAGCCCCAGATAGACCACCGCCAACAGCAGCAGCCCCGGCGCCAGCCGCCACAGGGCAGGCCGGGCGCGGGCGGGGGCGATCATTGCGGCAAAGCGCGGGGGCAGGGGGCGGGCAGGCATCGGGCGATCCTTTTCGGATCGGTATAGCCCGACGCGACACGGGGGGAAGCCCTTGCACGCGGATGCGGGCCGCCCTATTCCGGTTTCCAGCCAGAATTCCCGGAGGATCCGATGCTCAAGCGCACGTTCGACAAGTCCAAACTTCCCAGCCGTCATGTGACCGAAGGCCCGGCGCGCGCGCCGCACCGGTCATATTACTATGCGATGGGCATGAGCGAGGAGGAAATTCACCAGCCGTTGATCGGTGTGGCCACCTGCTGGAACGAGGCCGCGCCCTGCAACATCAGCCTGAACCGACAGGCCCAGGCCGTGAAGATGGGCGTCAAGGCTGCCGATGGCACTCCGCGCGAATTCACCACCATCACCGTGACCGACGGCATCGCCATGGGGCACGAGGGCATGCGGTCCTCGCTGGCCTCGCGCGAGGCGATTGCCGACACCGTCGAGCTGACCATGCGCGGCCATTGCTACGACGCCATCGTCGGCCTTGCGGGCTGTGACAAGTCGCTGCCGGGCATGATGATGGCCATGGTGCGGCTGAACGTGCCGTCGGTCTTCATCTACGGCGGATCGATCATGCCGGGCCGGTTCAACGGCAAGGATGTGACCGTGCAGGACGTGTTCGAGGCCGTGGGCCGTCACCAGGCCGGGGCCAACTCGGACGAGGAACTGACCGCGCTGGAAAAGGTCGCCTGTCCGTCGGCCGGTGCCTGCGGTGGCCAGTTCACCGCCAACACCATGGCTTGTGTGTCCGAAGCCATCGGCCTTGCCCTGATGAACAGCTCGGGTGCCCCGGCGCCCTATGAGAGCCGCGATCAGTATGCCACCGCCTCGGGCGAAGCGGTCATGAACCTGCTTGAAAAGAGGATCCGCGCCCGCGACGTGGTGACCCGCAAATCGCTGGAAAACGCCGCGCGCGTCGTGGCCTGCACCGGCGGGTCGACCAACGCCGGCCTGCACCTGCCCGCGATTGCCCATGAGGCCGGGATCGACTTCAACCTCGACGATGTTTGCGACATTTTCCGCGACACCCCCTATTTCGTCGATCTCAAGCCCGGCGGTCAGTTTGTGGCCAAGGATCTTTACGAGGCCGGCGGCGTGCCGGTGGTCCTGAAGGAGCTGCGCCGCGCCGGTCTGATCCACGAAGACTGCATGACCGCCTCGGGCCGTGTCATCGGCGAGGAGTTGGACCTGATCGAGGGCGAGGCCGATGGCCGTGTCATCTATCCGGTGGACAAGCCGATCACCCAGACCGGCGGTGTGGTCGGGCTGAAAGGCAACCTGGCCCCCGATGGGGCCATCGTGAAGGTCGCGGGCATGAGCGACGAAGAGCAGGTCTTCACCGGCCCGGCGCGCGTGTTCGAATGCGAGGAAGATGCCTTCGAGGCCGTGAAAGCGCGCCAGTACAAGGAAGGCGAGGTTCTGGTGATCCGCAACGAAGGCCCCGCTGGCGGCCCCGGCATGCGCGAGATGCTGGCCACCACCGCTGCCCTGTCCGGTCAAGGCATGGGCAAGAAGGTGGCGCTGATCACCGATGGCCGGTTCTCGGGCGCGACCCGCGGTTTCTGCGTCGGTCACGTCGGCCCGGAAGCGGCCCATTGCGGTCCCATCGCGCTGTTGCAGGATGGCGACCAGATCACCATCGACGCGATCAAGGGCGAGATCTCGGTTGCACTGACCGACGAGGAACTGGCCGCCCGCAAGGAAGCCTGGACCGGCCCGCGCGACACCATCTATGCCGCCGGTGCGCTGTGGAAATACGCGCAGCTGGTGGGCGCGACCCGTCTGGGCGCGGTCACCCATCCCGGCGCGAAGGAAGAAAAGCACATCTATGCCGATCTTTGATCGCATGAGTGCCAAGGGGGCGGCTGTGGTGGCCGCCTTCGGCGTTCTGGCCCTGTCGGGCTGCGACGCCAACGGCGAATTTGCCGGACGTTCGGCCTTTGGCCACGGCCCGGTGACCGCCCTGCGCGTGGCGCAGAATTCGGTCACGGTGGTCGGCCCGTCGGGCTATTGCATCGACAAGTCCGGCAGCCGCGACCGCGAACGTGGATCTTTCGTGCTGCTGGGCAGCTGCGCCACGCTGAACGGCGAACCCGAAGGGCCCACGGCACCGGGGGTGCTGACCGCGCTGGTCTCGCCGGAAACCGATCAGCCGCAGGCGCCCACCGCCGCCCAGCTGGAACGCTTTTTGCGGTCAACCTCGGGCCGGGCGGCGCTGTCCCATGACAACCGGGCCGACACGGTCACGCTGCTGGATATCCGCCGCGACGGCGATGTGTTGCTGCTGAAGGTGCGTGATCGCAGCACCGGGCGGCCCGATGATTTGCAGGACACCTCGTGGCGGGCGGTTCTGGCGATGAAAAACCGACTGGTGGCCCTGTCGGTGCACTCCCACGAGGCGGTGCCGATGACCGACGCCCAGATGCGCCGGACGCTGGACCGCTTCCTGGCCGCCATGCGCGCCGCCAATGCCGCGCCGGTCTCTGATCAGGACGCCTGAGCGTCCGTGACGCCGCGTTGAGCGTGACAAACCCCGTGCGGGCAGGGAAACCTGTGGCCAGCAACGGGGGAGCCGCGCCAATGACAACCTATCCACATCTTCTGGCACCGCTGGATCTGGGCCATGTAACCCTGCCCAATCGGGTTCTGATGGGATCCATGCACACCGGCCTGGAAGAAACCGGCGACTGGGGCCGGGTGGCCGAGTTTTATGCCGAACGCGCCCGCGGCGGCGTCGGCCTGATGGTCACCGGCGGCATGGCCCCCAATCCCGAAGGCGCGGTTCTGAAAGGCGCGGCGGGGCTGTACCGGCCCGAGGAAATTCCCCATCACCGCATCGTCACCGACCGCGTGCATGACGCGGGCGGCCGCATCGCCATGCAGATCCTGCATGCGGGCCGCTATGCCTATTCCCCCGATTGCGTCGCCCCATCGGCGATCAAATCCCCGATCTCGCCCTTCCCGCCCGCCGAACTGGACGAGGCCGGCATCGAGAAACAGATCGCCGACATCGCCGCCACCGCCGGCCGCGCCCGCGAGGCCGGGTATGACGGGGTCGAGATCATGGGCTCGGAAGGCTATTTTCTGAACCAGTTCCTTGTGCGGCACACCAACCGCCGCACCGATCGCTGGGGCGGGTCGTATGAGAACCGGATGCGTCTGCCGCTGGAGGTCATGCGCCGCACCCGCGCCACCGTGGGGGCCGATTTCATCATCATCTACCGGCTGTCGATGATCGACCTGGTGCCTGATGGCTCCACCTGGGACGACGTCGTCACGCTGGCCCGCGCCATGGAAGAGGCCGGGGCCTCGATCCTCAACACCGGCATCGGCTGGCACGAGGCCCGCATCCCCACGATCGCCACCAGCGTCCCGCGCCGCGCCTTCACCTGGGTGACGAAGAAACTGATGGGCGAGGTCTCGATCCCGGTCATCACTTCGAACCGAATCAACACCCCCGAGGTGGCCGAGGCGGTGCTGGCCGAAGGCTGTGCCGACATGGTGTCGATGGCGCGGCCGTTTCTGGCCGATGCCGATTTCGTTGCCAAGGCCGCACGCGGGGATGCCGCCCGCATCGCCCCCTGCATCGCCTGCAACCAGGCCTGCCTGGATCACACGTTCTCGGGCAAGATCAGCAGTTGCCTTGTCAACCCGCGCGCCTGCCACGAGACCGAGCTGACGCTGCCCCCCACCGTCACCCCGCGCCGTATCGCCGTGGTGGGCGCCGGACCGGCAGGGCTGGCCACCACCATCGCCGCTGCGGGCCGTGGCCATGACGTGACCCTGTTCGACAAGGCCGACCGTATCGGCGGCCAGTTGAACCTGGCCCGCCAGGTGCCGGGGAAAGAGGAATTTCACGGCCTGGTGGACTGGTTCGCCACGGAACTGGCCGCCAGCACCGCGACGCTGCGTCTGAACCACGAAGTGTCCGCCGAAGACCTGACCGGCTTCGATGCAGTGGTGCTGGCGACCGGCGTCCTGCCGCGCGACCCGCAGATCCCGGGCCAGCAGGCGCCGCAGGTGATCGGCTATGCCGACCTGCTGGAAGGTCGTGCGACCGCCGGGCCGCGCGTGGCGGTGATCGGCGCGGGGGGCATCGGCTTCGACGTGGCCGAATACCTGGTCCATCAGGGCCACAGCCCGACCGAGGATCTCGATCTGTGGCTGCGCGAATGGGGCGTCACCGATCCCGGCCTTGCACCAGCGGGCCTTGCGCCCGAAGGCCCCCAGCCCGAACCGCCCGCGCGGCAGGTGACCCTGCTGCAACGCAAGGCGGAAAAACCCGGCAAACGGCTGGGCAAGACCACCGGCTGGATCCACCGGGCGACGCTGAAGATGAAGGGCGTGAACATGCTGGCCGGCGTTACCTATGACCGGATCGACGCCGCCGGGCTGCATATCACCCGCAACGATGTGTCGGAAACCCTGCCCGTGGACACCATCGTGCTCTGCGCCGGTCAGGTGCCCAACCGGTCGCTGGCGGATGCACTGACCGCTGCCGGGACCGAGGTGCATGTCATTGGCGGCGCCGACAAGGCCGCCGAACTGGACGCCAAACGCGCCATCGATCAGGGCACCCGCCTGGCCGCGCAGCTGTAGGACAGGCTGAGGCGCTGCCTGTTCGCGCCTCAAACGATCCCCGTTCGGCGGGAAAACGCGCCACGGGCGCGTTTTCGGTTCCGCCTCACCGTTTCCGGGACGGCGCTCATTCTTCTTGGCGAAAATACTCCGGGGGTGAATGGCCCGGCAGGGCCAGAGGGGGCAGCGCCCCCGCTACTCCGCCGGGGGCCGCAGCACCACCTCGACCCGGCGGTTGGCGGCCCGCCCCTCGGGGGTGGTGTTGGACACACGCGGCGCAAGAAAGCCCGCGCCATGGGTTTCGATCTGGCGCGCCCGCGCGCCCAACTCGCCAGTCAGGATCGCGCCCACTGCCTGCGCCCGTTGCCGCGACAGGCGCTGGTTGGCCTCGGCCGAGCCGGTCCAGTCGCTGTGACCCACCAGCGCCACGCGCCGCGCCGGATCGGCGGCAAGCCAGTCGGCCAGGTCGCGCAGAACCTGCGGGATCTCGGCCTCCATCTCGTTCTTGCCGGCCTCGAACCCCATGCCGTCCAGTGCCGCGTGGCCTTGGGTTTCCAGTCGCAGGCCAATATCGTCCCCCGCGTCCACTGGGGCCGCAACCACTGCGCCGACGGGATCGGGCGCCAACGGATCAACCACCTGCGTTTCCGGTTCCCCGCCCACCAGGGTCAGTTGCAGATAGGCACCGCCGGGCGCGGGGCTGGCGATCAGGCTGGCCAGCGCCACGCCGGTCTCATCTTCCCGCCGCAGCGCCAGATAGGCATAGCGCCCCAGGCTCACGAACATCTCGGGGCTGGGCAGCAGGGGCAGGGCATCGCGGAAATCGAAACCGCCGCAGGTGCGGCTTTCGCAGTCATAGATCACCTCGAACCCGTCCCCGGCCAGCCGCGCCTGCATCTCGGCCAGCAGGCGTGCGGCATCCGCCCCGGCGGGATCGCTGCCGCGCCAGCTGATGCGCTGGCGCGGGGCCACCAGAACCGCCTCCTCGGGTGGCTGGAACGGCGCGGCGGGGCCGATGGCAATGCCGTGGGGGGCGGCGGCGTCGCTGCGGGTGGCCAGTTGCCTGGTGCCGGCAGGCCCCGTCGTCTCGACGGCGGTGGCGGCCCCTGCAACAGCCAGCAGCAGGGCACCTGCCAGGCCCGACGGCCAGCCGGGGTTCATCTGGCGGTGCCGTGGTATTCCGGATTGGGCGCCATCGCCACGGCCGAGGCCATACGGTTGGACATGGCGAAGAACCCCGCGACCGAGGCGATGTCCCAGATGTCACGATCGGTGAAACCGTGGTCGCGCAGGGCCTGCCGGTCGGGCTCTTCGATGGTGCTGCTGGCCTCGGTCACCTTGACGGTGAAATCCAGCATCGCGCGGGTGCGCGGATCCAGATCGGCGGCGCGGTAGTTCATCACCATGGCCTCGCCCAGGGCCGGATCGCCGGACAACTCCCGCACGGCCGCGCCATGGGCCACCTGGCAGTACCAGCAGCGGTTCACGGAGGAGACCACCACCGCGATCATCTCGCGCTCCAGCTTGCTCAGGCCGCTGTTGCCCAGCATCAGATCGTTGTAGAGCGCGGTGAAGGTGGTCAGCTTCTCGATGTCGAAGGCATAGGCCCGCAGCACGTTGGGGACCAGTCCCAGCTTGTCCTCGCACAAC
Source organism: Fluviibacterium sp. S390 (assembly GCF_049800695.1). Lineage (NCBI taxonomy): Bacteria > Pseudomonadati > Pseudomonadota > Alphaproteobacteria > Rhodobacterales > Paracoccaceae > Meridianimarinicoccus > Fluviibacterium sp. S390. Next base: position 139,454 of record NZ_JBNAFN010000008.1, on the reverse strand, counting down.
TTGAAATAGGCTTCGGTTTCCTCGGGCAGGGGCGAGACTGCGGGCAGGTCTAGGGCGGTGGGGCCGGTCAGGGGCATCGGTTTATTCCTGTGTTCCAATGCGATAGGTGTAGCCGGGCCGCTCTTCCATGCCAAGCCCGCGATAGAAGGCACGCGCCACGGTATTGGCTTGCGTCACCGCCAGCGCCATGTGGTGGGCACCCTGTCCGGCCGCCCAGCGGGCCGCCTGTCCCATCAGCCGTGTTGCCACCCCTTGACCGCGAAACTCTGGCCGGATTTCCAGTGCGTGCACCATCGCCACGCCCCCGTGGCAGGCCACGAAGCCCGCGCCGGCGACCCGGTCGCATTCCCGGCCCATCAGGCTGCGGTGCGGGTCCTTGCAACGGGTCATCACCGCCAGTCGATCGGGACCGATCCCGGCCTCGGCCCAAAGCTCCTGCTGCACCGCAAGCGGCGGCCAGATGTCAAAGGCGGTCAGTCGCGGCACGTCGATGTCGCACAGCGGGGCCAGGTCGCAGGTCATGAACAGGGTCTCGTCCGCCACCGCATAGCCGCGCGCCGCAAGGGCGCGGTCCAGCGCCTCCTGACCGGGGGCCAGCTGGAACAGCGGCGGCTGACCGGCGGCGCGCATCGCAGTCTCGGCCCGATCCAGATCAGCGGGCGTGAAGGTCTCGGTCAACAGCCGCGCCGCGCGCACCCGTTTGCCGCCTCCGGGCGAGAGCTTCAGCAGGAAGGGGCCGTCCGTGCGGCAGGTTGCAGACGGCCATGTCGCGTCCAGAACCTCGGTTAGATGGGTGGTGGACAGGCTCATGCGGTCTCCGTCGGGAACAGCGCGTGCAGGCGGGTCATGGCGGCCCCCAGCCTGGCGGCATCCGTGCTGCGCGCCACGACGTTGGAGCCATAGGCGCCATTGCGGATGAACGGGTAGGAGCCGAAACTGACATCGTCGAATTCTGCGGCCAGGTCCGCCAGCGGCCCGGCGATATCGCCTTCGCCGCGATGCACGGTCAGCGACTGGCTGAGCATCTGCGGCCCGCCGGTGATCGTCGGCAGGACCGAGGCCACCATGGCCTGAAACACCGACGGCACCCCGGCCATCACATGCACGTTTTCCAGGGTGAACCCCGGCGCGGTGCTGACCGGATTGTCGATCAGGGTTGCGCCATCGGGAATGCGCGCCATGCGCAGACGGGCGGCGTTCAATTCCGATCCCTGGCGGTCGTAATGGGCCTGCAACAGGGCGCGGGCATCGTCGCGCACGTCCAGATGCGCGCCAAAGGCGGCGGCCACCGCATCGGCGGTGATGTCGTCATGGGTCGGCCCGATCCCGCCCGAGGTGAACAGGTGGTCGTAGCGCGCCGACAACTCGCGGATCGCCGCGACGATGACGTCGTGCGCGTCGCTGACCACGCGGACCTCGGCCAGCGGCACGCCGTGGCGGGTCAATTCGTTGGCGAGGTAATGCATGTTGCTGTCACGGGTGCGACCGGACAGGATCTCGTCGCCGATGACCAGCATCGCGGCCTGCGGTTGTGCCTTTGGGTCAGCCATGTCGGGTCTCCTTGCCGGACTGTTAATGGGGGTATAGGTCAGGCCCATGCGCTTTCAAACCCCACTGGTGCCCGGCCGCCTGATCCGCCGCTACAAACGCTTTCTGGCCGATGTCGAACTGGACAGCGGAGAAGTGATCACGGCCCATTGCGCCAACCCCGGCGCGATGCTGGGGCTGAAGGACGAAGGCCTGCGGGTCTGGCTGGAGCCCAACGACGACCCCAAGCGCAAGCTGAAATACGGCTGGCGACTGGCGGAACTGCCGGGGGGCCATTGGGCGGGCATCGACACTGCGGTGCCCAACCGCGTGGTGAGAGAGGCGCTGCTGGCCCGCGCCGTACCCGCGCTGGCGGCCTATGGCACCGTCCGGCCCGAGGTCAAATACGGCCAGAAAAGCCGCGTCGACTTCTTGCTGAGCGAGCCCGGGCTTCCAGATGCCTATGTCGAGGTCAAGAACGTGCACCTGCGCCGCGACGGCGACTGGGCCGAGTTTCCCGACAGCGTCACCACGCGGGGCGCACGGCATTTGCAGGAACTGTCCGACATGGTGGCGCAGGGGCATCGCGCGGTGATGCTATATGTGGTGCAGCGCACCGATTGTACGCGCTTCCGGCTGGCGGGGGACATCGATCCGGCCTATGCGGCGGCGTTTGATCGCGCGATTGCCGCCGGAGTTGAGATGATGTGTCACGGATGTACCATTTCGCAGGATGGGGTTATTCTGGCGGAAAACCTGCCCATTCCTGCCGCTACGGCAGAAGTGATCTGACCACCACTGGCATCCGCAGCGCCGCTGTATTACATGAATGCCAAATTTTTATCGCCCGGGAGAGACGTTTTTGGACGATCGCAGCCAGGGCCGTCTGACGAAAGACGGCATCAGGATCTATGAACCGGCGGACTTTGCCGGGATGCACAAGGCGGGCCGTCTGGCCGCCGAAATCCTCGACATGGTCGGGCCCATGGTCGTGCCGGGCGCCACCACGGCGGCGCTGGACGCGGCCATCGAGAAGGCGGTCGAGGATGCGGGCGCAAAGTCGGCCACCATCGGCTATCGCGGCTACCAGCATGCCTCGTGCATCTCGGTGAACCATGTGGTCTGCCACGGCATTCCCGGCGCCAAGGTGCTGAAGGATGGCGATATCCTGAACATCGACGTGACCGTCATCGTCGATGGCTGGTTCGGCGACACCAGCCGCATGTATGTGGCCGGCAAGCTGCCCCGCAAGGCCGAGCGGCTGATCCAGGTGACCCATGACGCGCTGTTCAAGGGCATCGAGGCGGTCAAGCCCGGCAACACCTTTGGTGACATCGGCCATGCCATCCAGGCCTATGTCGAGGCGCATCGCATGTCGGTGGTGCGCGACTTCTGCGGCCACGGCCTTGGCCGGGTGTTCCACGCGCCGCCCAACGTGCTGCACTATGGCCGTGCGGGCACCGGGCCGAAACTGGAAGAGGGCATGTTCTTCACCATCGAGCCGATGGTGAACCTGGGCCGTCCCGAAACCAAGGTGCTGGCCGACGACTGGACGGCGGTGACCCGCGACAAGTCCCTGTCGGCGCAGTTCGAGCATTCGATCGGCGTCACCGCCGAGGGCTGCGAGATCTTCACCCTGTCGCCCGCCGACCTGTTCTTCCCGCCTCAGGGCTGAGCCCCGCCGCGATCCCGACCCATCGGTGCCTTGGTGGCGCGGTCTGATCCGCGCGCGGCACGGCTTTCCACAGGAGACTTCGTCTTGACCCTTTCGCTTCGTCGCATCGCCCTGCCGCTGGTCCTTTCGGCGTTGGCCGGGATGGCCTCCGCCCAGGAGGTTACCCTGCGGTTCCAGCATTTCGTGTCGCCCAATTCGGCCAACCCGAAGTATTTCATCGGGCCGTGGGCGGAAAAGGTAGAGCGGGAGTCCGGCGGCCGGATCAAGGTCGAGATCTATCCCTTCATGCAGTTGGGCGGCAAACCCACCGCGCAATACGATCTGATCCGTGACGGCGCCATCGACGGCGGCTGGGTGATCCCCAGTTACCAGCCCGGCCGTTTCCCCGAGGCCGAGGCGCTGGAACTGCCGTTCATGACCTCAAAATCCGCCGAGGAATCAAGCCAGGCGGCCTGGGAGTTCACCCAGAAGCACCTGATGGACGATTTCGCCGATGTGCATGTGATCGTGGCGCATCTGCACGGGCGCGGGATTTTGCACACCAAGGGCGCGCCGGTGGAAACCGTCGCCGATCTGGACGGGTTGCGTATGCGCGGCCCGTCGCGCCCGGCCACGGCGCTGCTGAAGGAAGCCGGGGCCACCCCGGTCGGAATGCCGGTACCGGCCTTCCCCGAGGCGCTGGCCAAGGGCGTGGTCGATGGCGGGGTGATCCCGTGGGAGATCGCGCCCTCGCTGAAGCTGGACGAGCTGACCGACAGCCATACCGACGTGGCGGGTGACCAATCGCTGTATAACCTCTATTTCATCTGGGCGATGAACAAGGCTAGGTACGAAAGCCTGCCCGAAGATCTGAAAGCCGTGATCGACGCCAACTCGGGCGCCATGGCGGCGGCCTGGGCTGGACGCGCCCATGACCAGGGCGATGCCGAGGGCGAAGATGTGATCCGATCCGCCGGCCACACCATGGTGGTTCTGGACGAGGCCGAGACAGACAAGCTGCGCACCGTGGGCGCGGCCGTGACCGCCGGCTGGATCGAGGAAATGACCGCCAAGGGGCTGGATGGCGCCGGTCTTGTCGAAGATGTCCGCACGATGATGGGCACCTATTCGGGCACCGCCGGCGCGGGCAACTGAGGGCGGTTCCGGGCGCGCTGCGCCCGGGATTTTCTGCCTCCGACGGGAGTATTTTGACAAGAGTGAGCGCCGTCTTGCAATCGATCCGGGGGATCGATTGAGGTGCGAACGGGCGGAGCCCCAGCCGACCGGCACTTGCTCCGGCGGAGCTTCAAGCCGTGGGTCGGTCGGGCGGCAGGTCGCACCGACGCCTTCGGCCCGGCTCACCCCAGCGTCAGCAGCGTGACCTGCGTGTCGCCAAAGCGGCGCTGTGTTTCGACGGTGAACCCTTCGGGGGCGTCGTGGGGGGTGTTGTCCTCCCATAGGATCATGGCCTTGGGCGCGATCCAGCCGCTGGCGCGGGCGCTGGCCAGCGCCTGTTCGCCCAGCCCCTTGCCATACGGCGGATCGAGAAAGACAAGATCAGCGGGCGTGCCGGAACAGGGCGGCAGCCGCGTGGCATCCGCGCCCAGCAGGGTGCAGCGCGCCGCGCTGCGGGTCAGGGCGATGTTCTGACGGATCAGGGATTGCGATTTGCGGCCCTTTTCCACGAAAGTGGCGGTTGCCGCCCCCCGTGACAGGGCCTCAAGCCCCAGTGCGCCGGTTCCGGCAAACAGGTCGAGGACGTGCAGATCGTCGAAATCGCCCAGCCGGCTGGTCAGCATCGAGAACAGGCTTTCGCGCACCCGGTCGGGCGTGGGGCGCAGGTGGGCACCGGGATCGCCCTTGCCCAGAGCGGCCAGGCGCAGGCCGCGAAACTCTCCGGCGATGATGCGCATGGCTCAGCCCAGCAGCGATTTGAGATCGGTTGCCGGGTCGGCGACGGCGGCAGGATCGGCGCTTTGCCCGGCATCCACCAGCCGCTTGCCGATCATATAGGCGCGAGGGTCGTTCATGGCGTCCACCGCCAGAAGCTGATCGCCCGCGAAATACCAGTGCGAGATCGCGCCGTCGCGGGTGCCGGGACGGGTGACGATGCGGTCATAACCGGTGTTCAGCCCGGCGATCTGCAGTTTCACATCATATTGATCCGACCAGAACCACGGCTTGGGGATGTAATCGGCGCCCTGATCCAGCATGTCGCGGGCGGCGGCCTCGGCCTGATCGATGGCGTTCTGCACGCTTTCCAGCCGGATGCGCCCGCCGCGATAGGGGAAGGAGGCGCAGTCGCCCGCCGCCCAGATGCCGGGTTCGGTCGTGCGGGCGCGGGCGTTGACCGCGATGCCGTTGTCCAGCACCAGCCCCGCGCCTTCGGCCAGCGCGGTTTCGGGGCGCACGCCGATGCCGACGATCACCAGATCGACTTCCAGGGTGGTGCCATCGGACAGTTCCGCCGCGGTGACGGTGCCATCGGGGCCGGTCAGGCGGACAAGGCTGGTGCCTTCGCGCAGATCGACGCCTTCGGCCCGGTGGCGGGCAGCGAACCACTGGGCGGTTTGCGGGCAGGCGACGCGGCCAAGGATGCGGTCGGCGGCTTCGACCAGCGTGACGTCCATGCCGGATTTGCGGGCCACGGCGGCAGCCTCCAGCCCGATGTAGCCGCCGCCAACCACCAGCGCGCGGGCGCCGGGTTTCAGGTGGGGGGCGATGGCATCGGCATCGGCCAGATCGCGCATGGTAAACACCCCGTCCAGATCGCCGCCGATGGCGGCGGGCAGGCGCAGGGGTGCCGCGCCCAGGGTCAGGGCCAGCTTGTCATAGGCCAGGGTCTCGCCGCCCTTCAGGGCCAGCTTGCGGGCGCCGGGGTCGATACCGATGACGCGGGTGCCGGTGCGCAGGGTGACGTTCAGATCCGCCCAGGCCTCGGCCGGTTTCAGGTACAGCCGGTCCAGCGGCATCTCGCCCAGCAGATAGGCCTTGGACAGGGGCGGTCGCTGATAGGGCGGCACGGGTTCCTGCCCGATCAGGGTCACCGGCCCGTCGTGGCCCGCACCGCGCAGCGCCAATGCCAGCGAAGCCCCGGCCTGACCGGCCCCGATGATGACAATTGAGGTGTCCATGCTGCTCTCCGCTGGTTTGGCCCGCTGGCTGCACTATAGTCGCCACACCTGCAAGTGAAACACGAAGCGAGGACACCCATGCCGATTTCCCAAGGCGACACCCTGCCCGAAGCCACCCTGATGCGTCTTGGGGCCGAGGGTCCCGAAACCGTCGAACTGAGCAGCCTGACCAAGGGCCGCAAGATCGTGCTGGCGGGCCTGCCCGGTGCCTATACCGGCCCCTGCACCGAGGCCCATATCCCCAGCTATATCCGCACCATCGGCGATCTGAAGGCCAAGGGTATCGATGATATTGTTTGCGTGATCGTCAACGATCCCTTCGTTGCCAAGGTCTGGGGCGACACCACCGGCGCGACCAAGGCCGGGATTCGCATCCTGTGCGACCCGGAATGCACCTTCATCCATGCGCTGGGGCTGGAGTTCACCGCCCCGGCCATCGGTCTGATCGACCGGTCGCAGCGATTCGCCATGATCGTCGATGACGGCAAGGTCAGCCTGCTGAACGTCGAGCCCGACGGCGGCGTCTGCAACGTCTCGGCGGGCGAAACCCTGCTGGACGTTCTGTAAAACCGATCTGGCGGGTCAGAGGCTGTCCATCTTGCCCGCCAGCACCACATCCAGCGCCGACAGACCGCCCGCATCATGGGTGGTCAGGGTGACGGTGACGGTGCGATAGACATTGTGCCATTCGGGGTGGTGGTTCATCGCCTCGGCCACAAGGGCCGCGCGGGTCATCCAGCCGAACGCCTCGATGAAATCGGCGAACCTGTAAGTCTTGGTGATGGCGTCGCGCCCGTCCACAAGGTCCCATCCGGTGGCGAACAGCGGCTCCAGCGCACTGCGGTCGGTCAGTTTGTCTTGCATGTCTTCTCCTGTCACGGATCGACCGAGGGGTCGGATTTCCTGAACGGGCCATAGGCGGTGAGAACCTCGATCTCTTCCTCGACCGCAGCGCCTTCGGCCTCCAGATAGCGGGCGATGGCCTTGGCAAAGCCGGGATCGCCGACCCAGTGCAGCGAATGGCACGTCACCGGCAGATAGCCGCGCGCCAGCTTGTGCTGGCCCTGCGCGCCGGCCTCGACCCGCGCCAGACCGTGGGTGATGGCGAAGTCGATGGCCTGATAGTAGCACAGCTCGAAATGCAGGCAGGGGTGATCTTCCAATGCGCCCCAGTAGCGGCCGAACAGCGCGTCACGGCCGATGAAATTCAGCGCGCCGGCGACGGGGCGGTCGTCGCGCAGAGCCAGCACCAGCAGCATGTCGTCGCGCAGGCTTTCCTGGGCGCAGTCGAAGAAGGCGCGGGTCAGATAGGGGGTGCCCCATTTGCGCGCCCCGGTGTCCTGATAGAATCGCCAGAACCAGTCCCAGTGTTCGGGCTCGATGTCCTTCCCGGTCAGGGCGACGATCTGGCCGCCGAAGCCCTGGGCGGTGGCGCGCTCCTTGCGGATGTTCTTGCGCTTGCGCGAGGACAGGCTGGCCAGGAAGGCGTCGAAATCCGCGTAGCCGTCGTTGAGCCAGTGAAACTGCTGACTGCGCCGCCGCATCAGGCCCATTTGCGCGCCGGCTTCGGCCTCGGCCTCGGTGCAAAAGGTGATGTGGACCGAGGAGACCTCGTTGTTGGCGGCCAGTTGCACGGCGCCCTGCACCAATGCGGCCTGTCCCAACTCGGTGAAGGCGGGGTGGGCCAGAAGGCGGCGACCGGTGGCCGGGGTGAAGGGCACCGCGATCTGCAGCTTGGGATAATAGGCGCCGCCCGCGTTTTCATAGGCGTGCGCCCAATTGTGGTCGAAGATGTATTCGCCCTGGCTGTGCCCCTTGACGTAAAGCGGGGCCACGGCGATCACCTGCCCGTTGTGGTGCACCGCCAGATGGCGCGGCTCCCACCCGGTGCCACGCCCGACCGAACCGCTGTCTTCCAGTGCCTTGAGAAACCGATGCGTGGTGAACGGATCGAGCGGGCGTGCGCCATCGGCGGCCTCGGGGCAGGCGCAGGCATCCCACTCCGCTTGCGGGATCTCGTCAATCGACAGGTGGACAGTGACTTCGGTGGGGCTGTGCTTCATCGGGCAACCTGTGGCGGGCTCGCCCTGAACCTGACACTGCCAGCGCCAAGGTCAAGGCATGGCCCGTACACGGGCGCGCGATCAGGAGATCTGAAAGACGCCGTCGATTTCGACCGCCACGCCAAAAGGCAGTTGCGCCACGCCGACGGCAGAGCGCGCATGTTTGCCCGCGTCACCCAGCACCTCGCCCAACAGGTTCGAGGCGCCGTTGACCACCGCCGGCTGGTCGGTGAAATCGGAGGTCGAATTGACGAAAGCGTTCAGCTTGACCACCCGCAGCAGCCGCGACAGGTCGCCGTCGCAGGCGGCCCTGACCTGCGCCAGCAGGCTGAGCGCGCAGCGTGCGGCAGCCTTCTGGCCGGCCTCCACATCCAGATCCTTGCCCAACTGGCCCACTATCAGCCCCTCGGCGTTCGCGGACACCTGTCCGGACACATGCAGCAGATCGCCGGTGCGGACGAAGGGCACATAGGCGGCCAACGGGGCGGGCGCATCGGGCAGCGTCAGGCCAAGGGCGGCAAGGCGGGATTCGATCGGGTTGGTCATGGGTCTTTTTCCTGTTGGTCGGGCCGCGATCAGCTTTCGCGGAAGGCTTTGACGAAATAATCGGCCAGCGGTTTCACCAGATAGGCCATAGGCGTGCGATCGTCGGTGCGCAGGAAGGCTTCGACCGGCATGCCGGGCAGCAGGGTGATGCCTTCGGGCAGCTTGTCGATCTCGCCTTCCAGCAGTTCCAGTTCGGCCAGGTAGAAGCTGAAACCGGTGGACTGGTCGGTGAAGGCATCCGCCGAAATCTGGGTGACGCGGCCGGTCAGTTCCGGCGTGGTGCGGCTGTCCAGCGCCGAGAAGCGCAGCGTGACCTCCTGACCGGGAAAGACCTGGTCGATGTGGATCGGCTCCACCCGCGTCTGGATCACCAGCGGGCGATCCTGCGGGATGATGTAGAGCACCGGGTCGGCAGGGCGGATGACCGAGCGTTCGGCAAAGACCTGCAGGTCATAGACGATGCCGGCAACCGGGGCGCGGATGTCCAGCCGTGACAGCCGGTCCAGAAGGGCGCGGCGCTGTTCGGCCAGTTCGGCCTCGCGGCTCTGGATGTCGCGCAGGCGCGAGATGGCTTCCTCGCGGCGGGTGTTCTCAAGGCCAAGGATCTGGATGTCGATCTCGGTGATGCGGCCCTCGGCCTCGGCCTTCGAGGCCTGCAATTCGCCCAGCGTGCCGCTGAGACTGGATTCCTCGCGCAGAAGCGCCAGCAAACGCGGTTTCTGGGCCAGGCCGCCGGCCAGCAGGGTTTCGGCGTCGGCGACCTCTTCCTTCATCAGTTCCAACTGGCGGGCCAGGGCGTCCTGCTGCGCCTCGATCCCTTCGATCTGGCTGCTGATCTGGCTGCGCCGCTTGCCAAGCTGTTCGACTTCACGGGCCAGCGACTGGGTGCGCGCCTCGAACAGGCGCTGCTGGCCGCGCATCAGGCTGGCCACTTCGGGACGGGTGGCCGCGACCTGCAACAGAATCGGGTCGTAGGAGATCGCGTTCAGTCCGTCCTGCTCGGCCTCAAGCCTTCCGCGCCGGGCCATGAGTTCGTAAAGCTGGCCTTCGACGATGGACAGTTCCGAAGCCAGGATGCTGTCGTCGAGATGGATGAGTATATCGCCCGAGGCCACCCGGTCGCCCTCGTCCACAAGGATCTCGTCCACAATGCCGCCATCCAGGTGCTGCACGACCTGACGGTTCTGATCGACCTCGATCCGGCCGCTGGCGATGATCGCCCCGGCAATCTCGGTAAAGACGGCCCAACCGCCGAAGCCGCCGACAAGCACGATCAGCACAAGGATGCCCAGCGTCAGGGGCCGCCGCGCCGACCATGCTGCCGAGGTATCGGCGGGGGGCAGTTGCGGGGCCGCCGGGGCGGTGGTCGCCAGAGCGCCATTGCCCTTGGTGGGATCGGGTTTGGGTGTCGGGGCTTGACGCGGTGGCGGGGTGCCGGCGGTCTTGAGTTGCGCTTCCATCACCTTCTTGGCCAGTTCCGGTGGCATGGCGGCACTGGCCTTGCGGGCAAGGGTCGTGGCCTTGTCGCCCTTGGGTTGGGCGCTGGCCTTGTCGCCCGTTGGTTGGGCGCTGGCAGGGTCGCCCGCTGGCCGGGCGCTGGCCGGGTCGCCCGCTGGTTGGGCGCTGGCAGGGTCGCCCTTGGGTTGGGTGTCCGCGGCGTTGTCTGTCGATTGGGCATCGTCTGCCGTGGCCGGCGTGGCGGGCTTTGATGCGTCGGTTGCCGGGGTTCCCGCCGCAGCGGTGGCCTTGGGATCTACGGGCTTGGGGGTCTGGTCGTCGGTGCTCATGTGATGCCTCCCTGGCCTTGTGAGGCTTTGATCTCATTGGCGTTCTTGACCATCTTGCTCAGCACCTCGTCGCGCGGGCCGGTGGCGCGCACGATGCCGCCATCCAGAACCAGCAGCAGGTCGCATTCCTGAATCGCCGCCGGACGGTGCGCCATGATGAGCACCGCCTTGCCTTCGCGCTTCATCCGCCGGATCGCCTCGTTCAGGGCAATGGAACCTTCGTTGTCGAGGTTCGAGTTCGGCTCGTCCAGCACCAGGATCACCGGATCGCCATAGAGTGCGCGGGCCAGCCCGACGCGCTGGATCTGGCCGCCGGACAGGTGGCCGCCATCCATCGCCAGATAGGTGTCATAGCCGTTGGGCAGGTTCAGGATCATCTCGTGGGCCGCGGCTTCCTTGGCGGCAGCAACGATGTCGGCGTCGCGGGCGTTGGGATCAAGACGGGCGATGTTCTCGGCCACGGTGCCGTCGAACAACTGCACCTTCTGGGGCAGATAGCCGATGTAGCGGCCCAGCAGGTCGGGTTCGTATTGATCCAGCGTGGCACCATCAAGACGGACGGTGCCGCCCGCCGGACGCCAGGCGCCGGTCAGCACCTTGGCCAGCGTAGATTTGCCAGCGCCCGACGGGCCGATCACGCCCATGGCCTGCCCCGGATCCAGCCGGAACGAGACCATGCGCAGCGTTGCCTGCTGTTCGCCCGGCGGCAGGGCGGTGACCTGGCTGACCTCAAGATGCGCCTTGGGGGCGGGCAGTTGGGTCAGCGGCGGTTTCGGCGGGTGCTCGGTCAGCAGGCGCGCAAGGTTGTTCCACGCGCGCGAGGCCGATTGTACCAGCGCCCATTGGCTGACCGCGATCTCGATCGGGGCCAGCGCCCGGCCCATCAGGATCGAGGCGGCGATCATCGCGCCCGGCGTCACCAGGTTCTGCAGCACCAGATAGGCGCCCAGACCCAGCATTGCCGATTGCAGGAACAGCCGGAAGGTCTTGGTGGCCGCCGCGAAGGAACCCTGTGCATCACTGGCTGTCACCGAAAGCCCCAGCGACCTGTTGCGGATCGCCTGCCAGCGGGTGAACGCCGAATTGCGCATGCCGAGGCTTTGCACCATCTCGGCCTCGGTCTTGAGCCGTTCGGACATGCGGTCGGCCTCGGCCGAGGCCACATGTGATTCGACCACCGGGCGGCGGGTCATCGCCTGGTTCATCACCGTGATCGCCACCAGAATCAGCCCGCCCCCGATGGCCAGCATCCCCAGCCACGGGTGGAAAATGAAGATGCCGAACAGGAAGACAGGGGTGAAGGGCACGTCGAACATGGCGCTCAGCACTGGCGAGGACAGGAACTTCTGCACCGTCTCAAGGTCGCGCACCCCGGCGGCGGCGGCGCTGCGGTTGGATTTTGCGGCGTCGTCGATGGCTGCCGTGAACACCCGGCGATCCAGTTTGGCCTGGAACCGCGCGCCGATCCGGGTCAGCACCCGCCCGCGCACGTAGTCCAGCAGACCCATCATCAGGTAAAGAAAGGCCACCAGCGCAGCCAGCGCCACCAGCGTCGCCTCGGACCGACTGCCCAGCACCCGGTCATAGACCTGCAGCATGAACAGCGGCCCGGTCAGCATCAGCAGGTTCACGAAGGTCGAAAAGACGGCGACGAACCAGAACAATCCGCGGTTTTCGGCCCGCGCGGCGCGAAGCTCGTTTCGGCCCGCCTGGTCAGTTTTCTGCATGGATTGTTCCTCTGGATGCGGTCTGCGAGGCCACGATAGCGTGTCGCGCCGGAAATACCTCTGGCGGAAAACCCTCACGGCCTCGCGAGGTGGTGGCATCTTCTTTCCGGGTCTACTATGTGTGGTCGCGTGCTTACAAGAGGGTGATCCCCCCAGTGCAACACGTACGCAAGTGGTCGGCCATTGCTCGCCGACATGTCATCAAAGCCCTTGTTTTACCGGTGTTTCTGGCCGGTTGCGCGACATCTGGTCCCGAGGGCTCTGTCGTCGACGACCCCTATGAGAACGTGAATCGCAAGGTCCACGAGTTCAACAAGGACTTCGACACGGTGCTGTTTCGCCCGTTCTCGCAGGCGTATGGCGTGTTGCCGCGCTATCTGCGGACGCGGGTGAACAATGTTCGGGCCAATCTGGAGCTGCCCGGCGACATCGTCAACGATGCCCTGCAGGCCAAGCCCGAGGATTTCGGCCACAACCTGTTCCGGTTCCTGGTCAATACCACCGTGGGCGTGTTCGGCATCTTCGACGCCGCCGGCGCCTGGGGGATGGAGCGCCGGTCAACCGACTTTGGCGAGACCCTGTTCGTCTGGGGCGTCGAGGAAGGGGCCTATGTCGAGGTGCCGTTCTTCGGTCCCTATACCCAGCGATCCCTCACCGGCGAGGTCGTGGACCTGTTCCTGAACCCGTTGACCTTCGTTGGACTGACGCCGCCCGAGAGCTACATTCCGCCTACAACCTATGTGCTTGAGAAATCCGACTACCGGTACGAGTTCTCGAGCACGGTGGACGAAGTTCTGTACGATAGCGCCGACAGCTATCTGCAGACCCGCCAGATCTATCTTGATACCCGCCGATTCGAGCTGGGGGATACCCCGGACGACGGCGGTGTCATCGACCCCTATGAGGAGCTCTTCAGTGAATGATATTGCCCTGACCCGCCGCCATCTTCTGGCCGCGCTGGCCGCCACGGCCGTGCTGCCGTCTGCCGCCTTCGCCGCGACCAGCCCGGCCGCTGCCGAAGCCATGGTCAACAAGATGGTTGCCGAAGTGCAGAAGGCGATCAACTCGGGCCAGTCCGAATCGCGGATGATCAAGGACTTCGAGGCCCTGTTCAAACGCTATGCCGATGTGCCCACCATTGCCCGCTTCTCGCTGGGCGTCGCCGCCCGCTCGGCCAGCAGTTCCGAGCTGAGGGCCTATACCAATGCCTTCACCGGCTATTTCTCCCGCAAGTACGGACGCCGGTTCAACGAGTTCAAGGGCGGCACGGTGAAGGTCGTGCGCGCCCGCGCCGACAAGAAGGTGACGGTGGTGGATGCGGTGGCCAAAGTGCCCGGGCATTCGGATGTGAAGGTGGAATTCCACGTCTCGGACGGGTCCGGGTCGGACAAGGTGTTCAACGTGATCATCGAAGGCATCAACATGCTGACCACCGAACGTACCGAGATCGGCGCATTGCTGGACAAGTCCGGCGGCTCGATCTCGAGGCTGACGCAGACCCTGAAGAACACCTGATACGAAAAAGGGCGGCCCCGGAGGCCGCCCTTTTTCTGTCGTGATTTCGCGATCTAGCCGCCGAAGATCGATCGCAGCACATTGTTGATGGCGCGTTCGGTGTTGCGCACGGCATTGTCGACATTGTTGCTCAGACCCTGCGCCGACTGTCCCACGTTCTTGGTCGGGCTGCCGCCGCTGCCGCTGCCGCTGCCGCTGTCGCCGGCCATCTGGCCGGGGCGGACGCCGGCGGGGATCTCCATCGGCAGTTGCGAGATCGGCACGCCTTCGTGCACCCGCACCATGGTCTCGCGCCAGATTTCGGCCGGAAGCCCGCCGCCGGTGACACCGCTGAGCGGCGTGTTGTCGTCGTAGCCCATCCAGACACCGGCCACGTAGTCGCCGGTGAAGCCGATGAACCACGCATCCCGCGCGGCCTGCGTGGTGCCGGTCTTGCCCGCCGCCGGACGATCGCCCAGCTTGGCGCGCTGGCCGGTCCCGTTTTCGATGACCTGGTTCATCATGTAGACAAGCTGCCGCGCGGCTTGTGGCGCGATCACCCGCTCGCCGATGCCGCCTTCCTGCCCGAACAATGGCTGGCTGTCGCCCAGCAGGCGCAATTCGGTCAGCCCGTAGGGCGTCACCGACGAGCCGCCGTTCAGGATGCCCGAATAGGCCGCCGTCATTTGCAGCAGCGTCGCCTCGGACACGCCCAGGGCCAGCGCCGGACCGGCGGCCAGATCGCTGCTCAGGCCGAAATCGGCGGCGATGCGGCGCACGTTCTCGCGGCCCATTTCCTCGGACACCTTCACGGCGGGGATGTTGTAGCTGTGTGCCAGCGCCTGCGTCAGCGTCACCTTGCCATGATACTTGCGATCATAGTTCTTGGGGGACCATGCGCCGGACCCGGGCACGTTGATGGTCAGCGGTTCATCCACCACCTGCGCGTTGGGGGTGAAGCCCCAGTCAAGGGCCGCGGCATAGACGAAGGGCTTGAACGCCGATCCGGTCTGGCGCAGCGCCTGCGTCGCGCGGTTGAAGGCGCCCGAAACCTTGGTCTTACGGCCGCCGACCATGGCGCGCACGGCGCCGTCGGCATCCATCACCACGATGGCCGCCTGCGCCTTGGAGCCTTCGCGGACCTTGTTTTCGAACACCCATTGCAGCGCCTCTTCCGCGGCCCGTTGCAGGCGCGCATCGAAGGTGGTGCGGATCAACACATCTTCGGTGGTTTGCGAGCTGAGGAAGGACGGCGTGCTTTCCATCACCCAGTCCGCGAAATAGCCGCCCGCGCGGGCCTCGGCGGCCTCGGACAGGGTGGCGGGATTGGCGACGGCCAGCGCGGCCTCGGTCGCGGTCAGATAGTCTTCTTCCTCCATCAGGCCGATGATGATGTTGGCCCGATCCTGCGACCGCTGCAGGTCGGCGGTCGGCGCATAGCGCGTGGGCGCTTTCAGCAGACCGGCCAGCATCGCGGCCTCGGCCGGGTTCACCTCGGCAGCGGATTTGCCGAAATAGCGCTGGCTGGCGGCCTGGAAACCGCGCGCCCCGGCACCCAGGTAGGCCCGGTTCATATAGATCGTGAGGATTTCGTCCTTGGTATAGCGCGCTTCCAGCGCCATCGCGTACAGCGCCTCGCGGATCTTGCGACCCATCGAGCTGCGGCGGCAGTCGGCCTCATAGGCGGCTTCGTCGTTCTTCCATTCGTCGGGCTTGTAGGGCCGGCCAAGACACAACAGCTTGGCGGTCTGCTGGGTGATGGTCGAGCCGCCGTGCCCCTCAAGCGCGCCGCGCCCTTCGCGCAGGTTGATGGCGATGGCACCGGCCACGCCGCGCGGGCTGACCCCGAAATGGCGGTAGAACCGGCGATCCTCGGTGGCGATGATCGAATGTTTCAGATGCGGTGACACGGTGTCGGCGGTGATGACACCGCCGAACTGGTCACCGCGCCATGCGTAGACCTCGCCGTAGCGGTCCATCATGGTGACCGACCCGCGCGCACGGCCATCGACCATTTCCGAGGCATCGGGCAGCGTGGCATAGATCGACCCCACGGCCAGCGCCAGAATCAGCCCCATGACCAGCCCGAACCGCCAGCCGATGCGCCAGAACAGGCGCAGGATCCAGCTGATGATACGCCGGAAGAATCCGATGATACCGCCGCCGCCGCCGCGACCGCCCCGGCGTTGCTTGCGCGCCGCCGGTTTCGCCTTGCGCCGCTTCGCGGGCGCCGCCTTGCCTTTTTTCGCCGGTGCCGGGCGTTTCTTGGCGGTGGTGCCCGCATAGCGCTGATCGGCCCGCAGAATGCGCGGGGATTTCTGGGATCTGCTCATCTTGCGCCCTTCTTGGGGGTTCTGCCTTGCCGCAGTGTACCTCGGTTTGACGGTCATGTGGACCCGTTCCCCCTGTTGCGCAAGATTCTCGAGTGCCCAAAATTTCATCATGGCGCACAAATTGTGCAAAATTTGGGCGTTTGTCGGCCGAGCTGCCGCATTTCCAAGGCCGGTTTTCTTGAGGCCGCCCGTGTTTTGCGGCGTCAGTGCCTGTGTGAATTCTGGCGGGCCAGGCCCGCTGCAAGGAAGGGAAAGAACGTGAAACTGATCATTGCAGCAATCAAGCCGTTCAAGCTGGAGGAGGTTCGCGAAGCTCTGACCTCGATCGGCGTCCGCGGCATGATGGTGAACGAGATCAAGGGCTTCGGGTCGCAGTCCGGCCACACCGAGATCTACCGGGGGGCTGAATACGCCGTGAACTTCGTGCCGAAGGTCAAGCTGGAAATCGTCGTCAGCGCGGCGATGGCAGACCAGGTGGTCGACACCATCCAATCCACAGCCAGGACCGACAAGATCGGCGACGGCAAGATTTTCGTCCTCGACGTGGCCCAGGCCGTTCGCGTCCGCACGGGCGAAACCAATGAAGACGCCCTCTAAGCCAGCGCGACCGTAAAGGGGAATCCTTGAAATGAAACTGACCAACACTCTCATGCTGGCCGCGGCTGCGGCGGCGATGCCGGTCCTCGGCTTCGCGCAGGAGGCCGACGTGCCCACTGCCGTGCCGACGGACACCGTCTTTATCCTCAACTCGCTGTTGTTCCTGATCGGCGGCTTCATGGTGTTCTTCATGGCAGCAGGGTTCTGCATGCTGGAAGCCGGCCTGGTGCGCGGCAAGAACGTGACCATGCAGCTGACCAAGAATGTCGTGCTGTTCTCGCTGGCGTCGATCTTCTACTACCTGATCGGCTATAACCTGATGTACCCGCTGGGGGATTGGGCCATCGAAGGCATCCTTTCGGGCCTGTTCCCGTCGGTGGGTGTCCTGGAAGCAGTGGGCGTGACCGCCGAAACTGCAGACGACTATTCCTATGCCGCGACCGGGTCGGACTTCTTCTTCCAGCTGATGTTCTGCGCCGCGACAGCCTCGATCGTGTCGGGGGCCGTGGCCGAGCGCATCAAGCTGTGGCCGTTCCTGATCTTCACCATTGTGCTGACTTCGGTCATCTACCCGCTGCAGGCATCGTGGAGCTGGGGCGGCGGCTTCCTGTCGGAAGCAGGTTTCTCGGACTTCGCGGGTTCGTCGATCGTGCACTCGGTGGGTGGCTGGGCCGCCCTGACCGGGGCCTTGATCCTGGGGCCGCGCATCGGCAAGTACAAGGACGGCGCCGTGCATCCGATGCCGGGGTCGAACCTGCCGCTGGCCACGCTGGGCACGTTCATCCTGTGGCTGGGCTGGTTCGGCTTCAATGGCGGCTCGCAGCTGGCCATGGGCTCGATCGGAGACGTCGCGGACATTTCGCGGATCTTTTCGAACACCAACGCCGCCGCAGCCGGTGGCGCCGTGGCCGCGATGATCGCCTCGCAGATGATGTTCCGCAAGCCGGACCTCACCATGGTGCTGAACGGGGCGCTGGCCGGCCTCGTGTCGATCACCGCCGAGCCGCTGGCACCCACGCTGGGGCTGGCCACCATCATCGGTGCCGTCGGTGGCGTGATCGTGGTCTTCACGGTTCCGATGCTGGACAGGCTGAAGATCGACGACGTGGTCGGTGCGATCCCGGTGCACCTGATCTGCGGCATCTGGGGCACCCTGGCCGTGGTTCTGTCGAACGGTGACGCAGCCCTGGGTACCCAGCTTTACGGCATCGCCACCATCGGCATCTTCACCGTGGTCGCCTCGGCCGTGGTCTGGTTCATCCTGGCGGCTGTCATGGGCATCCGCGTCAGCGAAGAAGAAGAGATCAACGGTCTCGACATGGCGGAGCTGGGCATGGAAGCCTATCCGGAATTCGGCAAGGGCTGATCGCCCACCTCCGAACCCGAGGTTTGATCCGGGCGCTGCGGCGCCCGGATTTTTCATGCCGGTGACGATTCTGGCAACGGTGTCGGTGGCTGCCCGGATCAGCGGCGGCGCGGCTTGCGGGCGCGGTGCGGTTTGGGGCCGGGTTTGCGTGCCGGGGCTGCCACCTGAAGTTCGCGCCATTGACCCGGTGCCAGCCCGTCCAGCGACCAGTCTCCGATTTTCCAGCGGATCAGCCGCAGGGTGGGGTGGCCCACGGCGGCGGTCATCCGGCGCACTTGCCGATTGCGGCCTTCGCGGATGATCAGTTCGATCCAGCGGTCGGGCACGGATTTGCGCACCCGGATCGGCGGATCGCGGTCCCACAGGTTTGATGGGAGCGGGATCAGCCGGGCCTGCGCGGGCAGGGTGGGGCCGTCTTTCAGGTCCACGCCTTCGCACAGGGCCGCGATGGCTGCTGGGTCGGGGGCGCCCTCGACCTGCACCAGATAGGTTTTGGGCATCTTGTGCCTGGGATGGGCGATCTGCGCCTGCAGGCCGCCGTCATCGGTCAGCAGCAGCAAGCCTTCGCTGTCACGGTCCAGCCGTCCGGCGGCATAGACGCCAGGCAGGTCGATGTGGTCGGAGAGGGTTTGCCGGGGACTGTCGCCGCTGCCGGTGTCGGTGAATTGCGACAGAACCCCGAAGGGCTTGTTGAACAGAATCAACCGGGCCATGGCCGCGCTCAGGCGGTGCCGACCTCCAGGTCGCCATACATGCCCCATTCGGCCCAGGAGCCGTCATAGAGCGAATGATCCGATTTCCCCAGCCGCTCCATCGCCAGGTTCAGGACCGAGGCGGTGATGCCGGACCCGCACGAGGTGATCGCCGGTTTCGACAGGTCGATCCCGGCGGCTTCGAACGCGGCTTTCAGACCGGCGGCATCCTTCATGGTGCCATCGGCGTTCAGCAGGGTTCCAAAGGGCAGGTTCTTGGACCCCGGAATATGGCCCGCGCGCAGGCCGGGGCGGGGTTCGTCCACCTGTCCGGCGAAACGGTCCGGGGACCGCGCGTCGATGATCTCGTGATCGCCCAGTTTCGAAGCCGCCGCCACCTGTGTGACATCGCGGATCAGACTGGCCTGGCGGCGCACGGTCATGTGACGATCGCGGATCATTGGCGGCAGGTCTTCCAACTCGCGGCCTTCGGCGATCCACTTGGGCAGGCCGCCGTCCAGAACCGCGACGTCTGTCTTGCCCATCAGCCGGAACAGCCACCAGACTCGGGCGGCCGAGAACAGGCCGGCCCCGTCATAGATCACCACCTGATGGCCGTCGCCGACGCCCATCTTGCGCAGGCGGGACATGAATTTTTCCACCGGCGGCGCCATGTGCGGCAGGTCCGAGCGTTGATCCGAGATCTCTTCGATGTCGAAGAATCGCGCACTGGGGATGTGGCCGGCCTCGTATTCGGCGCGCGGGTCGCGATTCTCGGCGGGCATGTACCACGAGGCGTCCAGAATCCGCAGGTCCGGGTCGCGCAGGTGGGATGCCAACCAGTCGGTCGAAACGAGGGTCTTGGGATCAGAATTCGGCATGAAAGGCTCTCGGTTACCGGTGTAAACTTATTGCTAGACGGCCCTTGTGCGGGGCGCAAGCCCGTGCCCGCGCCGTTGCGTCAACTGGCCCGTCGCGGCGGGCGGGTCAGGTGTCGTGGCGCAACAGGCGCTGTTTCTGGCGTTGCCAGTCGCGTTTGGCCTCGGTGGCGCGTTTGTCGTGTGTTTTCTTGCCCTTGGCGATGCCGATCTTCAGCTTCACGAAGCCCTTGTGATTGAAGTACAGCACCAGCGGCACAAGGGTCATGCCCTCGCGCTGGGTGGCTGACCACAGCCGCGACATCTCGCGCTTGTTGACCAGCAGCTTGCGGCGGCGGCGTTCTTCATGGCCCCAGGTCTTGGCCTGCGCGTAGGGCGCGATATAGCCGTTGACCAGCCACAGTTCGCCGTTTTCGACGGCGGCATAGCTGTCGGCGATATTGGCGCCGCCCTGGCGCAGGGATTTCACCTCGGAGCCCTGCAGCACGATCCCGCATTCGAGGTCATCCTCGATGGCGTAATCATAACGGGCCCGCCGGTTCTCGGCGATCACCTTGTAGTTGGGGTTGGTTTTATCTTTGGCCATGGTCGTGGGGATATAGGCGCTTTGACGGCGCGCGCCAAGCGCCGATCAGCCCAGCTTGTCCTGAAGCGCGGGCGGCACGTCGATGGTGGGCAGCCAGGGGCGCAGATCGACCAGCGGGGTCCCGTCGAAACAATCGATGGCGTCAATGTCCAGCCGCCCGGTGGCGGGATCGATGCCGGTCAGCACCACGGTCGACAGCGCCAGCGTGTTGGGCCGGTTCGGCGAGCGGATGGCGAAGGTGCCGCGCGGACTGTCCACATGGCCGGGGTTTTGCAGGATCAGGTCGCGCCGGGCCCGGTCCATCCAGTAGATCAGGATCAGCGCGCGGCCCGGTTCCAGACCGGTCAGACCGTCCAGATAGGCCGGGTCCATCTCGATATGGGCCGGCTCGCCGCTGTCGCGCGCCATCCGGATGTTCTTGGGGCAATTGCCGCGCGACCACGGTGTGCGGATGCGCCCGATGAAGGTCAGGCCGGCTTCGACCCGGTCGCCCGGATCGAAGTCGAGGGTCTTTTCGCCGGGGCGGACCGGGTTTGCCATGCTCAGACCAGCCCGGCGTGGGCCAGGGCGGCATCAATGGCGTCGCGGACCGGCTGGGTGACCGGCAGCAGCGGCAGGCGCACCTCTTCCCCGCACAGGCCCAGTTTCGACAGGGCGTATTTCGCCCCCGACAGGCCGGGTTCAAGAAAGATCGCCTGATGCAGGGGCATCAGCCGATCCTGGATCGCCAGCGCGGCGGCGTAATCGCCGTTCAGCGTGGCCTCCTGGAACTGGGCGCACATGGCCGGGGCCACGTTGGCAGTGACCGAGATGCAGCCAACGCCGCCATGGGCATTGAAGCCTAGCGCCGTGGCATCTTCGCCCGACAGTTGCAGAAAGCCGGTGCCGCAGGTGGCGCGCTGCTGGCTGACGCGGGCCAGATCGCCGGTGGCATCCTTGACACCGACGATGCGCGGCAGTTTCGCCAGTTCGCCCATGGTGGCAGGTGACATGTCCACCACCGACCGGCCGGGAATATTGTAGATGACGATCGGCAGGGTGCTGGCATCATTCAGTGCGGTGAAATGCGCGATCAGCCCGGCCTGTGTCGGCTTGTTGTAGTAGGGCGTCACCACCAAAGCCGCCGCCGCGCCCGCCTTTTCGGCGTGCTGGACAAGGCTGATCGCCTCGGCGGTGGAGTTCGAGCCCGCGCCTGCCACAACCGGCACCCGCCCGGCGGCGGCTTCGATCACGGTTTCGACGATCAGGCGATGCTCTTCGTGGCTGACCGTGGGGCTTTCCCCGGTGGTGCCCACCGGCACCAGCCCGTGCGAGCCCTGCTCGATCTGCCAGTTCACCAGTTTCTTGAGCGTCTCCAGATCCACCGCACCGTCCTTGAACGGGGTTACCAGGGCTGGAAGGGACCCTTTGATCATGACACGCTCCTATGATTCAGGCCGGGGGCGATGTGTCCCCGGCGGATTGCGCGCGGACCCTAGCGGGGGTTTGGGCAATTGCCAAGATTTTGAGTTGCGCCCCGGTCGCCTGTGGCTACCGTGCCGCGGACAGGGATCGAAAGGATGTGTGATGGTCGATGGCGCCGTGCGAAACGGGATCTTGTCGGGAATGCTGGTGCTGATGCTGGGCATCGTGCCGGCGCAGGCGGATCTGACCGCGGCCATGGCCGAGGTGCGCGCCAGCGACTGGGCCGGCGCGCGGGCCGCGGTGCGCAATGACAGCCCCGCCGTGCAGGCGGTGGTCGAATGGTATCGGCTGCGCGGTCGCGACGGTGACTTCCGAGACTACCTTGCCTTCCGCGAAACCTATGGCGACTGGCCGGGCCTGCCGCTGTTGCTGCGGCGGGGCGAGACCACGATCCCCGCAAATGCCGACCCCGAAGCGGTGCTGCGCTATTTCGGCGATCAACTGCCGCAGACCGGCGTCGGTTCGCAGCGGCTGTCGGCGGCCCTGGATGCGCTGGGACGCGGCGATGTGGCCGGGGCCGAAGCGATTCGGGCGTGGCGGGTGCTGCGCCTGACGGCGGGTGAGGAAAGCACGATGCTGGCCCGCTATGGCCAGGTGCTGGCCGATCACCACGTCGCCCGTATGGACATGCTGTTGTGGAACGGCTGGCTGACCGAAGCCGCGCGGATGCGCCCGCGCGTGCCCGAGGGCTGGCGCCGTCTGCACGATGCCCGCGCCGGGTTGCGGCGGGACGCCGACGGGGTCAACAGCCTGATCGACCGGGTGCCGCTGGAATTGCAGGACGATCCGGGGCTGGCCTACGAGCGCGCCGAATGGCGGTTCCGCAACGGTCACGAAGAGCGGGCGCTGGAACTGGTGCTGCAACGGTCGGGCAGCGTTGAAAGCCTGGGCAAGCCCGAGAAATGGGCCAAGCGGCGGCGGGCTCTGGGGCGCCAGTTGATGCGCAACGGGCAGGCGCGCGAGGCCTATCTGCTGGTCTCGCAACATCACCTGACCGAAGGCTCGGACTTTGCTGATCTGGAATGGTTGTCGGGATTTCTGGCGTTGCGCAAACTGGACACTCCGGGCGCCGCGCTGGACCATTTCCAGCGTTTCCGGCTGGCGGTGCAAAGCCCGATCAGCCTGGGCCGCGCCGGATACTGGGAAGGCCGGGCTTTCGAGGCCATGGGAGACAAGGCCTCGGCGCAGGCGGCGTATGAGTTCGGCGGCGAGTTCCAGGGCACCTTCTATGGCCAGTTGGCCGCCGAAAAGGCCGGGCTGGCCATGGATCCGGGGCTTCTGGGGCAGACCAAGTACCCGGTGCGGCGAAACTCTCCGCTGCGTCAGAATTCGGTCTACCTTGCCGGGGTGGCGCTGGATCAGGCGGGCGAACTGGCGGTGTCGGGCCGGTTCTTTGCGCATCTGGCCGAAAGCCTGAACCGCGGCCAGATCGGCGAGCTGTTGTCGCTGACCGAGGAATTGGGCGAGCCCTATTACCAGTTGCGCATCGCCAAGCGGGCGGCGGCAGAGGGGCACACACTGAACCGGGCCTATTTCCCGATGTTTACGATCTCGGTCGCCGGGCGACCGGGGGTGGAGCCGGAGTTGGCGCTGGCCATTGCCCGGCGTGAAAGCGAGTTCAACCCGGTGGTCATCAGTCCGGCCGGTGCGCGCGGGTTGATGCAGGTGATGCCCGGCACCGCCAAGGACACCGCCGCCGAGGTCGGGCTGCCCTATTCGCTGGGACGGCTGACGTCGGATCCGTCCTACAACGCGCGGTTGGGGACGGCCTATCTGTCGAAGCTGAAAGGCCGCTTCGGGGTCAATGATGCGCTGGTGGCAGTGGGGTACAACGCCGGTCCGGCGCGGCCGCCGCAATGGATCGAGCGCTATGGCGATCCCCGGTCATCGCAGGTGGATGCGGTGGATTGGGTCGAACACATCCCCTTCACCGAGACCCGGAACTACGTGATGCGGGTGACCGAATCGCTGCTGCCCTATCGCGCGCAACTGACGGGCCGGCCGCAGCAGTTGACCCTGTCGCAGGATCTCAAGCGGCGCTAGGGCGTATGGGGTGGGTGCCTCCGGCGGGAGTATTTTCGCCAAGAAGAATGGGCGGGATCAGCGCGTTTGCCGTTCCCGCCACAGGGTGAAGACGCCGGCGGTGACGATGATGGCCGCCCCGGTGGCGACGTTGGGGCGCAGGGCTTCGTTGAAGAGCACCATGCCCAGGATCGCCGCGAAGGGCAGTTGCATGTAGGCGAAGGGCTGGACCGCGCTGGCCTCGGCCACGGCATAACTGCGGATCAAAAGCCAGTGCCCCAGCAGACCCGAGAGACTGAGGGCGGCCATCCAGATCCAGTCGTCGGGAGCCATCGGTTCCCAGACCCACAGGCCGATGCCGGTCATGGCGACGGCACCCGACACCCCGGTCCAGAAAAAGCAGGTGCGGGCGCTGTCCTTGCGCGACGCGTAGCGGGTGAGCAGCGCGTAGGTGGCAAAGGTTGCGGCGGCGACGAGCGGGATCACGGCGGCCGGTTGCAGGGCGCCGCGCCCCGGTTGCAGGATGATGAGAATGCCGACAAAACCGGCGGCGATGGCCGACCAGCGGCGCCAGCCGACCTTTTCGCCCAGCACCGGGCCCGAGAGCGCGGCGACGATCAACGGGTAGGCGGTGAAAGCCGCATGGGTTTCCACCAGCCCGAGACGGACGAAGGCCAGCGCCATGATCACGATTTCGGCGGCCAGAAGCAGTCCGCGCAGGATCTGGAGTACCGGTTGCGAGGTGCGGGCGGCGCCGCGCAGCCCGCCGGGCGCGCGGGTGGCAAGGACGATCACGAACAGGCCGAACGCCCAGTAGCGGATCATCACCACCATCAGCGGGCTGTAGTTTTCCGCCAGATGCCGCGTCAGCACGTCCTGGATCGAGAACACCAGCGTGGTTGCAATCATCAGCAGGATGCCGAGGCGGTTGTCCTGTTGCGTGACAGAGGTTTCGACGTTGGGGATCATGGCATTTGCCCCTGGGTCATGTGGCGTTTGCGGCCATAGCCTGCCGTGCGGGTGACGGTAAAACCGGCCTCGACCAGATTGCGGCGCACGAAGCCCGCTGCCGTATAGGTGGCGCAGGTGCCGTGCGGCGCGGTGTGGCGGGCGACTTGTGCCATCAGGTCGGCCTCCCAAAGCTGTGGATTGCGGGCCGGGGCAAAACCGTCGAGGAACCAGGCGTCGGCCTGTCCGGACCAGTCCGGCAAGGTGGTGCGGGCGTCGCCGATGACGATCTCGGCCTGCAGGACCGGGGTCTGGACGCAGGTTTCGCCGCGCGACCAGGCGTCGAGCAGTGGGGCGGCCACGGCATGGGCCTCGGGGAATCGGCGCAGGGCGCGGTCGAGGTCCGGTGCGGTCATCGGGTAGGCCTCGAACCCGGTGTAGCGCAGCGGGCCGGGCGTGCCGCTGTCCTGCCAGGCAAGCAGTGCCGCCAGCAGGTTAAGCCCGGTGCCGAAACCCAGTTCGGCGATGTGAAAGCCGGGCCGGAAGCGGGCGGGCAGATCGTTGCCCGCCAGAAACACGTGGCGGGTTTCAGCCAGTCCGTTGTCCAGCGAGAAATACGGATCGTCGAAGTGCCGGGAGACCGGAACGCCATCGGGTTTCCATTCGAGATCGGCCGGCGGCGCCTTCATGCTGGTGTCCGTTCTTGGGTTGGAGTAACAGCCCGGTGCTGTCCCGTCCTCCATGGCCATTTTGCCGGCAATGTCAATTTCGCGGGACCGAAATCGTGAAGGGCGTGCCGATGACTTCTGCCAGTATCACCATTCACGGGGCCGGGATCTTCGGGCTTTCGGTGGCGTATTTCTGTCTGAAGAAGGGCGCGCGGGTGATCGTGGTCGATCCTGGCGGGGTCGGCGCCGGGGCCAGTGGCGGTGTGGTCGGCGCGCTGTCGCCGCATACGCCCGAGAACTGGAACCCCAAGAAGGCCTTTCAGTTCGAAAGTCTGATGATGGCGGCGCCGTTCTGGCAAGACGTGGCGCGGTTGAGCGGGCGCGATCCGGGCTATGGCCGTGTCGGGCGGTTGCAGCCCCTGGCCGATGACCGCGCGGTGTCTCTGGCCAGGGCGCGGCAGGAAACGGCAGACGCGTTGTGGCAGGGCAAGGCGGTCTGGGAAGTGATCGAGGCGGATCTGGTCGGCGATTGGGCACCGGTGTCCGAGACCGGGCTGTTGATCCGCGACACGCTGAGCGCGCGTCTGCATCCCCGTCAGGGCTGTGCGGCGCTGGCGGCGGCGATCGTGACGCTGGGCGGTGAAATCACGGACTCGGCCCCGGCGGGGCAGGACGTGACGGTTCTGGCCACCGGTTACACTGGCCTGCTGGAGCTGGCCAAGGAACTGGGGGTCCCGGTAGGCAGCGGGGTGAAGGGGCAAGGGGCGCTGCTGGACCTGGATCGCGCCGGGGCGCCGCAGATTTTCGCTGAAGGCGTACATATCGTGCCGCATGGCGACGGGACGGTGGCAGTAGGTTCGACCAGCGAGCGTGCGTTCGACGCGGCCACCGCCACGGATGCGCAACTGGACGCGGTGCTGGAAACGGCTGTTCAGGTCTGTCCGGCGCTGGCGGACGCGCCGGTTCTGTCTCGCTGGGCCGGGGTCCGGCCACGGGCGCGCAGCCGGGCGCCGATGCTGGGCGCGCATCCGCGCCGCCCGGCGACCTTCATCGCCAACGGCGGCTTCAAGATCGGCTTCGGCGTGGCGCCGAAGGTCGGGCAGGTCATGGCCGATCTGATCCTGGACGGCGTGGATGCGATCCCCGAGGGGTTCCGGGTGTCGGACAACCTGTAGGACCGGGGGCTGGGGAAGCTCCCGCCCCCGCGGCGGCGGGCCATGCCCTTGCCCGGCGTTGGGCCGGGCAGTCGCGCCCCGGTTGGGGCCCGACTGCGGGTGCGCCTAGAAATGCCATTCCAGTCCGAGAGTGGGACCGAAGATGCGCAGTTCCGACAGCTCGGGGTCGTCGAACCCCACTTGCAGGTGGCGATAGCCTGCTGTTGCCCAGACCCCGCCGCGCAGTCGGTAGCGGGCGTCAACGCGCAGATCGAACTGGGTTTCGATCACGCCCGCGCTGTAGCCGCCGGCCGTGAGTGTACCGGCGAGTTGCCAGCGATCGGACAGCGCCGCTTCGCCGTAGACCCCGACAAAGGGCACCGTGTCGCGCTCTGAAGTCCGCACTTGCCCCGCCGACCCAAGTTCAATGTCGAAATTGACGTTCCAGTACCGGGCACCGGCAACAAGCTCGGCCCTCATGGACAGGCTGTCGTGAAACGCATAGCCGTAGGACAGCGCGGCCATGTTGCCATAGAGGCGCATGTCCGGATCCAGAATGCCGAAATAGGGACCGGCCTGGTCCGAGATGCTGACGCCGATGTATTCAGCCCAAAGGCTGTGACGGCCCTTGCGCAGCTCGCCCACCAGGGGCAGGGCGTACCAGCCGATTTCCGAGAACGGGCCTTCGTAGTCCTCGACCGGCGCGCCTTGCAGGGTGCTGTCCAGCGCCAAACCGGTCTTCCAGTAGTAGGTCGCGATACGGCCCGTCCAACGCTCTGCCGCAGCGGGGCAGGCGGCAAGGGCCAGCCCTGCCGCAAAGGCCGAGATGCGCCTCACCGGGAGGTGGGAACCATGAGAGGCAGGAAAACCTCGACCGCGACAGCCGCAACCTGAACGGTGCTGCCGGTGTCTGGATCGGTGCTGGTCAGCCCGCCTTCGGCCACGACGACCTGGGTGGATACCGGCGAGAACTGCGCAGCAACCGCCGTTGCATCGACTTGCGCAGGATCGCTGACACCCAGCGAAACCTTGATGCGCGCGCGGTGCCGCGCCTCGGGCAGCTTGTCCAGGAAATGCAGGGTGGAGTGGCTTTCGGCATCCAGAAGGCCGTGGGCCACGGCCGCGTCGATGCTTTCGCCGACGCCCATGCCCATCTTGATGATCACGCGCTGGTCGGTCATGCGTTGTCTGCCATGTCAAAGGAAACGGAAATGGCCGCATTGGCGATAACGGTGGGTTTGCCGCCATCGTTGCGCGGAATGTCCAGCCCGCCCAGCGTGACCGTCACGGTCGGCTGGCCATAGGGAAACACGGCCATCAGCGCGGTCTTGTCCACCGCCTCGGGCGCTTGCACGCCGATCTCCACGTCGATCAGCATGTCATCCTTGGGGCGGCCCAGAAGCTCGGCCAGGTTGATCGAATTGTGCCACAGCGCATTGCGCAGGGCGCGGACGGCGGCCTCGGTATAGTCCTGACGGCGCAGCGAGGTTCCCATGCCGTATTCGGTCAGCAAGCGTTGTCGGGGCATCAGTATTCCACTCCGATCTGCGCCTTGATCCCGGCGCGGAACGGGTGCTTGACCAGTTCCATCTCGGTGACCAGATCGGCGGCCTCGATCAGCGGCTCCTTGGCGTTGCGGCCGGTCAGGACCACATGGGTCATCTCGGGCTTTTCGGATTGGAGGAAGGTCACGACTTCCTCGACATCCAGATAGTCATAGCGCAGGGCGATGTTGATCTCGTCCAGCAGCACCATCTTGTTGGCCGGATCGCGGATCAGCTCCTTGGCCTTTTCCCAGGCGGCTTGCGCCATTTCCATGTCGCGGGCCTTGTCCTGGGTTTCCCAGGTGAAGCCCTCGCCCATGGTGTGGAACTGGCAGATGTCCTGGAACTTCGACAGGATCAGGTCCCGCTCGCCGGTGGACATGCCGCCCTTGATGAACTGCACCACGGCGCAGGGCATCTGGTGGGCGATGCAGCGGAAGATCATCCCGAAGGCGGCCGAGCTTTTGCCCTTGCCCTTGCCGGTGTGGACGATGATCAGCCCCTTCTGGTCCGACTTGGTGGCCATGATCTTGTCACGGGCAGCCTTCTTCTTGGCCATCTTGGCGGCGTGGCGGGCCAGATCGTCCTTCGGGGGCGTATCGGTCATGGGATCCTCGGGTCAGGGTGTTGGGCAAGCCGGGTGTCGCGGGGCAGAATACCCGCGCCTGCGGTGGCGTCCACCACCGTTGTTGCGCAGCGGGTCAGGCAAACAGCCAGCCGATGATATAGGGTGCGGCCAGCGCGGTGAACACGGCGTTCATGCCCATGCCGATCCCGGCGAAGGCCCCGGCGGTGGGGTGGACCTGCAGCGCCCGCGCGGTGCCGATGCCGCTGGCAGAGACGCCGGTGGCAAACCCGCGCGCGCGATAATCCTTCACCCCAAGCGCATTAAAAAGTGGCGTGACGATGACCGCGCCCAGAATGCCGGTCAGGATCACCAGTGCCGCGGTCAACGAGGGTGCGGCGCCGATCTTTTCGGCCACGCCGATGGCGATGGGGCTGGTGGCGGCCTTCGGTCCCAGCGACAGCAACGAGACCCCCTGCAGGCCCAGCAGCCAACCAACCCCAAGTGCCGTCAGCATCGATACCAGCGATCCCGCCAGAAGGGCGGCGACCATCGGCAGGGCGGTGCGCAGGATGAGATGGCGGTTCCAGTACAGCGGCAACGCCAGCGAGACCGTGGCCGGCCCGAGCAGGAAATGCACGAACTGCGCGCCTTCGAAATAGGTGCCATAAGGCGTGTCCGTGGCCAGCAGCAGCCCCGACAGCAGGATGATTGCGATCAGCACAGGGTTGACGGTGGTCTTGCCGCCCGAGGCCTTGAACAATGCGTCGCCCACCAGATAGGCGAGGATGGTCAGGGTCAGCCAGACCAGCGGCCCTTCCAGCAGGTAGATCCAGATGTCAGTTACCGGCACGGGGCGCCTCGTCGGTGTTGCGCAGCAGTTTCAGCATGCCCGCAAAGGCCAGCGCCCCGGCGCTCAGCCCGGCCACGGTCGACACCACCAGCGCCGCCAGCAAGGCCGGGCCGTCCGGACCCAGGCGGTCCAGATGCGCGACGACCCCGACGCCGGCGGGCACGAACAGCAGCGACAGGTGGTTCAGCAGCCCCTGCGCCAGATCCTGCACGATCTTGCCAACCTGAGGGACGGTCAACAGCAGGATCGTCAGGAAGATCATTCCCAGGACCGGACCGGGCACCGGCAGGCCAAGCGCCCCCGCCGCGACTTCGCCGGCCAGTTGGCAGGACAGGAGGATGGCCAGGGCGTGTATCATCGGGAAACCTGTTGAAAGAGCGTCCCGCCAGACTAAGGACCGTGGCCCGGAACACAAGCGAAGGCCCGCAGCCGGGGAAGGCTGCGGGCCCACGGGGACCTGCGTGTCAGGGTTCTTTATTCGGCAGGTTGGGCCAGCGGCATCGGGCTGGCCCGGAAGTGACGGCGGTTCAGGTAGAAGACCAGCGCCACCATCGCCAGTTGCACGCCCACGGCAAGACCCGAGATCGCCCAGTAGGCCGTGCCGAACTTGGTCACCAGACCGGCGGCCACCAGCCCCTTGTTCAGCCAGAAGTGCATCATGACCGACAGGCCGACACCGGGGCAGACCAGCGCATAGGCGCCCGCCGAGGTCGCCCGACCGACGACGAACCGCGACCAGTAGCCGATGCGCGCCAGTACGAACAAGCCGAAGATGGCGAACAGAACCTGCACCGACAGGATGCGCGACAGCATCACCAGGGTTTCTCCGGCGCTGCCATGAACCTCGAAGGTGGTGTGCAGCCCGTGATCCTGCCGCAGCATCAGGATGCCCAGCACCGTCAGGATCGGAATGATGATCATCAGCGTGGGGGCGGCCTCGGGGGCGACGCCTTTCTCCATCATCGCGTGAATGCCCATAACCAGCGCGATCACCGCGATGACGCCGGCGGACACCAGGAAGAAGGTCGACAGGACGACACTGACACCCACGGTCAGCGGATTGGTCGACATGGCGGCAGGCGCGGACATGCCGACGCCGACCATCGCCAGTGCGAAGGCGGGCAGTTTCTGCGCGAACGAGTTGTTGGCGCCGTGTTCAAACCCGCCCTTGCCGATCACCCGGCCGAGGAAGGCCCCCAGATGCCGGAAGGCCATCCAGCCGATGGCCAGGAAGGCGATCATCGCCAGCGGGAACAGGTATTCGGTGATCGTCCACAATCCGGGCACGAAGACCAGCCCGGCGATGAAGGCACCGTTGACCGCCATGGCCAGCGCCAGCGGCATCGCCATCATCTGGGTTTCGGCGTTCGAGGCCCGGAAGGCCGCGAATCCCTCGGCCCGGACAAAGCCGCGCAGGTGGCTCAGGTTCCAGACCAGCGCCTTGATGTTGAGGAAGAAAAAGACGGCGATCCCGGCCATGGCGAGGATGATCATCCCCTGCATGGCCGTGCTGCCGGTGGCAAAGGCGGCCATGATGTCTTCGAAGACGGGCACCGGCTTGCCGGGATGCGGCACCCAGAACATCAGCCACATGAAGAAGGTGACGGTCAGGCCGCCGGCCCCCACGGAGGCAAGGAAGTAAAGCGGGGAATAGGCCTGTGCGGCGGCCGGAGCGATACGGGAGGTCATGAGTCGTTCCTTTCATATTCGTATTTAAGAATATGAATAGCGATTCCGGCATGGATTGCAAGCCCCCCTTCACCCGCACTTAACCCGCATCGGTCAAAGCTGTGCGCATGTACCGGGTTCTTCTTCTTGTCGTCAGCTATTTTGCCTATGGCTGCACCAGCGCCAGTCTTCCGATGATGGGGGCCGACACCACGCGGCTTGCGATTGGTGGTCATGACTTCGTGGTGCGCCACACCGACCAGCGTGCCGAAGTTGTCCGGGCCAACCCGGCGGTGGCTGCGCGATCCGACATGCTGGCCCTGTCGAAACTGGCGATGGAACAGGCCTCGGGCTGCAAGGTGCGCGATGGCACGCTTTATGGCGATGCGGTGCTGGCCGAAGCGATGCTGGCCTGTCCGGCGGCACCCTCGGCTCGATTGCTCCCGGTGTGGACCTTCGATGATCGGCAATAACCAGCCCCTCGCGGCGGGACCGTGCTAGACTCGCCCCTAAGCTGTTGCCACGGGGGAGAGGCCCATGCCGTCCTATCACGACCTGCGCCCGGACGCGGATTTCGTCGACCGCGACTATGAACGGGTGTTTCCGCGCATGACCGTTCCCGAACGGGCCCGCTGCATCGACGGGCTGCTGCGCCTGCGCGCGGTGTTGAATGCAACGGTGGCGCCGCGCAAGACCGAAGGCAACCTGCTGGTCGCCAGCTGGAACATCAAGGAATTCGGCCACACGACCCAACGCCTGCCGGAAGCCTATTTCTACATTGCCGAAATCCTCGGCGCCTTTGACCTGATCGCCGTGCAGGAGGTGAAGTCGACGCTGACCGACCTGCATCTGGTGATGCGCCTGCTGGGGCCGGGCTGGCGCTATCTGGTCAATGACATCACCGATGGCACCAGCGGCAACAGCGAGCGGTCGGCCTATATCTTCAACGCCGGACGGGTGCAGCTGTCCGGGCTGGCGGGCGAAATTTCCCTGTGGGACGAGATCACCCGCGACAGTCCGCTGGGTCTGCGCCAGTTGAAACGCGCGCCCTATGTCACCGGGTTCCGCGCCGGCTGGAAGGAATTCGCCATGGTCAACCTGCATCTGCATCCCGGCGATGATGCCGACGACGTTGCCCTGCGCGGCGAGGAAATCCGGCTGCTGCTGAAAGCCCTGAAGGCCAAGCGGCGCGAGGTCTGGTCCGACAACCTGATCCTCGTGGGTGACTGGAACCTCTATGAAGACGACGATCAGGCCGCGCTGCAGGCGCTGGCCGACGCGGGCTATCGCGAGTGTTCGGGGTTGCAGGGCAAGCGGACCAACGTGTCGCGCTCGCAGGCATACGATCGCATGTTCTTCACCCATAACACCTACTTCCAGATGGAAGAGGCCAGCGACGGGCTGGAACGCGGCGACGTGCTGGACCCGTTCGATGCCGTCTACCGCGAGGGCGACCTGCGCGCCTATCGCCCGACGATGCTCGCGCAATACGGCGGGTCGCGCGATCTGGCCGGGGATGACGCGGCACTGGCGCGCTATTTCCGCCATCCGTGGCGCAAGAATCAGTTGTCCGATCACTTTCCGATCTGGGTGTCGCTGGTCACCGATCAGGCCGACAGGTTCCTGAAGGACAAGCGTGACGCGCTGGCGGGCTAGCCCGCCGCGCCGCCGCGCAACGCCTCGATCCGTGCGCGCGCCGAGTTTGACCGCGGCACCCAGAGGCCCCGGTCGATGGCCTCCTGCAAGCGGTCGGCAATCTCGCGCAGGGCCGGGGCGTTGTGATCCCCGATGAAACTGCGGGTGGCGTCATCTTCCAGGAAGGCGGCCTCGACAGCGTCAAAGTGATGGCCCTTCACCGCGCCGGTGGTGGCGGCAAAGGCGAACATGTAGTCCACCGTCGCGGCAATCTCGAAGGCCCCCTTGTAGCCGTGCCGCTTCACCCCCTCGATCCACTTGGGATTGACCACGCGTGAGCGCACGACGCGGGCGATTTCCTCGTCCAGCGTGCGGATGACGGGGCGTTCGGGGCGGGAATGATCGTTGTGATAGATCGGCCTTTGCACCCCTTGCAGATGCGCCACCGCCGCCGCCGCGCCGCCTTCGAACTGGTAGTAGTCGTCGCTGTCCAGCAAGTCGTGTTCGCGGTTGTCCTGGTTCTGCACGATGGCCTCGGTCTGGCCGAGGCGGGTTTCAAGCGCGGCGCGGGCGGGGGTGCCCTCGGCACCCTTGCCATAGGCGTAGGATCCCCAGGTCAGATAGGCTTCGGCCAGATCGACGGGATCCTTCCACAGCCGTTCGTCGATCATCGCCTGCAGCCCGGCCCCATAGGCCCCGGGCTTGGCGCCGAAGACCCGGAACTCGGACCCGGGGCCTTCCGTGCGGGCGCGGACAGCGGCGGGGTTGATGTCGTCGGGTTCGTCCAGCGCCATGACCGCGCGGGCGGCGCTGTCCACAAGGTCGATCTGCTGCGGGAAGGCATCCCGGAAAAAGCCCGACACCCGCAGGGTCACATCCACGCGCGGCCGCCCCAGCGCGGTGTGCGGGATGATCTCGAAGCCGGTGACGCGGCGGTTGGCACTGTCCCAGCGCGGCTTGACGCCCATCAGGGCCAGCGCCTGGGCGATGTCATCGCCCCCGGTGCGCATGTTGGCGGTGCCCCAGGCGGTCAGCAGCAGGCTGCGCGGCCAGTCGCCGTGATCCTGTAAATGCCTTTCGATCAACAGGTTGGCCGATTTCCACCCCAGCGCCCAGGCAGTGGGGGTGGGGACCGCGCGGCTGTCCACAGAGAAGAAATTCCGCCCCGTGGGCAACACGTCCAGCCGCCCGCGCGTCGGCGCACCCGACGCGCCCGGGGCGACGAAGTGCCCATCCAGGGCGGTGAGGAGCCCCGTCCCCTCCGCCGGGCCGCAGGCTGACACCATGGGCGCGACCTGTTCATGCGCCTCGGCCAGAACCGCAGCGCTGGCGGGGCCGGGGGCTTGGGCTGTTCCGTTCAGCAAGGCCGCCGAGAACAACTCCAGCCGTTCCACCGTGTCGCCATGGCTGCGCCAGCGTGCGCCGTCCAGGTCGGCCAGCGCGGCGGGGCGCGGCCCGTCCCAGGGCGCGGCCATGTCGCAATCCAGCGGATCGAAATCCATGCCGAAATCCCCCGCCAGCGCGCGCGGCAGAGATGCGTTCTTCCCGGCACCATCGCCGCGCGGCAGGCGCAGCAAGGCCTGCACCAGGTCGCGGTGCAGCCGTCCCTCCGGGGCCTTTCCAAAGATGTGCAGCCCGTCGCGAATCTGCGCCTCTTTCAACTCGCACAGCCAGGCGTCCAGCTTGGCCAGATCGCGATCTTCATCCTCGCCGGTCATACCCGCGTCCTGTCCAAGCCCGGTGGCGGAACACAACGAGACGATCTCGCGGCGCAGGTGGTCGATGCGGCGCGGATCGACACCTGCCGCTTCGTAGTATTCGTCCACCAGCGCTTCCAGATCGCGCAGGGGGCCATAGCTTTCGGCGCGCGTCAGCGGGGGTGTCAGGTGATCGATGATCACCGCTTGCGCGCGCCGCTTGGCTTGCGTGCCCTCGCCGGGATCGTTGACGATGAATGGGTAGATATGCGGCATCGGTCCCAGCACCGCCTCGGGCAGACAGTCCTCGGACAGGGCCAGAGCCTTGCCCGGCAGCCACTCTAGGTTGCCATGCTTGCCCATATGGACGATGGCCTGCGCACCCTGGTGCTGCCGCAGCCAGAAGTAGAACGCCAGGTAGTTGTGCGGCGGCACAAGGTCGGGACTGTGATAGGTCTCTTCCGGGTCGATGTTATATCCGCGCGCGGGTTGGATGCCGACGGTCACCTTGCCGAACCGCAGAATCGACAGGGCAAAGCCGTCGGGGCCCATAAACGGATCGGTCTCGGGGGCGCCCCAACGCTCCTCGATCCGTTGCCGCACGGCCAGCGGCAGGACGTCATAGGCGGTACGATAGGCGTCCAGCGACAGCCGTTCGCCACCGTGCCGTGCAGCGCGGTCGGCCAGCCAATTGGTCGGCCCCTTCAGGATGGCCTGCATCAGGGCGTTGGAATCGCCGGGTGCGTCCTGCACGTCATAGCCCGCCTTGGCGAGCAGGCGCAGGGCGTGCACCGTGGCCGCAGGGGTGTCCAGCCCGACGCCATTGGCCAGCCGTCCGTCCTTGTTGGGATAGTTGGCGAGCACCAGCGCCACCTGCCGGTCGGCGGGGGGCGTGTTGCGCAGCCGCGCCCAGTTGGCGGCCAGATCGGCCACGAATTCCACCCGGTCGCCGCGCGCGCGATAGGTGGCGATGGGGCATTCGGTGGCGTCGTCGAAAAACGCTTCGCCCTTGAAGCTGATGGCGCGCGTCAGCACCCGCCCGTCCACTTCCGGCAGGGCCACGTTCATGGCGATGTCGCGCGCTCCCAGCCCGGCAAGCCCCTGTTCCCAGCTGTCCTCGCTGGCGCTGGACAGCACCACCTGGAACACCGGCGCGCCCTGCGCGGCGGGGCCGGCGAGGGGGTTCGATCCCCCCGAGGCGGCCTCTCCCGTGTGCGGGCTGCCCACAGCGAAGGCCGTGCCGTTCAGGATCACGTCGGGCGGGGCGGCGTGGAACAATTGCTCCAGCGTCGCGACGCTGACCGGATCCTTCAGCGAGGCGACGAAGATCGGTAGCGGGTTCAGTCCACGTCGCGCCAGCGACCGGATCAGCCGGTTGATCGGATGCAGCCCGGCCCCCTGTACCAGCGCCCGATAGAAGATCACCGGCACCACCGGCGCGCCCTCGGTCCAGGTATTGCGGGCTGTGTCCAGGTCCGAGATGCCGGCGCCGGGCCAATAGACCCCGGCGCGCAGCAGGGGTTTCGCCGCTTCGGGGCGATCCGCGCGGTCTTCGATCATGGCCTGGGCGTAGTCCAGGAAATGGGTCGCGTTCGCGGGCCCGCCTTCGACCAGATAGGACCAGAGCGCCTCCCAATCGGCGCGGGGCACCGTGGACAGGCGCCACAGATCATCGTCGGGCTTGTCGTCGCCGGGCAGGGCGGCGAAGGCGACGCCGGCCTCGTGCAGATGGGCGGCGTATTGCTCCAGCCCATAGCGCCAGTAGCCCAGCCCCCCCAGCACCCGCGCCACCACCAGTTTCGACCGACGGGCGCAGGTCTGGATGTGCAAATCCACCGACATTGGGTGGCGCAGGTGCATCAGGTTGGCCAGCCGCAGGGAGGGGGCATCGGCGCTTTCCGCCCGCGCGGCGCTGAGGGCTGCCAGTTCGGTGTCGGCGGCGCTGAGCACCACCAGATCGGCGGGGGTCTGGCCCAGATCGACGGGTTCGACCCCGTCATCCAGATTTCCGGGTGTGGCGGCAAGCAGATGCATCGGCTGGGACTTTCAGATCGGGAGGCGGCACCCGTGGCGGGGGCGGGTGCCTCCGGCGGGAGTATTTGGGCCAAGAAGAAGGCTCAAGCCAGGCGCTTTTCGAAGAACAGGTTGTAAGGGCCGTCGGTATAGGCGCCAAATGGCGGACAGGGGCGGAAGCCCGCGCGGGCATAGAGGCGGTGGGCGGCAGGGAGTTTCGAGCCGGTCTCCAGCCGCAGGAGCGGCAGGCCAAGGTCGCGGGCGCGGGTCTCGACCGCGTCCAGCAGGGCTGCGCCGATGCCGGTGCCGCGGGCGGTTTCGGCCACGAACATGGATATTACCTCGCCGTAGCCGGGGTAGTGCGCGAGGGCGGCGCAGCCGACCGGGGTGTCGGTTTCGCCTTGGGCCAGGAAAAAATGGATGCCGGGCGCGCGCAGGGCGTCCAGCGACAGGTAGTGGTTGGCCTCTGCTGGAAACAGCGATTGCATCAGCGCGTGGCTGGCTTGCAGCAACGGACGGGCCGCCTCCGGCGTGCCGGGGACGACCCGCAGGGTCATGCCCGCAGCGCCGCGTCGATGGCGGCGCGGTCAAGGCCGCTTTGGCCGATGACCACCAGGCGGGTTTCACGCGGCTCTTCACCACCGAAAGGGCGGTCGAAATAGCTGTCCACGCGCGGTCCCACCGCTTGCAGGGTCAGGCGCAGCGGTTTGCCGCTCACGGCGGCAAAGCCTTTCAGCCGCAGGATGTCATGGCTGCGGATGACCTGCGCCACCTGTTCGGCGAACGCCTTGGCATCGGAGATTTCCGGGCGCGTGACGGTGAAGCTTTCGAAGTCGTCGTGGTCGTGGTGATGGTGGTGATCGTCGTGATCATCCTCGTCATCATGATCGTGGTGGTGATGATGCGGCGCGCTGCGCGCGTCCAGATCATCCTCGGCGCTCGCACCCTGGCCCAGCAGCACGTCGACGGGCAGCGCCCCCATGGCGGCGCGGATCACCTGCACCCCGGCGCGGGCCTCGGCTTTCAGCTTGCCGGTCAGGGCTGCGGCCTCGGCCTCGTCCAGCAGGTCGGATTTGTTCACCACGATCATGTCGGCGCAGGCGATCTGGTCTTCGAACAGGTCTGACAGCGGGGTTTCGTGGTCGAGGTTCTCGTCCAGCTTGCGTTGGGCATCCACGGCCGCCACCGAATGGGCGAACCGGCCTTCCGAGACCGCCTTGCCATCGACCACGGTGACCACCCCGTCAACGGTGACGCGGGTGCGGATCTCGGGCCAGTTGAAGGCCTGCACCAACGGTTGCGGCAGCGCCAGGCCCGAGGTTTCGATGACGATGTGGTCGGGGGCGTCTTCGCGGGCCAGCAGCTTTTCCATGGTCGGGATGAAATCATCGGCCACGGTGCAGCAGATGCAGCCGTTCGACAGTTCCATGATGTCATCCTCGCGGCAGGTCTCGTCGCCGCAGCCTTTCAGGATGTCGCCATCGACACCCAGGTCGCCGAATTCATTGATGATCAGGGCGATGCGCTTGCCTTCGGCATGGGCCAGCATGTGGCGGATGAGCGTGGTCTTTCCGGCACCGAGAAAGCCGGTGACGACGGTTGCGGGGATCTTGGCGGGCATGGGGGAATTCCTTGGTGCGGAAGGCAGAAGGCCGGAGCTGTCGCCCCGGCCCGGTCTGTCACCGATGGTGCCTGTTTCAGGCGGCGTTGTAGAGGCGCGGGGTCACCAGGCCGGTCCGGTCCAGACCGCGCAGCGATTTCGCGCCGGCCAGAATGGCCAGATCGACCAGCGGCTCGATTGCCACGACCAGCATGTAGGCCGCGCCGAAGCTGGCCACCGAAGCGAAGGCACCGAAGCCCTGACCGTAGAAGGCCCAGAACGCCACCCAGGCCACGACGCCGCCCTGGTAGGCAGTCGAAAGCGCCAGCGCCTGGCTGTACTTCAGGTCCACATAGGCGGTGCCGGGGGCGATGATGCGCGCGGCCAAGGCTTTCAGGGCAAACAGCGGCACCAGCAGCGTGGTCACGTTGATGAAGTATTGCGGCAGGTCGAGCGGGGCAAAGAACAGCCCCTGCAGCAGCAGCCCCAGAGCCAGTCCGAGCGCGGCAGGTGCAGCCCCCAGCAGCAGGAACAGGGTCGAACCCAGAATGAAGTGCACTTCCGACACGCCGACCGGGAAATGCGGCAGCAGCTGGAAGAACGAGAAAACAGCCGCCGTGGCCATGGTCGAGCGTGCCACCAGCGAGGCCAGGCCACCGCTGCGCAGGGCGTCCCAGCCCAGTTTCACGGTGACGCCCGCGGCGCCGGCGGCGGTTGCGTAGCTGAGCGCGATCTTCGCGCCGTTCACGATTCCGGGTTCGATATGCATATGTCTTGTCCCTCTTCACCGTCCACCCGACGGCTTGGTTGTTGTTGCGTGCGGCAGGTCTCCTGGCTCGCGGGTCGATGGGCGGCGCCGCCTTCCCGGGTTGCCCCAGTGGCCCTTGGCGCGCCCTCACCGCTGACAGTCGCGGGGGCGGCTGTGGCAGCCGGCCCCAATTGGGTCGCCGGTTCCACATTCCCATTTGATCCCCTGGCGCTTTGCGCCGTCAGGGAACCACACCCGGCGTTTGTCCGGCATGGCGGGATGCGGGTCAAGTCCGTTAGCGACACCAGCACGTGCGGTTGCGTCGGAGAGGGGCGGGTTTTTCACTGTGCTGTCAACAATATGTGGGTGTTTTGCGCGAATGGGAAACCAGATCGTGGGTTGAGCGTTGACAGAAGGCCGCACAGACCGAACAATTGGGGGCAATCAAGAATCAGGCTTCAGGCGGACCTTCGTGCAGTTTACCCGGCTCCGACTCAACGGCTTCAAAAGCTTTGTCGACCCGACCGATCTGGTGATCGCCGCCGGGTTGACAGGCGTTGTCGGCCCGAACGGCTGTGGCAAGTCGAACCTGCTGGAAGCCCTGCGCTGGGTCATGGGCGAAACCCGGCCCTCGGCGATGCGCGGCGGCGGCATGGAGGACGTGATCTTCGCCGGGGCCGCCACGCGACCGGCCCGCAACTTTGCCGAGGTCAGCCTGTCGATCGACAACGGCGAACGGCTGGCGCCCGCCGCCTTCAATGACACCGACTTGATCGACATCGCCCGCCGCATCACGCGCGACGCGGGCTCGGCCTATAAATGCAATTCCAAGGACGTGCGGGCGCGGGATGTGCAGATGCTGTTCGCCGATGCCTCTACCGGGTCCCATTCGCCCTCGCTGGTGCGGCAGGGGCAGATCTCGGAACTGATCAATGCCAAGCCCAAGGCACGGCGGCGGATCCTGGAAGAGGCGGCGGGGATCTCGGGCCTGTACCAGCGGCGGCATGAGGCTGAACTGAAGCTGCGCGCCACCGAGACCAACCTCGAACGGATCGAGGATGTGGTCGAACAACTGGCCGGTCAGTTGGCGCAACTGGCGCGGCAGGCCCGGCAGGCGGCGCGGTATCGGGCGCTGGGACTGGAACTGCGCACCGCCGAGGGGCTGCTTCTGTACCGGCGCTGGCGCGAGGCCGATCAGGCACTGCAAGCGGCGCGTGACGCCCTGCGCGGGCAGATGGTCGATGCCTCCCGCGCCGAGGCGGCCAGCCGCGAGGCGGTGGAGCGCCGCGAGACCGCCGAGGAAGCCCTGCCACCCCTGCGCGACGAAGCGGCCATCGCGTCTGCCGTCTTGCAGCGGCTTGAGGTCGAGCGCGACACGCTGAAGGCGCAGGAATCCCGGGTGCGGGATGAGATCCAGACGCTGGACAACCGCCTGACCCAACTGACCCGCGACCGGGAGCGCGAGGCGGAGTTGAACGGCGATGCCACCCAGACGCTGGCGCGACTGGCCGAGGAGCGCGAGGCACTGGCCGAGGCCGGCGACGGTCATGACGACGCCATGGAAGCTGCAAGCGAAGCCGCCGAGGAAGCCGCCGATGTTCTGGCTGAGCGCGAATCCGCCCTGACCGCCCTGACCGAGGATGTCGCCCGACTGGCGGCCCGGCATCAGGCCGTGGATCGCCTGCTGGCCGACAGCCGCACCACCCTGTCGCGCAGCGAGGCCGAGACCGAGAAGGCCCGCGCTGCCGTGCAGGAGGCCCGCGCCGCCGTCGAGGCTGGAGAGCTGGCCGAGGTGAAGGCCCGCGCCGATCAGGATGCCGCCGAAGAAGCGCTGTCGGAGGCCGAGGAGGCCCTGTCCGATGCCGATGCCGAACGCGCCCGCCTGCAAGCCACCGAAGCCGAAGCCCGCGCCGCGCGCAGCGAGGCCGAGGGCGAGGCCAAGGCGTTGCAGGCCGAGGTCGCCGCGCTGCGCCGCCTGGTGGCCCGC
Source organism: Fluviibacterium sp. S390 (assembly GCF_049800695.1). Classification (NCBI taxonomy): domain Bacteria; kingdom Pseudomonadati; phylum Pseudomonadota; class Alphaproteobacteria; order Rhodobacterales; family Paracoccaceae; genus Meridianimarinicoccus; species Fluviibacterium sp. S390. The sequence goes on along the minus strand of NZ_JBNAFN010000008.1, from coordinate 98,504 downwards.
GAGTCCGGCTCCGGCGCGCAGGTGCTGGACGTGGTGCGCGTCGAGACCGGCTATGAAAAGGCCTTTGGCGCAGCCCTTGGCGACGATCTGAAAGCACCGATCCTGGGGCAGGGGGGCAGCAGCGGCTGGGCCGATCTGCCGGGTTATTCCGCGCCGCAGGATTTGCCCGCCGGGGTCACGGCGCTTGGTGCGCATGTGACGGTTCCGGGCGTCTTGCAGCGCCGGATGGGCCAGATCGGCGTGGTGACGGCCGAGGCCGCCCCCGCGATCCTGCCCAAGCTTCTGCCGGGGCAGCGGCTGGTGTCGCTGGACGGCGATCTGTGGCGCTGGGACGGCTATTGCGCGCGGGCCGAAGATGCGCCCTCGGCCGCGGCGCTGCAATTGGAACAGCAGAACCGTCTGGATGCGTTGGAAGCAGCGTTGGAGACGGCCGAGGACAAGGCCGAAACCGCCGCCGATCTGCACGCCGATCTGGCGCAGGCGCTGACCGATGCCTCGCTTGCCGACAAGGCCGCCCGCGAAGCCCGCCGCGCGGCTGACAGCCGCTTGGCCGAGGCCAGCCGCGCCCAAAGCCGTGCCGAGGCCGACCGCAACCTGGCGCGCGGCAAGGTCGACAGCCTGTCGCTGGCCGTGGCGCGGCACGAGGAAGCCGCCGAAGCCGCCCGCCGCCAGTTGCGCGATGCCGAGCGTCAGGCCGGGGATCTGGAAGACCTCTCCGCCGCCCGCGCCCGTGTCGAGGACGTGCGCACCACGGTCGAGGCCGCGCGCATCACCATGATGTCGCGCCGCACCGCGCTGGACGAATTGCGCCGCGACACCGTGGCCCGCAAGAACCGGCTGGCCGCGATCTCGCGCGAGATGACCACCTGGCAAACCCGGCTGGCCAATGCCGAAACCCGGATCGCCGAATTCGCCCAGCGGATCGAAGAAACCGAAGACGCGCTTGAGGTGGCCCGCGCCGCGCCCGAGGAACTGGAAGCCCGCGCCGAGGATCTGGCCGAGGGCATCGCCAAGGCCAGCGCACGCAAGTCCACCGCGCAGGCGCAACTGGCCGCCGCAGAAACCGCCTTGCGCGAGGCCGCCGAGCTGGAGCGCAGCACAGAACGCGCCGCCGGCGAGGCGCGCGAAACCCGCGCCCGTGCCGAAGCCCGCGTCGAGGCGGCCACCGAGGCCGCCGAAGCCGCCGTCGCCCGCATCCGCGAAGAAGCCGACCTGTCCCCGGCGGAACTGCTCGACACCCTTGAGGCCGACCCCGAGCGGATGCCGCCCTCGGAAGAGATCGAGGCCAGCATCGCCCGTCTGCGCCGGTCCCGCGACGCCCTTGGTGCCGTCAACCTGCGCGCCGAGGAAGATGCCCGCGACGTGCAGCAAGAGCATGACACCCTGCTGGCCGAACGCATCGACCTTCAGACTGCCATCGGCAAGCTGCGCAACGGTATCGCCGGGCTGAACCGGGAAGGCCGTGAGCGTCTGCTGACCGCCTTCGAACAGGTGAACGCCTCGTTCGCGACGCTGTTCACCCATCTGTTCGGCGGCGGCGAGGCCAAGCTGGCGCTGGTGGAAAGCGACGATCCGCTGGATGCGGGACTGGAGATCCTGTGCCAGCCGCCGGGCAAGAAGCTGGCCACCCTGTCGCTGCTGTCGGGCGGCGAGCAGACGCTGACCGCGCTGGCCCTGATCTTTGCGGTGTTTCTGGCCAACCCGGCGCCGATCTGCGTGCTGGACGAGGTCGACGCACCGCTTGACGACGCCAATGTCACCCGCTTCTGCGACATGCTGGACGAGATGACCCGGCGCACCCAGACCCGCTTTCTGATCATCACCCACCACGCGGTGACCATGAGCCGGATGGACCGGCTGTTCGGGGTGACCATGGCCGAGCAAGGGGTCAGCCAATTGGTGTCGGTCGACCTGAAGAAGGCCGAAGCCCTGGTGGCCTGACAGGGTTAACATACTGAATTACATATATTTGTTTGCGTTCTTTGTTTGAAGCGTGCGCGTGAATGGGTCACTTTCCGCAAAGGAAAGGGGGTCGATATGCGCAAGGTTCATATTCGACGCGTGGTGCTGTTTGTTCTGGCGATGACCTTTGGATTCACGGCGGCGGTGATGGTGCAATCGCAGGGGGTCACCGGACAGAAACCCAGCGACGTGTTTTTCACCGAGGATGGGCTGGAAAGCCAGATCACCGGTGTGCGGCTGCGGTTCCAGGATGGCGGCGAGGCGCGGTTCTTCGCGGATCATCGCTATGCCTATCTGCCCGGTGACGGGCGCGACGAGCGTCGCGGCACCTGGGAGGTCTATGATCGCGGGCAGGTCTGCGTGCGCTTCGACAGCGGTGCGGCGCGTTGCGACACACTGGTGCGCAGCGCCGACCGGATGGTGCTGATCGCCGCCTCTGGCGACCGCTTCCCGGTGCGGTCGCTGTTGTCGCTGCGGTAAGGGCGGGACGCCTCCAGCGGGAGTATTTCTGCCAAGAAAAACTCAGAGCCGGGCCAGAAGATCCGGTGTCGGCCAGGCATCTGCGGGCAGTCCGAGGCGCTGTTGTTCCTGTTGCACGGCGGCACGGGTCTTGGCGCCGAGAATACCGTCGATGCCGCCCACGTCATGGCCGCGCCGGGTCAGCTTCTGTTGCAGTTGTTTGACCTGGCCGGCGGACAGGGCGGGGCTGGGGTTGCCGGCGTTGAACACCGGGGCGCCTTCCAGCCGTGTCGCGAAATAGGCGGCGGTGGTGACATAGACGAAGCTCTTGTTCCATTCGAACAGCACGTGGAAGTTCGGGTAGGCAAGGAAAGCCGGGCCGTTGCGGCCCTGGGGCAGCAGCAGGTCGGCTTTCATGTTGCCCGAGGGCAGTTTGCCCCAGCGCGGCGTGACCCCGGCGCGGGACCAGTCGCGCACCGTCTGGCCCTTGCCCAGACCGCTGTCGGACCAGTCGAGGCTGGCGGGCACCGTGACTTCCTGCAGCCAGGGCTCGTTCTTGCGCCAGCCAAGGCCGCGCAGCATCTTGGCGCCGGAGGCCAGTGCATCGGCGCTGGAGGTTTTCAGCCGCACATGCCCGTCGCCATCCGCATCGACGCCGTTGGTCAGGATGTCTTCGGGCAGCATCTGCACCTGGCCAATTTCACCGGCCCAGGCGCCGGTGGTGGTGGCCGGGTTGAAATCGCCGCGCGCGGTCAGCTCGATGGCGGCGAAGACTTGCGGTCGGAACAGTTGCGGGCGGCGGCAATCATGGGAAAGCGTGAGCAGCGCGTTGCGGGTGTTGAAATTGCCCTGCACCGCGCCGTAGTCGGTCTCCAGCGCCCAGAAGGCCAGCAGGATGCCGCGCGAGACGCCCGGGTTGCGTTCGATCTGATCAAACAGGGCATCGTAGCGTGCAGTGTTCTTCGCGCCGTTCTGGATGCGGTTGGGGCTGATGACGCGCCGGGCGAAATCGGTGAAGGGCAGCTGGAAGATGCCTTGCGCGCGGTCGGCTTTCAGCACTGCAGAACTTTGCTGGGCGCCGGACAGAAAGGCTTCGGTGGCGCGGCGGTCCAGCCCCTTGCGCGCGGCCTCTTGCCGGATGCCGTCGAGAAAACCCGAGAAGCTGCCGCCGCAGGGGGTGGCGGCCTGCGCGGGCAGGGCAAATCCGAGGGCGAGGAGGGCGGCGGGGATGAGGCGCATGGGGGGGCTCCGGGCTGTTTTCCCGACCCTAGCAGACCAGGCGGCTCAGACCAGTGACAGGATCGCGAGTGTGGCCAGCAGCAGCGCCCAGACCTGCCACAGCACGCGGACCGCAGCGTCGATCTGGACCGGGCCGGGGGTGCGGATGCCCTCGGGCCAGACCCAGGGGAAGGGGCGCAGGGTGCCGTCATAGCTGCGCGGGCCCGACAGGGCCACGTTCAGGGCAATGGCCATGGCGGCTTCGGGCCAGCCGGCGTTTGGGGATCGGTGCAGGCGGGCGTCGCGCCGGATGGCCTGCCACTGACCCCGGCGCGGTTTGCGCAGGGCGATGAACGCGGCGGTCAGCCGGGCGGGGATCAGGTTCAGCAGATCGTCGAAACGGGCGGCGGCCCAGCCGAAGTCCTCATGCCGGGGGGTGCGATAGCCGATCATGCTGTCGGCGGTGTTGGTCACCTTATAAAGCAGCAGCCCCGGCAGACCACCCAGCAGGAACCAGACGGCCGGGGCGACGACCCCGTCGCTGAAGTTCTCGGCCGCACTTTCGATGGCGGCGCGGCTGATACCGGGGCTGTCCAGCGTTGCGGTGTCGCGCCCCACGATCCGGGCCACGGCGCGGCGTCCGTCCTTCACAGAGGTCCGCAGGGCGAGCGCCACATCCGCCACGTGATCAGCCAGGCTGCGTTGGGCCAGCAGGATGGCGGCCAGCAGAATCTCGATCACCGGGCCACCAGGCAGGGCAGCCAGCATGGTGCCCAATGCGAGGGCGCCTACCGCCAGGGCGGCCATCAGGACGCTGCCTTTCAGCCGCTTTCGTGTGCCAGTGTTGAAGCGCCGGTCGGCCCAGCCGATCAGCCGCCCCATCAACACCGCCGGATGCGGAAGGCGATCCCACAGCCAGCGCGGCTCTCCCAGTGCTGCATCCAGCAGCAGGGCCAGGGTCAGCGTCAGCGCTTGGCTCACAGGGCGGACTCCAGCCGGGTCCAGTCGGCCTTGGTGCCGGGCAGGCCCAGCCGCACCCAGCGGCGGGAATAGGGGAAGATGCGGGTCCAGATCCGGTGGCGCGCCAGCCGGTCCTGAAAGCGGGCGGCGTCTGCAACCTGGTAGAGCCGGAACAACGGCGTGCCGCCCACGATGGCGCCGTGGTTGTGCATCAGCCGGTCCAGACGTGCGGATTCTTCTTCCAGCCGGGTGCGCGTGGCCGTGGCCCAGGCGGAATCCTCCAGCGCCTGCCGCCCGATGTGCATGGCCGGACCGGACACCGGCCAGGGCCCCAGCATCCGCGCCAGTCGATCCACCAGCGCCGGATCGCCGATGGCAAAGCCCAGCCGCAGCCCGGCCAACCCCCAGAACTTGCCGAAACTTTTCAGCACAAGAGTATCAGGGCGGGAGGTTTCTGCGATCAGGCTGCGATCGGGCGCGATATCGCAGAAGCTTTCGTCGATGATGCGCAGGGCGGCACCGTCCAGATCAGCAGGGAGCCAAATGCGGCCATCGGGGTTGTTGGGGTGCACCAGAACCCGCGCTGCCGGGTCGGTTTCGGACAACTCCCATCCGTCCTGCACGAAGGCAGCGGCATGTTCGTTGTAGGTGGGGGTGGGGATATGCACGCGGGCCGCAGGGGCAAGTTGTGGAATGCGTGCGATCAGGGCCGAGGCGCCGGGCGCGGCCAGGGCCGCCGCGCGCGCGGGCACCGACCAGAAGCGCCGGGCGGCATTTACCAATGCCTCTTGCGCGGATGTGTCGGGCAGGGCGGTCCAGGCCTCGGGCGGGATCCGGGTTACCGGGTAGGGGCAAGGATTGATGCCCGTGGACAGATCCAGCCAGTCGCGCCGCTGCCCGCCATACCGGTTGGCGGCGGCATCGACGCCGCCACCGTGATCGCGCCCGCTTGTTTGGGTCATGTCTGTGGCAGGGGCGGGTGGCGGGTGGTGAAGTGCCCCTTCACCTCGGCGGGCCAGGAACGATAGGGCACCTGGCCGGTGTCGCTTTGGGCGTGCAGGGTCGCATAGGTCACCAGGGCGCGGGCAGTGCCCGCTTCGGGCACGAAAGCGCCCAGCGTGTAGTTCAGCTTGCCCTCGGCCTGGATCGTCACGTTGCAGGCGCGGCTGCACCCCATCAGGCAACTGTGACGGCGCACCGCAACCTCGGGCTGGTCGGCGGCGGCGGCCTCGACCAGATCGGCCAGCCGTTCGCCGTCTGTGACCGGATCCCCCTCCTGCCAGGTGTCGGTCTTGCAGGTGTCACACACCGTGATCCAGGTGGTCATAAGCGTCCTTCCGGCGGGCCGCGGGCAGGTCAGATAAATAAAATGTTATCTTTCCTTAACGGGCAGGCCATCATCCTTAACCAAGTGTTAATAATTTGGGCGCCATGTCGGAAAGATCGCTGCAAAGCGGAAACCGCTTTTGGTCCTTTTTCCTGCGCTGGACGCCTGAATGACCGTACTGATTGTCGAAAGCAACCCGCATCTTGCCGGGGTCTGGAGCCGCCATATCGAAAGATGCGGCCGCCGGGTGATGGTTGCGCACAGCCAGGAGCAGGCCATCAATGTGCTACAGCGCACGCCTGTCTCCATCATCCTGCTGAACGTCATGCTGGACGAGGGCAGCGCCATCGCCGTTGCCGATTACACCTCGTACCGGTTTCCCAAGGTCAAGGTGCTGTTTGTCACGGCCGCGAACTTCTTCTCGGACGGGTCGATCTTCAACCACGTGGCCAATGCCTGCGCCTTCATGCCGGTCAGCACGCCGCCAGATGATCTGGCGGCGATGGTCGAGCACTACGCCGCGCGCGACTGATCCCGCCCATGCGGTTCGGTCCAGTCGATCTCCGGGTTGATCGGCAGGATGCGGTTCGGATTGATGGTGTCGTGGCTGTAATGGTAATGGCGCACGAAGTGATCGGGCCGGACCGTCTCGGCCACACCCGGCCACTGGTACAACTCCCGCGTATAGGCCCAGAGGTTTGGATAGTCGATGAGCCGCTTGCGGTTGCACTTGAAGTGCAGGTGATAGACCGGGTCAAAGCGCACCAGGGTCGGGAACAGGCGCCAGTCGGCCTCGGTGATCCGGTCGCCCATCAGGTAACGGTTTGACGACAGGTGATCCTCCAGCCAGTCCAGCGTGTCGAACGCCGGATGCACGGCGGCGTCATAGGCCTCCTGCGAGGTGGCAAAGCCGGACTTGTAAACGCCGTTGTTCAGGGTGCTGTAGATGCGGGTGTTGACCGCTTCGATATCCTCGCGCAGTTCGTCGGGCCAGTAGTCCTGGGTGTTGCCGGTCAGCCCGTCGAAGGCGCTGTTGAACATGCGAATGATTTCGGCGCTTTCGTTCGACACGATGGTGTCGCGCTGGGTATCGTACAGAACCGGCACGGTGACCCGGCCACTGATCTTCGGATCGACATGGGTATAGACGTCGCGCAGGAAGTCGCGCCCGCCAAGGCTGTCGCCGGTGGCACCGGGAAAATCGGTGGAAAACGTCCAGCCATCGCCCAGCATGTCGGGATGAACCACCGAAACACCGATGTGATCGGTCAGGTCCTTCACAGCCCGGAAGATCAGGGTGCGGTGGGCCCAGGGGCAGGCGTAGGACACATACAGGTGATAGCGGCCACTCTGCGCCGGAAAGCCGCCCTCGCCCGAGGGGCCGGCGCTGCCGTCCGGGGTGATCCAGTTGCGGAAGGCCGCGGTGCTGCGCTTGAACGCCCCGCCGGTTTTCTTGGTGTCATACCAGGTGTCTTCCCAGACACCGTCCACGAGTTGTCCCATGACTTATCTCCATTTGCTGATCCATAGATAGGATATCGGGGGCGCCTGTCTCCCCCAGTGCAGGCGCAGCCTCCCTGCGTGGGCGCACATCTGCCTGCGTCGCTCGCGCGCGCCAGCTCGCCGCGAAAGCGATTGCGCGGCTGCGGGCAGCCACCTATACCGCCCCCAGACGACGCCACCGGGCCAGAGAGGTTGGCGAAGGACGGTCGACCCAATCAGGGGGCCTGAACTCGCATCGTCATGCATGTGCCGCACGCCGGACATGTCAGGCCCGCATTGAACCGGAGCCGACGCCATGCGCACTGTCCTTCTGTCCTGCCTTTCCCTGTTGGCCGCGGCCTCGATGGCCCAGGCCCATCCCGGCCATCTGGCGGACCTCGCCGGCCACGATCATTGGGTTGCGGGTGCGGCCATCGGGGCTGCCATCGCCCTTGGTGCATGGGCCGCCCTGAAAGGCCGCCGCAAGGATCAGCCCTCCCAGGGCGACGCCGATGACAACCCCGCCGCTGACCCGCAGGAGGCCTGAGCCATGACCAAGACAGGCGTGATGATCTGCGGGCACGGCTCGCGCAGCCAGTCGGCAGTGGATGAATTTGCCACGCTGGCGCAACAGCTTCCCGACTATCTGCCCAAGGACTGGCTGACCGACTACGGCTACCTCGAATTCGCCAACCCGGTGATCCGCGACGGGCTGGATCGGCTGCGCGAGGCCGGTTGCGACCGTATCCTCGCGGTGCCGGGCATGCTGTTCGCGGCGATGCATTCCAAGAACGACATTCCCACGGTGCTGAACACCTATGCCGCGACCCATGGGATCGAGGTTTCCTATGGCCGCGAGCTGGGCGTCGACCCCAAGATGATCGCCGCCGCCGCCGCCCGTATCGAAGCGGCCGAAGCGCAGGCCAACGCCGATCACGGCCCCGTCGCACGCCATGACACCTGCCTCGTGGTCATCGGGCGTGGTGCCTCGGACCCGGATGCCAACGGCAATGTGGCCAAGGTCGCCCGGATGCTCTGGGAGGGTCTGGGCTTCGGTTGGTGCGAGGTGGGCTATTCCGGCGTCACCTTCCCGCTGGTGGAACCCTGCCTGACCCATGTGGCCCGGCTGGGCTACAAGCGCGTCATTGTCTTTCCGTATTTCCTGTTCTCCGGCATTCTGATCGACCGCATCTACGGCTTCACCGACCAGACCGCCGCCGCGCACCCCGAGATCACCTTCGTCAAGGCCGGCTACCTGGGCGATCATCCGAAAGTTCTGGAAACCTTCGCCGAACGCATCACCGAACAGGTGGGCGAACAGCCCCCGGAAAACTGCGCCATGTGCAAGTACCGCACCCAGGTGCTGGGATTCGAGGGCGAGGTCGGCGCGGTGCAGGAAAGCCACCACCACCACGTGGAAGGGCAGGGCGCCTCCGCCCCCGGCTCCAACGTGGCCGATTGCGCGCTGTGCGACAGCTTCTGCACCGGCGAATGCCGCCTCGACGCGGACCCCCACCACCATCATCACGACCACGACCACGCTCACGGTCATGACCATCACCACCACCATCACGCCCCCTATCCCCACGCCGACCACCCGCTGGGGCCGGAAAGCGCCCGCAAGACCCGCGCCTGATTTCTTCTTGGCCCAAATACTCTCGCCGAAGGCGGCCCCCCGGCTGCCATTGGCGCAACCCTTCGGATCCGCATGCGCCCCTACGAAAAAGACCCCAAGGCCATCTACGCCCAAAGTTTCGCCACCGTGCGGGCCGAGGCGCGGCTGGACCGCTTTCCGGCCGAGATGGAATCGGTGGCCGTGCGCCTGATCCATGCCTGTGGCATGATCGAGATCGCTGATCGTCTGGCCTTCTCGCCCGACGCGGTAACCGCCGGGCGCGCCGCCCTTGCCGCAGGGGCACCGGTGATCTGCGATTGCGAAATGGCCGGGGCCGGCATCATCCGCCGCTACCTGCCGCCTCTTGCCGAGATCCTCGTCACCCTCAACGACCCGCGCGTGCCGCAGATGGCGCAAGACCTGGGCACCACCCGCTCGGCGGCGGCGGTGGAGCTGTGGCGCGACCGGCTTGAAGGTGCTGTGGTGGCCATCGGCAATGCTCCCACAGCCCTGTTCCACCTGCTGGAGATGATCGACCGGGGCGGCCCCAAGCCTGCCCTGATCCTCGGCTTTCCGGTGGGTTTCGTCGGGGCCGCGGAATCCAAGGCCGAACTGGCGGCGAACTCGCGCGGCGTCCCCTTCATTGCCCTGAGGGGGCGTCGCGGCGGCTCGGCGCTGGCATCCGCCGCCGTCAACGCGGTGGCCGCCGGTCTGCCGGAACTGGAGGGCGGGTGATGGTCGGAAAATGGCTCGATATCATCGGCATCGGCGATGACGGCATGGCCAGCCTGCTGCCCGGCGCGAAGGACCGCCTGCAATCTGCGGAACATGTCTTTGCCAGCGACCGCCTGCATGCGCTTACCCCGGGTCTGAGCGCCCAACGCCATTCCTGGCCCAGCCCGTTCTCGGCGCTGATCGACGATCTGACCGCCCTGCGCGGCAAGAAGGTCGCGGTGCTGGCCACTGGCGATCCGCTGTGGTTCTCGGTGGGCGCGCGCATCGGGCGCGACATCGACCCGGCCGAGATTCGCTACCATCCGCAGTTGTCGGCCTTCCAGCTGGCCTGTGCCCGGCTTGGCTGGTCGCTGGCGGATGTGGAAACCCTCACCGCCCATGGTCGCCCGCCCGAACAGATCCTGCCCTTCGTCGGTCCCGGCCAGCGCCTGCTGGTGCTCACCGCCGATGGCCAGACCCCCGCCCGCATTGCCCGCCTGCTCAGCGAACGCGGCTATGGCGCTTCGGTGCTGACAGTGCTGGCGCACATGGGCGGCGACAACGAGCAGCGGGTCGAGGGGCTGGCGTCGGGCTGGACCCAGCGCGTGCCCGATTTCCACACGCTGGCCATCGAGTGCATCGCCGATGAAAATGCCCAGATGCTGGCCCGCACGCCGGGTCTGCCCGATGATGTCTTCGACCATGACGGCAAGATGACCAAGCGCGAGGTGCGTGCCCTGACGCTGGCCAAGCTGATGCCCAAACGGGGGGCGCTGCTGTGGGACATCGGCTGTGGTTGCGGCTCGGTCGCCATCGAATGGATGCGCGCGGCCCGCGATGCCCGCGCCATCGGGCTGGACCCGAACCCCGACCGCCGCGCCATGGCCGCCGCCAACGCGCTGGCGCTGGGGGTGCCGAAGCTGGACCTGATCGACGCCGCCGCCCCCGACGGGCTGGCCGAATTGCCGGTCCCGGACGCTGTGTTTATCGGCGGCGGCCTGTCCGAGGACACCGCCGAGGTGGCCCTGATGGCGCTGAAGCCGCTGGGCCGGCTGGTGGCCAATGCCGTCACGCTGGAAAGCGAAGTGCTGCTGATCCGCCTGCACGCCCGTTTCGGCGGCGAGCTGACCCGCCTGTCCGTGGCCCGCGCCCGCCCGGTGGGCCGCCTGACCGGCTGGGACAGCTTCATGCCGGTCACCCAGTGGAGCCTGCTGAAACGATGACCGCACCCGGCACGCTCTATGGCGTCGGGCTGGGCCCCGGCGATCCCGACCTGATCACCCGCCGCGCCGCGCGTCTGATTGAAGGCGCGCGCGTGGTGGCCTATCCGGCCCTGGCGGGCGGTGACAGTTTCGCCCGCGCCATCGCCGCCGACCTGATCCCCGCCACCGCGCGCGAGATCGTCATGGAAGTGCCCATGACCCCGGCCCGCGCCCCCGCGCAGGCAGCCTATGATGCTGGGGCGGCCCGGATCGGCGAAGCGCTTCAGGCTGGTGATGATGTGGTGGTTCTCTGCGAGGGCGATCCGTTTTTCTATGGCTCCTTCATGTATCTGCACGCCCGCCTCGCGCCGCGTTTCGCGGTAGAGGTCGTGCCCGGCGTCACCTCGGTCACCGCCTGCGCCGCCCGCGCCGGTCTGCCGCTGGCGGCCCGCAACGAGACCCTGACGGTGCTGCCCGGCCCGCTGCCCGATGCCGAGCTGCGCGCCCGCATCCGCGACGCCGATACGCTGGTGCTGATGAAGGTGGGCCGTCACCTGTCGCGCCTGCGTGCACTGCTGGCGGACGAGGGCTTGCTGGGCCGCGCCGTCTATGTCGAACGCGCCACCCTGCCGATCGAGCGCCGCCTGCCGCTGGCCGAGGCGCCCGACCCCGCCCCCTATTTCTCGATGATCCTCGTGACGAAAGGCGCCGACCCGTGGCTGTAACCCCCGCCGTTCTCTGCATCAACCGCTCTGGCGAATCCGTGGCGCGCCGCATCGCCGATCATCTGGGCGTGCCCCTGCATGGCCGCGCCGGACGCGTCGATGCCCCGGATGTGACCTTTGACAATGCGCTCGACCACGTGCGCACCCTGTTTGCCGCCGGAACTCCGGTGATCGGGGTCTGCGCCTCGGGCATCCTGATCCGGGCCGTGGCGCCGCTGCTGGTCGACAAGCGCCGTGAACCGCCGGTGCTGAGCGTGTCCGACAATGGCGCGGTCGTGGTGCCCCTGCTGGGGGGGCATCATGGGGCCAACCGCCTTGCGCGCGACCTGTCCGACCTGCTGGGCGGCGTAGCGGCTGTGACCACCGCTGGCGACGTGGCCATGGGCGTGGCACTGGATTGCCCGCCGCCGGGCTACCGGCTGGCCAACCCCGAGGATGCCAAGCCGGCCATGGCCAGCCTTCTGGCCGGTGGCGGTGCCCGCCTGACTGGAGAGCATCTGTTCGATCTGTCCGATGCCCCGCAAGGCACGGTCGAGATCGCCGTGACCGAAGCCCCCACCACCCCCGGTCCCGACCGGCTGGTCTATCATCCGCAACGCCACGTGCTGGGCGTCGGTTGCGCGCGCGGCGCCGATCCCGCCGAGCTTTGGCGCCTCGTGCAGAACATGCTGAAACAGGCCGGGGTCGCCCCCGGCGCCATCGCCGCCGTCGCCAGCCTTGACCTGAAAGCGGATGAGCCGGCAATGCTGGATCTGGCCGCGCGGCTTGGTGTGCCCTTCCGGCTGTTCACCGCCGCCGAACTGGAAGCACAGACCCCGCGTCTGGTTACCCCGTCGGAGGTGGTTTTTGCCGAGGTCGGTTGTCACGGCGTCAGCGAAGGCGCGGCGCTGGCCTGTGCGGGCCCGGACGCGGAATTGCGGCGCGCCAAGATGAAAACCGCCAACACCACCTGTGCATTGGTCCGCGCGCCCGAGGTGCTGACCGATCTGCCGGGCCGGGCCCGCGGCAAGGTGGCGCTGGTGGGCATCGGTCCGGGGCAGGCCGACTGGCGCACGCCGGAAGCCAGCCGCCTTGTGGCCGAGGCCGAGGAACTGGTGGGCTATGGCCTGTACATCGACCTGCTGGGACCGATCGCCCATGGCAAGCCGCGCAGCGATTTCCCCCTTGGCGGCGAAGAGGCCCGCTGTCGTTATGCGCTGGAAGAAGCCGCCAAGGGCCGCAACGTGGCCCTGATCTGCTCAGGCGATGCCGGGATCTACGCCATGGGCGCGCTGGTGTTCGAGCTTCTGGATCGCGGTCCCGACGCCGGCGGCGTCAGCGATGCCGCGCGCCGGGTCGAGGTCGTCTCGGCCCCCGGTGTCTCGGCCCTGCAGGCCGCCGCCGCACGGGCCGGTGCGCCGCTGGGCCATGATTTCTGCGCGATCTCGCTGTCAGACCTGCTGACCCCGCGCGACGACATCGTAACCCGGCTGAAAGCGGCCGCCGAGGGTGATTTCGTCATCGCCTTCTACAACCCGGTGTCGAAACGCCGCCGGACGCTGCTGGCCGAGGCGCGCGAGATCCTGTTGCAGCATCGTCCCGCCGATACGCCGGTCCTGCTGGCCAGTTCGCTGGGACGGCCAGAGGAAACCCTGCGCTATCGCAAGCTGTCCGAACTGGATGTGGATGAGGTGGATATGCTGACGGTTGTTCTGGTGGGATCGTCGCAATCGCGGCTGGCCCAGCTTGGAACCGGTGCCCGCATGTTCACCCCGCGCGGCTATGCGCGGCGGATCGACGGCGATTTGCGCGCGGGGTAGGGGGCGCTGCCCCCGCCGCCCTGCGGGCGACTCCCCCGGAGTATTGTGGCCAAGAAGAAATGAACCAGGCTCTTCTTCTTGGCCCAAATACTCGCGCCGCAGGCATGAAATCTCAGCCGTGCGCCTTGTGGCTGATCTCGAAGGCGGCCTGCTGCTCGGGGCTGGCTTCGGTCTGGAATTTCTCTTTCCATTCGGCATAGGGCATGCCGTAGAAGGCCGTTCGCGCCGCTTCCTTGTCCATCTCGATGCCGCGCTCGCTGGCCGCGTCCTGATACCAGCGGCTCAGGCAGTTGCGGCAGAATCCCGCAAGATTCATCATGTCGATGTTCTGCACGTCCGTGCGCGTCGCCAGATGGTCGCGCAACCTGCGAAAGGCTGCGGCTTCAAGTTCGATACGGGTCTGGTCATCCATCTGCTGTCCTCCTGTGGGTGATTGAGATATAGGCACAGGGACGCGTGGTTGACAGGCGAAAGCTTGCCGCCTGTGACCCGGCCGCGACTGTTTGCGCGGCAAATGCGGGCAGATCGCGACTCCTGCGTTGTTTCCCGAACGGAAATGGGGCATGCAGGCGCCAGTTTGATAACGCTAACAGTCTGGGAGAGACCGGATGCGGCGCAGCCGAAATGTTAAAATCGTGGCCACCCTTGGTCCGGCCTCGAATGACTACGAGATGATCAGTGCCCTGTTCGAGGCCGGAGCCGATGTGTTCCGCCTGAACATGAGCCATGGGGAACACTCGGAAATCGCAGAACGTCACGCGATCATCCGGAAGGTCGAGCAGGACTATGGTCGTCCCATCGCGATCCTTGCCGACCTGCAGGGGCCGAAACTCCGCTGCGGAGTGTTCGCCAATGACAAGGAAATGCTGGAAGTCGGGCAGAGCTTCCGCTTCGACCTGGAAGACAAGAAGGGCGACGCCAACCGCGTGACCCTGCCGCACCCCGAAATCTTTGCTGCGCTGAAGCCGGGCAAGACGCTATTGGTCAACGATGGCAAGATCCGGGCCGTGGTCGAGTCCTGCGGTGCGGATTTTGCCGATTGCAAGATCATTGCGGGCGGCGAGATTTCCAACCGCAAGGGCGTGAACGTGCCCGACGTGGTGCTGCCGTTGGCGGCCCTGTCGGAAAAGGACCGCCGCGATCTGGAATTCGTCTGCGAGTTGGGGGTCGACTGGCTGGCCCTGTCCTTTGTCCAGCGCCCCGAGGATGTGACCGAGGCGCGGATGCTGACCAAGGGTCGCGCCGCGATCCTGTCCAAAATCGAAAAGCCCGCGGCGGTCGAATCCTTCGACGAGATCCTCGAAGCTTCCGACGGCATCATGGTGGCGCGCGGGGATCTGGGGGTCGAACTGCCGGTTCAGGCCGTGCCGCCGATCCAGAAGCGTCTGATCCGCAAATGCCGTTCGGTCGCCAAGCCGGTGATCGTCGCGACCCAGATGCTGGAATCGATGATCGAAAGCCCGATGCCGACGCGGGCCGAGGTGTCCGATGTTGCCACCGCCATCTATGAAGGCGCGGATGCGGTCATGCTGTCGGCCGAATCCGCTGCGGGCAATTTCCCGGTCGAGGCGGTTCAGACCATGAACAATGTCGCCATCGAAGTGGAAAGCGATCCAAACTATCGCGAAGTGATGGAAGCCAGCCGCATCTTTACCCGGCACAGCGTTGCCGACGGCATCGTGCATGCGGCGCGGGAACTGGCCGAAACCTCGGGCGTCAAGGCGATCTGCTCGTTCACCCATTCGGGCACCACCACGGCACTGGTGTCGCGGGAGCGGCCGCGGGTGCCCATCGTTGGGCTGACACCGTTCCGCAAGACCGCGCGTCGCCTGTGCCTGCACTGGGGCGTGAACTGCGCTGTCACCGGCGAGGTCGATCGCTTCAAGATGGCCGTTGTCAGCGCCGCCCGCACCGTGCGCGAGATGGATCTGGCCACCCACGATGACCAGATCGTGGTCACCGCAGGTGTGCCATTCAATCAGCCGGGCACCACCAACATCCTGCGCGTGGCCCCCTGTGAAGAGCGTTTGATCTTCGACAACGAACCGGGCTGATCCGGCGGGCTCAGTCGAGCCCGTCGATCAACACCTCGAAGCCGCCGAAGATCATCCGCTTCCCGTCAAAGGGCATGCCGTCCGCAAAGGCGGCCTGCCATCTTTCGTCCGTTTCCATCGCCTTGAAGGCGGCATCGGCGACGGCCTTGTCGGTCCATTCGATATAGGCGATGGCCACGGTCTCGCCGGCTTCTGCCTTCACCGCCATCGGGAAGGAGGTCAGCTTGCCGTCGGGAACATCCACGCCCCAGCACTCCTTGTAGCCGATGGCCCCGGCTTCCTTCCACAATGGAAGCATCTTGCGTGCCGTGTCGAAATAAGCGTCCTTGTTGGCATCCGGCACCGCTGCCAGCATTGCACTGATATAGGCCATGAGTTGTTCCCCCTGTTCAAACCATGGTCCAGCCTGCGGGCAGACCGGGCTTCAAGGCAAGGGAACTATAGCCGGATTTCCTTGTTTTGGGCTTGCCTCCCCACCGCACCGGGGCTATACGCGCGCTTCGACCACGCGTCCGGCCATGTGGCATGCCGAGTCGCGTGACAACCGCCCCAATGAAGAGGATCCGGAAATGCCCAAGATGAAGACGAAATCAAGCGCCAAGAAGCGCTTCAAGGTGACGGCAAACGGCCGCGTCGTGGCTGGCCAGGCCGGCAAGCGCCACGGCATGATCAAGCGGTCGACCAAGTTCATCCGCACGGCCCGCGGCACCACAATCCTTTCCAAGCCCGACGAGAAGACCGTCAAGGGCTACATGCCCTACGCGCGCTAAGGAGGTCGGAATATGTCTCGAGTCAAAGGCGGAACCGTCACCCACGCGCGTCACAAGAAGGTCATCAAGGCGGCAAAAGGCTATTACGGCCGTCGCAAGAACACCTTCAAGACCGCAGCCCAGGCCGTCGACAAGGCGAATCAATACGCCACGCGCGACCGTCATAACCGCAAGCGCAACTTCCGCGCCCTGTGGATCCAGCGCATCAACGCCGGCGTGCGCCTGCACGACGCCGACCTGACCTATTCGAAGTTCATCAACGGCCTGTCGAAAGCGGGTATCGAGGTGGACCGCAAGGTTTTGGCCGATCTGGCCGTGCATGAGCCCGACGCGTTCAACGCGATCGTGGACCAGGCCAAGGCCGCCCTGGCCTGATCCCGCTGCACAGCGATGCCTTTTCAAAGCCGCCGGTTTTCCGGCGGCTTTTTCGTGTCGTCGGAGGTCGGCGCCGACCTGTGCTAGACTGATAAGGCACTGTCACAAAGGAGGTGCCGCATGATCATCCGTATCTTCCGCGCCGGCATTGCCCCCGACCGGGCGGCCGAGTTCGAGACCTTCCTCAGGGAGACCGCCTTGCCACTGGTGCGCGACCAGGACGGCTGCCTGTCGGTCCACGGCGGCGTGCCGCTTGAGGGCGCCGAGACCACCGAGTTCTGCGTCGTCATGGTCTGGTGCGATGAAGACGCCCTGCGCGCCTTTGCCGGCGATGACTGGCATCAGCCTCATATCCTGCCCGAAGAAGAAGATCTCGTCCTCACCCGGGCCCTGCATCACTATCGCAGCACCGACAGCGTCCTGCTCTAGGTCTTTCTTCTTGGCAAAAATACTCCCGCCGGAGGCGCCCGCCCTAGGGGTGAGAACAAAACGGGAATATACTGCGGTGTCCCTGGGGATTCGGAGCCGCCTTCATGTCCGTGGAACTCTGCATCACATCGAATTTCACCTTCCTGACCGGTGCTGCGCATCCCGAGGAATACGCGGCGAAGGCGGCGGAGCTGGGGTTCGAAGCCTTTGCCATCGCCGATGAGAACTCGGTGGCGGGGATCGTGCGCGCACATGTGGAGTTGCGCGAAATCGCCCGCCATGTGCGGGACCGGGCGACGGCGCTGGCCGAATACGGGCCCATCGGTCCGCCGCTGCCTGCGGGCCACCCGCATCGGCTGGCGCCGATCCTGACCTGCGTGCCGCGCCTGCTGCCGGCGGTGACGCTGGCCCTGCGCTGCGGCAGCCGGGTGCTGGCCCTGCCACGGGATCGCGCGGCCTGGGGGCGGTTGTCGCGGCTGTTGTCGCGCGGGCGGCTGCGGGTGGACAAGGGGTCTTGCGATCTTGGGCTCGAGGATCTGCTGGAGCTGGGCGCGGGGTTGGAGCTGCTGCTGCACCCTCCACGGGATCTGCCGGTGCCGGGCGGCGCGGGCGGGGGCTGGCCACAGGCGGAACGACTGGCGCGCCGCTTCCCGCAGGCCTGCGCGGTGCTGCTGACCCCGCAGTACGACGGGCAGGACCGGCCCCGCTTTGCCGCCATTGCTGCGCTGGCCGCGCATCTGGGCCTGCCCACCGTGGCCGCCTGCGCGCCGGTGTTGCACGACGCCCGCCGCCGCAAGCTGGCCGATGTGCTGACCGCCATTCGCACCGGCTGCAAGGTGGCCGATCTGGGCCGCGCCGCACAGGTTCATGCCGAACAGCGCCTTCGCAGCCCGGCCGAGATGGCACGGATCTTTGCCGGCCATGAAGACGCGCTGGCCCATGCCCGGACCATCGCCGGGCGCATCGGCTTCTCGCTCGACCAGTTGCGCTATGACTATCCTTCGGAAACCCGCGATGGCGAAACTGCGCTGGAACGCCTGACGCAACTGGTGCAGGCCGGTCTGTCCTGGCGCTATCCGGGCGGTGCGCCCGACAAGGTGCACGCCCAGATGGCGCATGAGCTGCGCCTGATCGGCAAGCTGAACTTCGCCCCCTATTTCCTGACCGTCCATGACATCGTCGATTTCGCCCGCTCGCGCGGCATCCTGTGTCAGGGCCGCGGCTCGGCGGCCAATTCGGTGGTCTGCTACCTGCTGGGGGTGACCTCGGTATCGCCCGAGATCGGCACCATGGTGTTCGAACGTTTCGTCTCCGAGGCGCGCAACGAGCCGCCCGACATTGATGTCGATTTCGAACACGAGCGGCGCGAGGAGGTGATCCAGCACATCTATCAGCGCTATGGCCGCCACCGCGCCGGGCTGACCGCCACGGTCATCCATTATCGCGGCAAGCGCGCCGTGCGCGAGGTGGGCCGCGCCATGGGCCTTTCCGAGGACACGCTGGGCGCCATGTCCAGCCAGATCTGGGGCTGGGGCGGCGGGGCGGGCTCGGCGATCAGCCGGATGCGCGAGATCGGGTTGGATCCCGACGATCCGCGCCTGATGCAGACCATGGCGCTGGTGCAGGACATTCAGGGCTTCCCCCGGCACCTGAGCCAGCACGTCGGCGGTTTCGTCATCACCCAGGACCGTCTGGACGAACTGGTGCCCATCGAGAACGCCACCATGGAAGACCGCACGGTCATCTGCTGGGACAAGGACGACATCGACGCGCTGGGGATCCTGAAGGTCGATGTGCTGGGGCTGGGCATGCTCAGTTGTATCCGCAAGGGCTTTGACCTGGTGGCGCTGCATCACCGGCGCGACCTGACGCTGGCCAGCCTGCCGCCCGAGGATCCGGCGGTCTACGACATGCTGTGCCGGGCCGATGCCATCGGCGTCTTTCAGGTGGAAAGCCGGGCGCAGATGAACTTCCTGCCCCGGATGAAGCCGCGCTGCTTCTATGACCTGGTGATCGAAGTCGCCATCATCCGCCCCGGCCCGATCCAGGGCGATATGGTGCATCCCTACATCCGCCGCCGCAACGGCGAGGAGGAGGTGCGCTTCCCCTCGGACGACCTTGGCCAGGTGCTGGGCAAGACCCTGGGCGTGCCGCTGTTCCAGGAACAGGCGATGCAGATCGCCATCGTCGGCGCCGGGTTTTCCCCGGAAGAGGCTGACCGCCTGCGCCGGTCCCTTGCCACGTTCAAGAAGCACGGCAATGTCTCGGAATTCCGCACCCGGTTCCTGAAAGGCATGGCAAAGAACGGCTATGACCGCGATTTCGCTGAACGCTGTTTCGGGCAGATCGAGGGTTTCGGCTCCTACGGGTTTCCCGAAAGCCACGCGGCCAGTTTCGCGCTGCTGGTCTATGCCTCGGCCTGGCTGAAATGCCATCATCCGGGGATCTTCGCCTGCGCGCTGCTGAACTCGCAGCCGATGGGCTTCTATGCTCCGGCACAGATCGTGCGGGACGTGCGCGCCCATGGGGTCGAGGTGCGCCCTGTGGACGTGAACGCCAGCTTCTGGGACAGTGTGATGGAACCCGACGGGCGCGGTGGGCTGGCCCTGCGGCTGGGGTTTCGCCAGATCAAGGCGCTGAAGGAAGAGGACATCACCTGGCTGACCGCCGCGCGCGGCAACGGCTATCGCAGCCTGGCTGACGTCTGGCGCCGCGCCGGGGTGCCGCCGCGCCAGATCGCCCGGCTGGCCGAGGCGGATGTCTTTGCCAGCCTCGGGCTGAGCCGTCGCGAGGCGCTGTGGGAAGCCCGCGCCATCACCGCCGAGAAGCCCTTGCCGCTGTTCGAGGGCGATCTGGACGGCGAGGGGATCTTGGAGCGCGCCGCCGATCTGCCGCAGATGACGTTGGGCGAGGAAATGGTCGAGGATTACGTCGCCCTGCGCCTGTCGCTGCGCGCCCATCCCATGGGATTGCTGCGCGAAACGCTGACGCCGGGATGGCGGGTGGCGGCGATGCTCGGGTCTCACCAATGAACAGGCCCGCCTGTGCGCCAGAGCCGCCATCGCGCTGTGTGGCCTGACCGAACCGCCCCGGCCCCGCAAGGGCAAGCGGGCGCGCGCGCCCGGGCTGCGCCCCCTTGCAGGCCCGCGCCGGTCCGGCCCTGTCGGCCCCACGCGACGGCGGCTCCGGCGAACAGGCTGAGGGCTGTGCCCCTGTCAGAGCCGGGCCAGAAGTTCCGTCTTCTTGGTTTCGAACTCTGCATCGGTCAGGATGCCCTTGTCGTGCAGGCTGGCCAGTTGTTCGATCAGCGCGAAGATCTCGCTGCTGTCGGCGCCAGCGCCCGTGCGGGCCGGTGGGGTGGTCTCGGCTGGCTTGGGCGCAGGTTCGGGTGTCGGCTTGTCTGCGGCCGGGGCCGGGGTCGGGTCTGCGGCAGGCGGTTGCGGCGCGGGCGCGCTGCCCTGGGCCGGAACGACCGGCAAGTCGGCAACGCGCACCAGACCGTATTGGCTGGTGAAGGTGATCGACTGGTCGCCGCCCTGCTGCTGGGAAAAGCCGCTGATCTGGTGATCGCCGATGTCATAGACGGTGATCTGGCCATTCAGGTCGATGGCCAGCCGCCGGGTGTTGGGAAAGACCGCATAGCGCAGGTTGTTCTGGCTGCCGACCGAGGAGGGCGCGCCAAGGTCCTGTGGCCAGCCCGCGCCGCCGCCATAACCGCCCTGCACCGAGAAACTGCTGCCATTGCCCTGGCTTTGCGACTGGCTGGACATGGGCGTCGGGCGTGTCGCGGGCTTGAACAGTTGCGTCCCGGCCAGCGCGTTGGACAGTTCGGTGCAGACCTGGTCGACGGTGAATTTCAGCGAGATGTTGAACATGTCGCCGACCATCACCATGCCGCCCATGGACCATTGGCCCATGCCCCCCAGTTCGGGGTGCGAGAATTGTGCCTGCATGCCGCCGCCGTTGTTGATCGCCACCAGCAGGGTCAGCACCGCATCCGGGGACAGCCCGTAGCGGCTTGCGATGTCATTGACGGTGCTGGTGCCGTCGGGGGTGAGAAGTGCCATTTGGCGTGCCTTTCCGGCCGGGGTGGGGGCGAGTCGCCCCCTGTTTCCCCTGCGCTAGCACGCGGACCGTACTCGGGCCATGGTTTTCGCTAGCCGGACGCCGATGCCTGCAGATGCGGCGGTTCCCGGCCACGAATGCCCCGGGTCTGGGCAAAAAAGGCGCCTATTTCAGCCGTACCGAGTCGCTGATGGTGCGTTCGGCCGCGGAAAACCCTGCACGCTGCAGGATCTGGTCTGCCGCAATGGCGATGACGATGACGGCGGCAAACGCCAGGAACATGATTTTCATGTCACTCTCCGGTCGGTGAGGTGGCGCGGCGCAGGAAGGCGATGAGATCGGCACGATCCTGCGGGGCGGTGATCCGTTGCATGGGCATCTTGGTGCCCGGAATGAAGTGGTCGGGGCCGAGATCGAACAGCTTGTCGATGGTGGTTTCATTCCAGGCGAAACCGGCCTCGATCAATGTCCTGGAATAGCTGTAACCGGGCAGAGCGCCGGCCGGGCGACCGAACACACCGTGCAGGCTGGGCCCGGCGCGCCGCGCGCTGTCGGGGGTCAGGCTGTGGCAGATCGAGCATTTGCGGGCGAACTGACGTTCGCCATTAGACATCTCGGCGGGGTCGCGCAGATAGGGACGGTCGGGGGCGGCCATGGGATCCTGATCGTCCAGTGTGTCCAGCGGCCAGGAATACACCGTCGGATCCAGTCCGGCGGCATGGATGTTCTGCCCGTCGGGCGAGAACGCCAGCGCCCAGATCGGTCCGGTCAGCGAGGCCCGGAAATCGCCCGCAATGCGCCAGGTCTGGGTATCAAGTACCATGATGTAACCTTCGCCGTCGCCCACGGCCAGCCGCTGCGCGGCAGGGCTGTAAGCCATGGCCAGGATCGGGCGGCGGTCCAGGGTGAAATCGGCCAGGGCTGCACCGGTGTCGGGATCGACGATGCGCGTCACCCCGTCCACCGCGCCATAGGCCAGCCAGTCGGGCGTGGCGATCAGGGTGTTGACCCCGAACCCATTGGTCAGAAGCTGCCGGGTCTCGGCGCCCGTGCTGGTATCCCAGTAGCGCACGGTGCCATCGACCCCGGCCGAGATCAGGCGGCGACCCGCTTCGGCAAAGCTCACCGCGTTGACGCCGCTGGCGTGGCCGCGCAGCAGGGTCGGGGGCGTGTCTGAGGTCAGGTCGAGCAGGGCGATGGTGCCATCCCAACTGGCGCTGGCGGCGCGGGTGCCATCGGTGCTGACCGCCAGTCCCATCACCTTGCCCTTATGCTGGAAAAGCTCGGTGGCGGTGCCGCCGGGCAGCGACCACAGCACCACCCGGAAATCGTCGCCGGCCGAGATCAGCCGGTCGCGGCCCGCGAAGGCCACGGTGTTCACGGCGGCACGATGATCGTCCAGCCAGCGCGGGGCCGTGCCCTGCCACAGGCCCACGGCATTGTCGAAACTGGCGCTGGCGATGGTGCCGTCCGGGGCCACGGCCAGCCCCTTGACGGGGCCGCCATGGCCTTTCAGCGTGAAGAACTCCGACGCTTGCGCCAGCCCCGGCAGGGCCAGCGCCAGAAGCAGGGCCGCGGCACGGGGCATCACTCGGCGGGGCTGTGCTGTCCGCCGGAGGCGGTGGCGGTCTTGCCCTTCTCCTCCAGCTCCTTGACCCAGAGGCCGTGGTGTTCCCGCGCCCATTGTTCCTCGACCTCGCCCGAGCCCATGGCGTCGAACGCGCCCTCCATGCCGACCGAGCCCAGGTAGATATGGGCGATGATGATGGCCATGAACAGGAAGGCAACGATGGCGTGCCAGGCCTGGCTCAACTGCATTTCCTGATGCGGCGGCATCTGTTCGGGCAGGGTGCCAAGGCCCAACCAGCCGGGGATCGGCGTGTCGTTCAGCACAACGAAGGTCTTGGCGAACATCGGCAGTTCGAAGGGAAACAGCAGCGACAGGCCGGAAATCGAGATCGACACGCCAAGTACCACGCAGGACCAGAAGATGATCTTCTGGCCGCCGTTGAACTTGCGGGCGGGCGGATGGACGTTTTTCGAAAACAACCCGCCGGCGACGGCGAACCACTTCAGGTCATGGCGGTTGGGAATGTTGTGGACCAGCCACATGACGGTGATCATCACCAGCCCCAGCATGAAGGCCCAGGCCACGTTGTTGTGAATCCATTTCGAGATCAGCGCCAGTTGCGCATAGGCATCCTTGCCCAGAAGCGGGATCAGCCCCTTGCGCCCGAAAAATACGATCAGCCCGGTGAAGGCCAGCAGCAGGAAAGAGCCCGCGAACAACCAGTGGCCGAAGCGTTCGATGCTGGAAAACCGCAAGATCTTGCGGCCGGTTTTCTCGCCATCGATGCGGATCTTGCCGCGCAGCAGGTAGAACAGCAGCAACAGGCCGATCATGCCCAGCAAGGCGTAGCCGCCATAGGTGGCCAGCGGACCCTGGCGGAACTCCAGCCATCTCATGCCGCTGTCCTGGATCAACACGTTCGAGGCCGGGCCGTCGTTGGACACCGTCACATCGGCACTGCCATAGCGCAGGGCGCGGTAGACTTCCGAATCCGAGGCCCCGCCCAGGGTGCCCAGTTGCGCGGCAATGGCCGCTGCGGCATCGGGATCGCCGGTGGCGTTGCGGCGGAAGCTGTCGTCGATCTTTTCGCCGCGCTGGCGGGCAAGGATGTCTTCCAGCGTCTGGGCGCCGCCGGTGCCACTTCGGTCCGGCGCGGCGGTGGTTTCGGGGGTGGCCTCCTGCGCAGCGGCGGCCGTCAGGCTGCCCAGGCAAAGGAACAGGGCCAGAACTGCGTGTTTGAGCATGGTCACTCTCTCCATGACATCGGTGTGCCGCATGGGGCGCGGTGGGATCGGGTCGGACCCGGCCTTTCCCTGGCGTAGCAACCGCGGGGCGCTTGCCCAGCGGGGTCAATTCGGGGCGTGGTCGCTGCTGTCAGGATCAGGATCCGGGGCAGGGCCGCGCGAAAAACGATGGGTCAAAGGGTCGGGCGGCGGCCCTTGCAGGAAGGGCCGCCGCCGTGTTTCAGCCTTGGAAGAAAGCCGGCTCAGCCGCCTTTCTGGTCATAGGCGGTGCCCCAGCCCCAGGCGCCGGAGCCGAAGCCACGGGCCACCACGCGTTCGCGGTAGATGGCCGAGACCACGTCACCATCGCCGGCCAGAAGTGCCTTGGTCGAACACATCTCGGCGCAGAGCGGCAGTTTGCCCTCGGCGATCCGGTTGCGTCCGTACTTCTGGAATTCGGCGGTGGAGTGGGTCTCTTCCGGGCCACCGGCGCAGAAGGTGCATTTGTCCATCTTGCCACGGGATCCGAAATTGCCCGCCTGCGGATATTGCGGCGCGCCGAAGGGGCACGCGTAGAAGCAATAGCCGCAGCCGATGCACAGATCCTTGGAATGGAGCACCACGCCTTCTTCGTTCTGGTAGAAGCAATCCACCGGGCAGACCGCCATGCAGGGCGCGTCCGAACAGTGCATGCAGGCGACCGAGATAGATCGCTCGCCCGGATTGCCGTCGTTGATGGTAACGACCCGTCGCCGGTTGATGCCCCAGGGCACCTCGTGCTCGTTCTTACAGGCCGTGACGCAGGCGTTGCATTCGATGCAGCGCTCGGCGTCGCAAAGGAACTTTGCTCGTGCCATTGGTGTCCTCCTTATGCCGACCAGATTTTGCAGAGAGTGGTCTTGCTCTCCTGCATCTGGGTCACGCTGTCATAACCATAGGTCTGGGCGGTGTTGGTGGATTCCCCCAACACGTAGGGATCGGCGCCCGCGGGGTATTTCGACCGCTGGTCCTCGCCCTGGAAGTGGCCGCCGAAGTGGAAGGGCATGAAGGCAACGCCTTCGCCCACCCGGTTGGTGACCATGGCCATGACCTTGACCTTGCCGCCCTCCGGACCTTCGACCCAGACCTGTGCGCCGTCCCGCACGCCAAGATTGTTGGCGTCGCGCGGGTTGATCTCGACGAACATGTTCTGCTGAAGCTCGGCCAACCAGGGGTTGGACCGGGTTTCATCACCGCCGCCTTCGTATTCGACCAGCCGCCCCGAGGTGAGGATCATCGGATATTCCTGGCTGAAGTCGTTCTTCTGGATCGACGCATAGAGCGTCGGCAGACGATAGAACTTCCGATCCTCATAGGTGGGATAGTCGGCCACCAGATCGCGCCGCGGCGTGTACAGAGGCTCGCGGTGGATCGGCACCGGGTCGGGGAAGGTCCACACGACCGCACGCGCCTTGGCATTGCCGAAGGGCGCGCATTCATGGGCGATGGCGACCCGCTGGATGCCGCCCGACAGGTCGGTCTTCCAGTTGGTCTTGGCACCGGCCACGGCGTCGATGGCGGCCCGTTCCTCGTCGGTCAGATCGCCATCCCATCCCAGGTCCATCAGCATCTGCATGGTGAACTCGGGATAGCCGTCCTGGATTTCCGATCCTGCCGAATAGACACCTTCTGCCAGAAGGTTGTCGCCGTCGCGTTCCACGCCGAACCGGGCGCGGAAGGTCAGGCCGCCTTCGGAGACCGGCTTGGACATGTCATACAGGTTTGGCGTGCCCGGATGCCCCATGTCGGCCGTGCCCCAGCAGGGCCATGGCAGGCCATAGTAGTCGCCGTCGGCCGGGCCACCGATCGCCTGCAACGTGGTGCGGTCGAAGGTGTGCTGGTTCGCCATGTGCAGCTTGATCCGCTCTGGCGACTGGCCGGTATAGCCCACCGTCCACATGCCGCGATTGAACTCGCGGGTGATGCTTTCGACGTTGGGTGTTTCGGGATCTTCCATCTCGATGTTGCGGAAGAACCGGTCGCCCCAGCCGAACTTGTTGGCGAATTTGGCGATGATGACGTGATCGGGCTTGGACTCGAACAGCGGTGCCATCACCTGGTCACGCCATTGCAGCGAGCGGTTCGAGGCGGTCACCGATCCGCGGGTCTCGAACTGGGTCGTGGCCGGCAGCAGGTAGACGCCATCGGTACGATCGTGCAGCACGGCCGAGACGGTCGGGAAGGGATCGACCACGACCAGCATGTCCAGCTGCTCCATCGCCGTCTTCATTTCCGTCATCCGGGTCTGCGAGTTGGGCGCGTGGCCCCACAGAACCATGGCGCGCACCGCATTGGGCTGATCGGTGTTGGCCGGATCTTCCAGAACCCCGTCGATCCAGCGCGACACCGGGATGCCGGTCAGGTTCATCAGGTTCTTGTCCTTGCCATCGGCGCCCTGCACCGTGGCAAACTGGCCTTTCAGCCATTCGGGATCTTCTTCCCAGACACGGGCCCAATGCGCCCAGGCCCCGGCTGTCAGACCGTAGTAGCCCGGCAGCGTATGGCTGAGAACACCCAGGTCGGTTGCGCCCTGCACGTTGTCATGGCCGCGGAAGATGTTTGTGCCGCCGCCCGAGGTGCCCATGTTGCCAAGGGCAAGCTGAAGGATGCAATAGGCACGGGTGTTGTTGTTGCCGTTGGTGTGCTGGGTGCCCCCCATGCACCAGATCACGGTGCCGGGGCGGTTGTTGGCCAGCGTCCGCGCCACCCGGCGCAACTGGCTTCCGGGCACGCCGGTCACACGTTCCACCTCTTCAGGGTTCCATGCGGCAACTTCTTCGCGGATCTGGTCCATGCCCCAGACACGGGTGCGGATGAACTCGCGGTCCTCCCAGCTGTTCTCGAAGATGTGCCACAGGATGCCCCAGATCAGCGCCACGTCGGTGCCGGGACGGAACCGCACGTATTCGTCGGCATGGGCTGCGGTGCGGGTGAACCGCGGGTCGCAGACGATGACGGGTGCGTTGTTCTGTTCCTTGGCGCGCAGGATGTGCACCAGCGAAACCGGGTGGGCTTCGGCCGGGTTGCCGCCGATCACGAAGATCGCCTTGGAGTTGTGGATGTCGTTGTACGAGTTCGTCATCGCCCCGTAGCCCCAGGTGTTCGCAACACCTGCAACCGTGGTCGAGTGACAGATCCGGGCCTGGTGATCCACGTTGTTCGTGCCCCAGTAGGCGGCGAACTTGCGGAACAGGTAGGCCTGTTCGTTGTTGTGCTTGGCCGAGCCGAGCCAATAGACGCTGTCAGGGCCGCTTTCTTCGCGGATCTGCATCATCTGGTCGCCGATCTCGTCGATCGCCTGTTCCCAGGAAATCCGGACCCATTCGCCGTTTTCCTTTTTCATCGGGTACTTCAGGCGACGTTCGCCATGGGCATGTTCGCGGACCGCAGCACCCTTGGCGCAATGGGCACCCAGGTTGAACGGGCTGTCCCAGCCGGGCTCTTGCCCGATCCAGACCCCATCGCTGACCTCGGCAATCACGGTACAGCCGACCGAGCAGTGGGTGCAGACCGATTTGATGGTCTCCACTGCGCTGCTGATGGCGGCCTGGGCCGATGCGCGGGTCACGGTTCCGCCGGTGGCGCCAATGGCCGCCAGCCCGCCGATGGCCAGTCCCGATCCGCGCAGGAAGGCGCGGCGGTCGACGGATGTCTCGGCGATGTTATTCAGGATACTTGTCCGCTGGGAGCGTCGCGCAACCCCGTTGGTCTTTTTCCTCAGCATGTTTCTCTCTCCTCGCTGGCGCAGGCACGGGGCCGTTGCGGGCTTGGTGTTGCAAATCCTTGAAGCGGTCGGGCGTCACGCAACCAGTTGCCTCAGGGTCGGGGGTGTCAGCGTCCGGTCGGGCCGGGCGGCAACGGATCGGGCAAGCCGGTCAGAACCGGGCGCTGTCCAGATAGGCGCGGGTATGCGCGGTGTCCTGCATCCGGGTTTCACCGGTGGGCGCCTCGTCAGCCTGGGCGGCCGTGCCGCCCACTGCCGCAGCAGCAATCGCCGCCGGGGCCGAAACCGAAGCAAGCTTGAGGAAGTCGCGCCGGCTGGCACCGTCCTCTGTCTTGTCGCTCATCGCGTTTCTCCTTTGGTTGCACCGCGCTTGTCGGCACGGCAGGAATGGCAGGGCGTCACGCCTCTGCCGTCATTCGGAAGGCTTCGCGCTCGATCTCCATGAACACCCGGCCGATGGTGCCGACCGAGGCATAGAGAACCGAATGTTGCGCCGCTTCCAAATCTGAAAAGAAATGCCCGGCCCAGGGGCCGATATGCTTGTTCCAGAACGTCTTTTGCACATTCAGGGCTGCCGGCGCCCCGAAGCGGCCCAGGATCAGCCCGGACATCATCTCCATCAACGAGGCGATGTTGTCTTCGGGTTCATAGACGTTTTCGGCCCGCGTGATCTGTTGCGCGGCCATGTCCTGACGCAGTTGCGCCAGCGGTTTCTCGTTCAGGAAACCGGTCAGGTAATAGCTGGCATAGGGCAGCAGCTCGCCCCGGCCCAGCCCGATGAACAGTGCGTTGAACTCGGTCTCGACGGCCTTGGGCTTGGAGACCCTGGCTACCCGTGCCAGCGTGCCGATGGCTTGTCCCAGATCGCTGTCATCGCCCGAAAGCCCGGCGCATTTCTTCAGCATGTCCACCGAGGCCGGCGCCGCCAGAAGCGCCCCCAGAAAATCGTAAAGATCGGCGCGTAGCCGGTCTTCTTCAGCAATCTCAAGGGCCGTGGCCATGGTCATCGGGTCTCCTTCCGGTCAGTCGGCAAAGGCAAAACGCATCCGCCGCCGCGTCGGGGCGGCCAGCGGATCGGGATCAACGGGGTCGGGTCGTGCTTCGGGTGCGTCCTGCGCCAGCGCGACGGTGTGCTGTTCTGGGTTGGTGGGCTGTTGCGATGTATCGGCAAGGTCTGTTGCTTCGACCTCGTCCTCCTCCTCGGTGGCCTCGGCCGCGACGTCTTCGGCGACCGCGTCTTCCGGTGCGGCCTCCTCGTCCTCGCCGGTCAGCATCCGAACCATGCCCTTGCCGACCTGATAGACGGTTTGCATGTTTTCGACGATGGTGGCGGCATCGGTGTAATCCTCGCCATAGTCCACAAGCTCGTCGAGGTTGGCCAGAACGGGGTTGCTCAGCCACAGCTTGCGCAGGGCGCGGCGGCGAATGCGTTCGGGCACGCGGCGGGCGAGAAAGGCGGTGAAGTCGTCGCCTTTGGACAGGCTGTCGGGGTCGGGCAGATCCAGTTCGGCCAGAATCTCGGCGTCGGTCTTGTCGTCCAGCGCGGCCTGTTCATCGGACTGTTGTGCGGCGTCCACGGCCTGCAATTCAGCCGCCTGTTCGGCTTCAACGGCAGCTTTGCGACGGGACCAGAAATCGCTGCGCGCGGTCATTGCAGACCCGCCTTCCGACGCGGCGCACGGTAAACGTCGGTCAGTTGTTCGATGCGCGAGTCGCCGATGCCATCCTCGACCAGATCCACCCGCTTCTTGTCGCGGCGGCGCTTGATGAACACCTCGTCCTCGTGGTGGGCAGTGATGAAGTCCTGCACCCAGGCGATCAGACCGGCGCTCATCGGCACTTTCTCGACGATCTCTTCGCCGCTGTCGGCATAATCCTGCGCCTCGTAGGGCGAGGCGGTCATCAGATGCACCTCATAGGGCATCCGGGCGTCCGTCGCGGTGGCTTCGCGCAGGACCACGTAGATGCACGGCGGGCTGTCGGCCAAGGCTACGAGATAGGCCTCGGTGTCCGTGGCCCAAAGGGTCAGGGGCACCGTATCTGCATGGTATTCCACGGCGTCGCCGTCGCGGCGCAATTCGCGCCAGTCGACCGCCTGCGCGCCGGGCAGGATGCCGGACGCGGTCCAATGCCACTTTGCCCACCGGGTGACCCCGGGGGTGCGGCGCATGACGACACCCAATGGCATCGCCTTCGATGGCGTTGCAGAATGCAAGCCGGACCTCCCTGACGCGCATTTGGTGCGCTGTCTGAAAACTATGGCGCGTTCGCCCCGCTTCCGGCAAGAAAATTGTGCCAAATCCTAACCATCCGTGACGAATGGACCCGCGATTTCACCGCTCGAGATGGAAAGTTCCGGACAGGGGGCGACGAAGGTCCTATCCGGCGGGGGTGGCGCCGGTCGGCGCTTTACCCTGCCTCGGGAATGTGCCTACCTGCGGCAACGACGCGGCGGGTAACGCTGCGAGGGGGGAAAGACACATGACGAAATCGGTCCTGCTGTGTACCTGTCTGGGCAGCCAGACACTGGACGCCAAGGCATTGTCAGAGGCCACCGGCCTGCCCTGCGCGCGTCCCGTCGAAGCGCTGTGCACCCGCAATCTGGAACAGGCCGCGCAGGCGCTGGAGGCGGGCGAGGTTGTACTGGCATGTCAGCAAGAGCATGCTTTGTTTGAGGAATTGGCCGAAGAGCTTGGCGCCCCCGAACCGGTTTTCGTTGATCTGCGCGACCGCGCCGGTTGGTCGGACGAGGGGGCGAAAGCCGGCCCGAAGCAGGCCGCGCTGCTGGCCGAGGCGCTGCTGCCGCGCGCCGCCCGCAAGACCCTTGATGTGACCTCGGAAGGGCTGTGCCTGATCGTCGGCGCGGGCGAGGGGGCGGTGCAGGCCGCCGAACAACTGGCCGCTGCCCTGAGCGTGACCCTGTGTCTGACCGACGCCACCGATCCGCCGGAAACCCGCGATTTCGACGTGGTGCGCGGGCAGATCAAATCCGTTTCCGGGGCGCTTGGCGGCTTCGATGTGCGCCTGGATGCTCTGCAACAGATGGAGCCGGGCGGTCGCGGGGCGCGCCGATTCGGCCCGCCGCAGGATGGCGGGCGCTCCCGATGCGACCTGCTGATCGACCTGACCGGCGGCCCGGCCTTCGTTCCGGCACCGCAGAAACGCGAAGGTTACCTGAGGGCCGATCCGCGCGATCCGCTCGCCGTGGCCCGTTTGTTGACCGAAGCCGTTCAAATGTCGGGGATTTTCGAGAAACCGCTTTACCTGCATCTGGAACCGTCTTTATGTGCGCATACCCGCGCCGGGCAGGTTGGCTGTTCCAAATGCCTGAATGCCTGTCCGGCCGGAGCTCTCACCCCCGATGGCGATCATGTCAGCGTCGACCCGATGGTCTGCGCCGGCTGCGGCATGTGCACGGCCCTGTGCCCGTCGGGTGCGATCAGTTTCGAGGATCCGTCGTTTGAAGATCTGACCCGCCGGATCGAAGTTCTCTCCCGCGCGTATCGCAGCGCCGGCGGCACAGCCCCCCGGTTGCTGGTCCATGACGCGGACCACGGCGCCGAGATGATCCGTCTGGCCGCGCGGCATGGCCGTGGGTTGCCCGCCGATGTGCTGCCGCTGGAACTGGATCGGATTTCCGGGTTTGGTCATGCAGAACAGCTGGCGGCGCTGGCCTGCGGCTTTGTTGCCGTCGACCTTCTACTGGCCCCCACAACCGAACGCGAGGCGCTGGAAAGCGAAACCCACCTGGCCGCGGCCATCGCCGGGCCGGGCAAGCTGCGGCTGCTGGACCCGGCCGAGCCCGACGCCCTGTGCGATCTGCTGTACGGTGTCGCCCCGGCGGCCCCGGCGCCCGCGCCGGTTCTGCCCATGGGCAGCCGGCGGCAGGTGGCGCGTCTGGCCGCCCAGGCGCTGAACCCCGGCATCGAAGCACCGCTGCCACTGCCCGACACCGCGCCCTATGGCGCAGTCCTGGTGGACACCGATGCCTGCACCCTGTGCCTGTCCTGCGTGTCGCTGTGCCCCTCGGGCGCGCTGCTGGACAATCCCGACCGGCCGGAACTGCGGTTCCAGGAGGACGCCTGCCTGCAATGCGGCATCTGCCGCACGGTCTGCCCCGAGGATGCCATTACCCTCAAGCCGCAGCTGGACCTGTCCGACGCAGCCCTGTCACAGCAGGTGCTGAACGAGGAAGAACCCTTTGCCTGCGTGGAATGCGGCAAGCTGTTCGGCGTGAAATCCACGATCGAGAAAGTCACCGAGAAACTGGCCGGCCAGCATGCCATGTTCGCCCGGCCCGACGCGCTGCGGATGATCCAGATGTGCGACGACTGCCGCGTCAACGCCCAGTTCAAGGCCACCGACAATCCCTTCGCCATGGGCGAGCCGCGCCGCCCGCGCACCACCGACGACTACCTCTCGGACCGCAAGGATCACTGATGCTGCAAGGGCGCGCCCAGATCGGCCGGTGCCAGCACGGACACGAAGGCCAGGATGGCTTCCAGATCGTCGAGGCTCATCTCGACCGGCGCGATCGGCGACGGCAGGGTCTCGGGGAAGGGCGGGGTGACCCCGGCAATCTGGGTGAAGGCGCCATGCGGGTTCAGGGCATAGAAGGCTTCGAACCGCCGCGACCAGTCGTCCATCGACCGCAGCACGCCGAAAGACGGGGTCGAGCCCAGCCCGTTCATCCGGTTGCGCGCGCCGACCACATGGCAACGCCCGCAATGGGAATAGGACAGAACCTCGCCCCGTGCCGCGTCGCCGTCGAACACCGGTGTGGTGTCATCCACGGCCCCGGCTTCGGGGGCGCTGAAGGCGATATCGCCGTCCTCGGGTGTGAAACTGGCAATGGTGCGGCGACCCACGTCCGAGCGCAGCCAGTCGGCAAAACGTGCCGCGTGCGGGCCTTCGACGCGGGCCACGGCATAGCGCGCCTGCGGCGATTGCAGCACCGCCGCCCCGCCCGGCGCGGCGGTCAGTTCCATCTCGCCATCCGCGCCCAGCGTCACCCGTACCCCGGTCTTCAGGGCGAAACGCGGCAGGATGTACCGCCACAGCCCGCTGTCGGCGATCTCGGACGGGACCGTCAGCAACAGGGTCTTGTCCTGCGCCAAGGCGGGATGGAAAAAGGTCAGGCTCAGCCCGAGAGCGAGCATTTTCAGCAACATGCGCAACAGGCTTCTCCCTTAGACAGCCTGCGCATCAGGCTAGGCGCGAACAGCCGCGTCCGTCAATTGGCACGTAGAACCGGAGAGACCCGATGAACGACGACTTCAACATGAGCATGCGCAAATTCCTCAAGCAGGTGGGCGTGACCTCGCAGCAGGCCATCGAAGAGGCCCTGCGCGACAAGGGGGCCGCACCGGGCCAGTCCTATGAGGCCAAGGTGGTCCTGACCGTCGAAGGGCTGGATCTTGAACACGTGGTGACCGGCAAGATCGGGTCCGGGTCCTGAGATGGCCGCGACGCGGGACGCTGTACTTGAGGCGCTGAAATCCATCCATGTGCCCGGTGGCGGCACCGACATCGTGGCCGCAGGCGTGGTGCGCGCGCTGGATGTTTCCGACGGGGTGGTGCGCTTCGTGCTGGAGGTGGCCGCGCAGGAAGCCGCGGCCTATGGCACGATCAAGGAGGCCGCCGAAGGCGCGGTGAAGCGGGTCGAAGGCGTCACGGCGGTGTCCATCGTGATGACCGCCCATGCCGCCAAGGCCCCGCCGCCGGACCTGAAGCCGGGACGGCGGGCCGAGCCGGATGGCCCGCAGCCGGTGCCGGGCATCGCCCGGATCATCGCCGTAGCCTCGGGCAAGGGCGGGGTCGGGAAATCGACGGTCTCGGCCAACCTGGCCTGCGCGCTGGCCGCCGAAGGCCGCCGCGTCGGGCTGCTGGATGCCGATGTCTACGGCCCCTCGCAACCGCGGATGCTGGGGGTGTCGGGCCGGCCGGCCTCGCCCGACGGCAAGACCATCCTGCCAATGCGCAACCATGGCGTCACCATGATGTCCATCGGCCTGATGACCAACGACGATCAGGCGGTGGTCTGGCGCGGCCCGATGCTGATGGGGGCGCTGCAACAGATGCTGACGCAGGTGCAGTGGGGCGCGCTGGACGTGCTGATCGTCGATCTGCCGCCCGGCACCGGCGACGTGCAGCTGACCCTGTGCCAGAAGGCGAAGATTGACGGCGCGGTGATCGTCTCGACGCCGCAGGACGTAGCGTTGATGGACGCGCGCAAGGGCGTGGACATGTTCCGTCAGTTGAACACGCCGATCCTTGGCATGATCGAGAACATGTCGACCCACATCTGTTCGCAATGCGGCCATGAAGAGCATGTCTTTGGCCATGGCGGTGTTGCTGCCGAGGCCGCCAAGATGGGCGTGCCCCTGCTGGCCGAGATCCCGCTGGATCTGCAAATCCGGCTGGCCGCCGATGGCGGTGCGCCGATCGTGGTGACCCAGCCCGACGGGCCGCAGGCGCAGGGCTTTCGCGATGTGGCCCGCAAGCTGGTGGAGGCCGGGCAGGCATGACCGATCTGGACGCTCCTCCTGGCGACCCGGTGTTTCCGCCGCTGTTTTCCGGCCTGGCGGTCACCGGCGCAACCGATCCGTTCGATACCGCCCGGATGCAGGCCGCGCGCGGCTGCGATGCCGGGCTGGTGGTCCACAACGTGCAGGCCGACCGGCTGCGCGCCGCCGTGGTTCTGGCCCCCGAGGTGCCGCTGGCACAGGCATTGTCCATGCTGCCACTGGCGGCGGTGGGGTTCCAGAATGCCCTTGGCGCGCTGGCTCCGCCCGAAGTGGCGGTGCATGTGGGCTGGGACGGGGCGCTGTACCTGAACGGTGCGCGCTGCGGTGGTCTGCGGGTGGCGGCGGCGACCGATGCCGCCGATGCCGTGCCCGACTGGCTGATCCTCGGGCTGGATCTGCCGCTGATGGAACTGTCGGAAGATCCCGGCCTGACCCCAGATACCACCACGCTGTATTCCGAAGGCTGCGTCGACGTTCAGCCGGTCCACCTTCTGGAAGCCTGGACCCGGCACATGCTGGTCTGGATCAACCGTTGGGAGGACGGCGGCGCCCGCGTTCTGCATGACGACTGGCGCGGCATTGCCCGTGACATCGGCGAACAGGTGGACATCCGGGGTCGCCGCGGCACCTTCCTGGGGGTGGATGAGGACTTTGGCCTGTTGTTGCGCGATGCCGAGACCACCCATCTGATCCCGCTGACGACGCTTCTGGAGGACTGACATGAAACTCGCCCGCGCCATCCACTTCGACGATAGCGACCGAAACGTGTTCCACACCCCCGCCCGCACCGGCGAATGGGCGGTCTCAGGCGGGTTTGAATTCTCCAACTGGTCCGAGGCCGATCTGGCCGGCAAGGCGCGACAGGCCTTTGCCAACGGCTGGCTGGGCATCGAAACCTTCGGCCGGGTTACCGTGGTCGCCGTCACCCAGGTCGAACCCGCCGAACGCACCGCGCTGGAGCAATGCCTCGCCGCGCATTTCGTGGCCTATTACGGCGCGCCCTCGGTCGAGGCCGCCCTGCCGGTGGCGCGAGAAGAACTGGACCACATGGCGGCGCTGTGCGACGAGCATCCCGCCAACACCTTGCTGACTGTCAGCCGCGAGTTGACCGAGGCCGGCGTCCGGGAAAGTTATCGGTTCATCCCGCCGCAACAGGCCGGGCTGGACCAGTTCGCCATCCACGGGGATGCAGAGCCGGAGTAGACCCATGCCTTCAGACACCGTCACCCTGCCGCCGCGCGACGCAGCGGCAGTTGCCGGCGTGATCGACACCCTGCGCGGCCAGATGGGCGACCGGGTGCAGACCGGCGCCGCGATTCGCGCCCAGCACGGCCACACCACGACATGGCTGGCAACACAGGCCCCCGACGCGGTGGTCTTCGTCCACAACACCGAAGAGGTGCAGGCGGTGGTGCGGGCCTGTGCCGCCGCCCGCGTGCCGGTGATAGCCTATGGCACGGGAACCTCGCTGGAAGGGCATCTGAACGCGCCCGCCGGTGGCATCAGCATCGACATGTCGGCCATGGACCAGGTGCTGGAAGTCAACGCGGCCGATCTGGATTGCAGGGCGCAGCCCGGCGTGACCCGTTCGGCCCTGAACTCCTATCTGCGCGACACGGGGCTGTTCTTTCCGGTCGATCCCGGCGCCGATGCCTCGCTGGGGGGCATGGCGGCGACGCGGGCCTCGGGCACCTGCGCGGTGCGCTATGGCACGATGCGCGACGCGGTGCTGGGGCTGAAAGCGGTGCTGCCCAACGGCGAGGTGATGACTTCGGCCCACCGGGCGCGGAAAACCTCGGCCGGCTATGACCTGACGCGGCTGCTGGTCGGCTCGGAAGGCACGCTGGGCATCATCACCGAACTGACCCTGCGGCTGCACGGCATCCCCGAATCGATCTCGGCGGCGACCTGTTCGTTCCCAACCGTCGAAGACGCCTGCAACACCGCCATCGAGGCCCTTCAGATGGGGCTGCCGATCGCGCGGATGGAGTTGATGGATGCGCTGTCGGTGAAAGCTGTAAACCTGCATTCCAAACTGGGCCTGCCGGAAACGCCGATGCTTCTTCTGGAATTCCACGGCTCGGCGGCTGGGGTGGCGGAGCAGGCGGAATCCTTTGGCCTGATCGCCGAGGAACACGGCGGGCAGGGGTTCCGCTGGACGGCCAACCCGCAGGAACGGGCCAAGCTTTGGCAGGCACGCCATGATGCCTATTGGGCGTTCCACACCCTGATTCCGGGGCTCAAATCGGTCTCCACCGATGTTTGCGTTCCGATCTCGTCGCTGGCCGATTGCGTTGGCCGCGCCCGGGACAAGGCCGCCGGGATGGGCCTGATGACGCCGGTTCTGGGCCATGTTGGCGACGGCAATTTCCACATGCTGGTGCCGTTGGACGACAGCGATGCCGGTCAGGTAGAGCGGGTAAAGAGCTTTCTGAACTGGCTGGCCGATCTGGCCATTTCCCTCGACGGGACCTGTACCGGCGAACACGGGATCGGACAGGGCAAGATGCCCTACCTGACGCGCGAACTGGGGCCCGAGGCCATCGCGGTCATGCGGGCGATCAAGGGGGCGGTGGATCCGCTGAACATCATGAACCCCGGCAAGATTTTCGATCTGGGCAATGGCGGGCCGTTGCAGGCCTAGGGCAACCTGCGAAACGGAATGGACATTTGCGCCGGGTCCCGGCATGAAGATGCGCCTTGGGAACCCGGCGGAGGTGCGCGTGGCCCTGTTATCTGCAAACTCGGTTTCGGTGTTCCGGGACAGCCGTCTGGTTCTGGACGGCGTGGACATGAGCGTCGATCGCGGCGAGATCGTGACCATCGTCGGGCCGAACGGCTCGGGCAAATCGACCCTGCTGGAAACGCTGATCGGGGCGATCCGGCCGGACCGGGGCAAGGTGGTCCGGGCGCCGAAGCTGCGCATCGGCTATGTCCCGCAATCGCTGCACATTGATCCGTCGATGCCGATGCCGGTGCATCGCTTTCTGGCGCTGCCGCACCCGCATGACCGGCTGTCCCGCGCCCGCGCGCTGGCCCAGGTCGGGCTGAGCGACGCGGTCGAGGATCAGCCGATGACCGGCCTGTCGGGCGGGCAGTTCCAGCGCGTGCTGCTGGCCCGCGCCATCCTGATGGAGCCCGATCTTCTGGTGCTGGACGAGGCCACCCGCGGGCTGGACCAGCCCGGCACCGCCGCCTTCTACGAAATCGTCGAAGATCTGCGGCAGGTGCTGAACTGCGGGGTGCTGATGGTCAGCCACGATTTGCACGTTGTCATGAGCGCAAGCGACCGGGTGATCTGCCTGAACGGCCACATCTGTTGTCATGGCACGCCCGAGATCGTGGCCTCGGCCCCGGAATACCGGGCGCTGTTCGGCATGGGCACGCGGGGCACGCTGGCCCTGTATCGCCACACCCATGACCACGCCCATGATGCGGACCACAACTGCGGTCACGATCATTCCCATGGTGACGGGGACCATCATGCTGGATGACTTCCTGATCCGCGCGGCCATCGCCGGGGTCGGCGTCGCAGTGGCCGCAGGTCCGCTGGGCTGTTTCATCGTCTGGCGTCGGATGGCTTATTTCGGCGATGCCACGGCCCATGCCGCCCTTCTGGGGGTGGCCCTGTCCTTCGCCTTTTCCTTTTCGCTGTTCGCAGGCGTGTTGGCGGTGGCGCTGGTGCTGTCGCTGGCGGTGACTGGCCTGTCAGCGCGCGGCTATCCGGTGGACACGCTGTTGG
This sequence comes from Fluviibacterium sp. S390, assembly GCF_049800695.1. Taxonomy (NCBI): domain Bacteria; kingdom Pseudomonadati; phylum Pseudomonadota; class Alphaproteobacteria; order Rhodobacterales; family Paracoccaceae; genus Meridianimarinicoccus; species Fluviibacterium sp. S390. The sequence goes on along the minus strand of NZ_JBNAFN010000008.1, from coordinate 60,523 downwards.
GCGTCTTTGCCCATGGCGGGCTGGCGGTGGGGCTGGTGGTGATGGCCCTGATCCCCGGCCTGCGCGTGGACCTGATGGGGGTGCTGCTGGGCGATATCCTGGCGGTGGGCAAGGCCGATCTGGCAGTGATCTGGACCGGTGCGGCACTGGTGCTGGGGTTGCTGGCCTGGCGGTGGGCGCCGCTGCTGACGGCGACGCTGAACGCCGATCTGGCCCATGCCAGCGGCATCGACCCGCGCCGCGAGCAATTGATCCTGACCGTCGCGCTGGCGGTGGTGGTGGCGGTTTCGCTGAAGGTGGTGGGGGCGCTGCTGATCTCGGCCATGCTGATCATTCCGGCGGCGACGGTGCGGCCCTTGGCGCGCACGCCCGAATGGATGGCTGCCCTGGCCGTGGCCGCCGGGGCGCTGTCGGCGCTTCTGGGGTTGTGGTTGTCGATGGTGGCGGACACGCCGACCGGGCCGTCGATCGTGGCGGTGGCCACCGGGCTTTTCGCCCTGACCGCCGGGGTCCGGGCGCGCCGGGGCTAGGCCGTGGCCTGCAGAAACCGGGGTGCTGCGCCCGGTGCCAGAACCGCGCAGCTCAGCACGCCATAGGCGAAAGCGCCGGTATCGACGCTGATTCGCCCGGCTTCGGCCACGGGCGGCACGGTGATGCGATGGCCGTAGGCGACCCAAAGCCCGTCCCGCCGCGCAACCTGGCGAAACAGCGGCGCTTCCCACAGCAGGTCGACCTCGGTCTGGTCCTCGGGCGTGCGGTCCGGATGCAGCCCGGCATGGGCGACCACCAGATCGCCGCTGCGCCAGAGCAAGGGCAGATCGCGCAGCCAGTCTATCACCGTCGCCGGGATCGCCGCGCGGGCCGCAGCGGCCAGGGCCTCCAGTTCCTCGGGATCGGACAGGCGGCGGGGGACGGTCACGCCGAAGTTCAGCAGGGTCTCGCGGCCGCCGTTGTGCAGCCAGGTCGGGCCGGCGCGGGCAGGATCGGCCAGGAAGTCCAGCATCATCGCCTCGTGGTTGCCACGCAGGCAATGCACCCAGTCCGGCGCTTGGGACTGGCGCGCCATGAGATCGGCCAGCACGGTCCGGCTGTCGGGGCCGCGATCCACGTAGTCGCCGACCAGCACCAGATCCGCGTCGGACCAGCCGCGCGCCGCCTTGTCAGATTCGATGGAGGCCAGCAGGGACGACAGCAGGCCAGCGCAGCCATGAACGTCACCCACAACATAGGCGGGGCGGTCTGGGGAAGGGGCGGACGCGCCGCCGAAATCCCGTTCGGCGCCGGGACGCAGGGCGGCAAGACCGCGCCGCAATCTGTCAATCGGGAGGGCCATTCACGCGTCGGGACGCTCTTCCGAGCCAAAGCGGCGGCGGCGGCTTTCCGGCAGAACCCGGCGGCCCCAGTAGATCGCCAGCAGCCAGCCGGTGACGAAGCCGCCCAGATGGGTTTCCCAGGCCAGGCTGCCGTGCAGCAGCAGGAAGAACACGAGATTGTACAGCACCAGGAACACCAGCGCCCGCAGCGTGACCCACAGCGGGTCGCCATAATGGCGGCGATCCAGGTAGTCCCAGCAGACCCAGATGCCCACCAGGCCGAACAGCGCCCCCGAGGCGCCGACCATCGGGGCCGGACTGTTGCTGAGCAGGCCAAACCCCGCAGCGCCACCGATGGCGCACAACAGATAGGCCACCAGAAACCGCTTCTGTCCGATGCGCTGGACGATCACCATGCCGAAGCTGGCCAGTGCCACCATGTTGACGATCAGATGCACCGGCCCGCCGTGGATGAAGGCATAGGTGATGAACATGCTGACGCTCTGGCCCGGGAACACCTCGCGGGCGCCATGCAGAAGCGAGTTGTGGAACGCCCCCAGCAGATAGGCAAAGCCACGGGTCGCGGTGCCCAGGATCAGGTTGTGGTCGCCTGCCGTCAGCGCGGCCTCGATCAGGATGGTCAGGACCATGATCGCCAGAAGCGAGATTGGCATCCCCCACAGCAGGAAGCGCGGCCCCCTGGCCGCGCCCTCGGGCCCCCAATGCTGCCCGCCGCGATAGCGGCGCGGGATCATTGCAGCCAATCCACGCCCCGAGGTGGGGTTTCGGGTACTGTCGCTCACTCGGGCACGTAGCGCGGCAATTTCTTGAGCGCTTCCGCCATGAAGGCCTGCAAACGGGCCTCTGCCGCGGCCTCGCCGCCGTCCTCATCCGCGATGGGGGTGACGAAACGTACCAGGGCACCATCCAGACGGCCCCGGGTCCAACTGTCGTAGACCACGGTGAACTTGGCCGCGAAATCATTGGTCATGCGACGGCCGCGCTGCTCGAACCAGTAGTAGACCAACTGCTTGCTCAGCCCCTTCTGGATCACCGACCGGTTGACTTCGAAGGTGCCATAGACGGTGTCGGGGAAGCTCAACTCATAAGGGGCGAGACTGAACACTTCCCAGCCACCAACCGGCAGGCAGACTTCGGGCGAATGGATGCCGCCGCCTTCTGTCTGGTTCTCGTAGTACGCGATAAAGAAGTTGATCGGCATCTCTCTGTCACGGGTGTAGTTGGCAGTGACATAGTCATCGGCATCCAGAACCGCCGCGACACTGGGCGACAGCGATTCGAACGACGCATAGCGGCCGTCAATCTCGCGCGGAAACAGCATGAAGGGCGTGCGGTCGGGCACGACATGCTGCGGGCTGGGGGCGTTCAGCCACAGCAGCGACATTGTCCCGGACATGCCGATGGCCAGGATCAGCGCGACGCTGGGCACCATGATCAGCGCCCGCGCCAGGATCGGACCAAACCCGGAGGTGTCCAGATCGATGGCGTCAGCCAGCGGCAGCGGGTTCGGCGTCAGCCGCTGCAGGCAGATCGCCATCAGGAACAGAATGCCGACACAGGACAGGAAGATCACCCAGCCCTCGAAGAAGTGCAGGAAGCCCTCGGCCTGTTCGATGCCGTAGTAGTTCACCAGAATGCCGATCATGCCGATTCGGAACGAGTTCATCAGCACGGTGATCGGTGCGGCCGACAGCAGCAGCACGGCCTTGTGCCACATCGGCCCGCGATACAGGATCGAGAACAGGTAGGAGAACGACAGGATCGGGAACAGGTAGCGCAGGCCCGAGCACGCCTCGGCGACCTGCAGCTTGTAGATGCCCAGATCAATGATGTTGCCGTCCAGGAATACCGGGATCTGCGCCAGTTCCACGAACCAGACCCCGATCTGCGAGGAAATACCCTGCAGGAAGATCGACAGTTGCCAATACATGAACTGGGGGAGGGGCAGCATGAAGACCAGATGCAGCACCGGCGCCCAATGGGTCTTGCCGCGCTCCCACCCGAAGATCACCAGCACCACGCCCATCACCCAGATGATGAAGGCATAGGCCACGATGTCGGGGATCAGCACCAGGTTGCCGAAGCCGGCGATCACCAGACCCAGAAGCAGCACCAGCAAGCCCTGCCAGCGCTGTGCATCGGGTTCGTACCCGACCTGGGGCACGCGGCGCATTTCGCGCAGGAACAGGTAAAGCGAGATGATCGGGATCAGGGGCCCGTGGCTGTATTCCGGCGTCGCCCAGTTCACGGCCAGTTCGACGAACCCGGCCAGGAAGAACGGGATCGACACAAGGATCAAAAGGACGAAGGCACCGAAGCCCACGGGGTTCAGCGGCAGGCCGGCAATCGACACGGTCGGCGACTTAGGATCTCCAATCACACTCATCCAACAATTTCCCGTACAAATATCAGCACACTCTGACCCGTCATATAATAACGACGGGTCAAAAGCATTACCCCCAACGGTAACATGATTGTTGGTCAGTTACGGTTGCGTTCAGAGATCCGATTGCCAATTGCGACCCAGCCCCAGGAAAACCGCGTTGGATTGCGCCCGGTTCTGGCTCTCGGTATCGCGCAGGCGATAGCGATAGCCGGTGTTCAGGCTCCAGTCGCGGGTCAGGGCGTGGTTGTAGGCGGCGGTGACGTTGAAGCGATCCTTCTCGGTCTTGCCCGAGTTGTCGTAGCGCTGCAGGGCTCCGCCAACGCCCACGTTGAACGAGGACACGCGGTTGATCGCCTGACGATAGCCCAGGTCCAGCGCCGAGTTGATCACGTTGTCGCCGTTCTGGTCGACCCCGGTGATCTGGGCGAAATCGGCCCAGAACTGTCCGTTGCGCAGATTGTAGGTATAGGCAAGATCGCCGATCAGACGAAGATCCGTGGTGTCGGATCCCGAAACGCCGATGTTGCCGTCCAGGCTTCCGGAAGCCCAGTTCAGCGATTTGCCGACGGTGGTATCCAAACGCAGGCCATTCTCGTCGTAGCGGGTCGAGGCCCCGAAGCGCAGATCGCCGTTCTTCTGGGCCACGGTCACGTTGATCCCGCCGACATAACCCGACTGGAACTTGTCGCCCGAATTCCGTTTCGTATCGACCTCGGAATATCCGACCCAGGCCCGCAGGCGCATCCGCTGATTGACCAGACCATCCATTCCGAAGTTCAACCGGCGGTGCGTCGAGTCCAAGTCGTCGGCGTCGTCTTCGATGCGGCGACCATAGAAGCCGCCCGCGGTCAGCTTCAGGATCGGCGACAGCGCGAAGCCGAAGTCAGCGGCGATGTCTGCGCGATCGCGGTCGTTCAGGCTGGGATCAGTGGTGTCGTAAAAATTGACGCGGGACAGATAACCGACCAGATCGAAACTGACCGGTCCGTCCTGGTTGAGCGAGGCCCCGAAGTTGCCGCGCATCGATTCGCGGCGGCCCTCGCCAAACGTGTCGTCGAAGTTGCCGTTGATATCCAGATCGCTCAGCGGGTTGAAGAAGGCCACATCGACGTTCTGGTAGCGCACATCGAAATCTAGGGAATTGTCGCCGACAACGCGAAGATAGCCAAGATTGAACCGCCAGTCGTCGGCTTCGACATCATTTCCGAAGGTCGGCAGATCGGTTGCGCGGACATTGACCGCGCCGTCAAAGGTGAATTCGTCGGTCAGGGTCCGGCGTTCGATTCCGTAGCCCAGGATGTTGTTCCAGATCAGCGCGTTGCCGAGCGAATCCTCACGCAGGTCGTAGTTGTCGTTGAATTCCAGGTTGGTATTGTAGCTGGCCGTCTGCCGCCGTCCCGGCGCGCCCAGCGACAGGCGGCTGAACCCCGGCCGGGCACCCGTCAGGAAGAACTGGCGGAATGGCTGGTTCCGGTTCACGTTGCGAACCGCCGAATTGTTGATCGGGTTGGTCCCCGTGGAGAGGGCCGAAGTCGCGGTCTGGGCGGGAGTCGTCGACTGGGCTGCGGCGGTTACCGCCGCCACGCCCAGTCCCGTTGCCAGCCCCAGAGCGATGGCTGGGCGCATGCGTTTCACGGAAAGTCTTCCTCTCACTCGAACAGGCGGCGTTCGGGCACCAGGATGACGTCGCCGTCGCGCAGGCGGGCGTTGCCGGAAATCGCGGCGCCCTTGCCGGCTTCTTTCAGGTTGAAGGTATAGACCAGTTCCTGACCGGTTTTCGGATCGGTGCGGCGCAGCTGAACCCGTTTGGTTGCGGCGAAGTTGGTGAAACCGCCGGTCACAGCCAGCGCCTGCAGGAAGTTCAGGTCACTGTCGATGGTTTTCTCGCCGGGCTGGTTCACCTCGCCCAGAACGTAGATCTTGATCGACGACCCCGACGAACCGGCGACGGGCGGCGAGTTCAGCTGGGCGATCGACACGAAGACGGTGGGCTTGGTTGCGAAATTCGGGGCCAGGGCGGTGGCGAGGCTGCTTTGAACCTGGGTCACGGTGCGGCCAGAGGCGCGGATCGTCCCGGCGAAGGGAAAGGTGATGTTGCCGTCAGGCAGAACCATCGCGGTACGGTTCAGACTGGCGTCCTCCAGAACCTCGACGTTTACACGGTCCCCCACCTGCAATGTGTAGTTTTGCGCCGCGCTTGCGGTCGCCATCATCACGAATGCAATGATCCCGATCAGAAATCTCATGGCTCGCTGCCTCTCAGAAAGTTGTCGCCCTGGGGGCCGTTTGGGTGCAGCAAGCCACAGGGTCGGCAGGGGGGAAAGGCTTTTGTTGCCGCAGCGCCAATTCACCCGGCAATCGTCATTTGCGTGCAACAGGTTGACCGGCGTCCTTCGCGCAAATCCGGCACCTATCCCGCGTGGAAAAAATCATAGATGGTTTCCGCCAGCGCGTCTGAAATCCCGTCAACGGCCTTCAGATCGGAAAGATTTGCGCGTGTCACCGCTTTTGCCGACCCGAAGTGCGCCAGCAGCGCCCGCTTGCGCGCCCCGCCGACACCGGGCACATCGTCCAGCGGATTTGCGCTCATCGACTTGGCACGCTTGGCGCGATGGGTGCCGATGGCAAAGCGGTGCGCCTCGTCGCGCAGGCGCTGGATGAAATACAGCACCGGATCATTGTGGCGCAGTGCGAAGGGGCGCTGGCCGGGGCGGTGGAACTCTTCCTTGCCGGCATCGCGGTCGACGCCCTTGGCAACCCCGACCATGGCGATGTCGGGCACGCCCAGTTCTTCCAGCACCTTCTGCACGGCGCTGACCTGTCCCGGACCGCCGTCGATCAGCAGCAGGTCGGGCCAGCTGCCGCTCTGCCGGTCGGGATCTTCCTTGATGAGCCGCGACAGCCGGCGGGTCAGCACCTCGGTCATCATGCCGAAATCGTCGCCGGGGGTCAGCTCCTCGCCCTTGATGTTGAACTTGCGATAGGCGCTTTTCTCGAACCCGTCGGGACCGGCAACGATCATGCCGCCGACGGCATTGGTGCCCTGGATATGCGAGTTGTCATAGACCTCGACCCGTTGCGGTGGGGTGTCGAGGCCGAACGCCTCGGCCAGACCGCGCAACAGTTTGCCCTGCGTGGCGGTGTCGGCCATCTTGCGCGCCAGGCTCTCGCGGGCATTGCGGGCGGCACCGGACACCAGTTCGGCCTTCTCGCCACGTTTGGGTACGTCGATGGCCACCTTGCGCCCGGCCTTCTGGCTCAACGCCTCGGCCATCAGGTCGGGATCGTCGATGGGATGGGACAGGATCAGGCGGCGCGGTGGCTGCTTGCCGTCATAGAACTGCCCCAGAAACGCCTGCAGCACCTCGGACGCCTCGGCTTCGGCCACGCGCGGATAGAAATCCTTGTTGCCCCAGTTCTGGTTGGCGCGGATGAAGAACACCTGCACGCAGGCCTGCCCACCTTCCATGTGCAGGGCGACCACGTCGGCCTCGGGCACGCCGCGCGGGTTGATGCCCTGCGCGGTCTGCACCTGCGTCAGCGCCTTGATGCGGTCGCGCAGGATGGCGGCGCGTTCGAATTCCATGGCCTCGGCGGCTTCCGCCATCTGTGCGGCCAACGTTTCCTGCACCTTGGTCGAGCGTCCCGACAGGAAGCGTTCGGCATCGGCCACCAGCCCGGCATAGTCCTGTTCGCTGATCTCGCCGGTGCAGGGCGCCGCACAGCGCTTGATCTGATGAAGCAGGCAGGGGCGGGTCCGGCTGGAATACATCGCGTCCGAGCAGTTGCGCAGCAAAAACACTTTCTGCAACTGGTTCAGGGTCCGGTTCACCGCGCCGGCGCTGGCAAAGGGGCCATAGTAACTGCCCTTGACCGACTTGCGGCCGCGATGCTTGCGGATCTGCGGGAAGGGATGATCCTTGGTGACCAGGATATTCGGAAAGCTCTTGTCGTCGCGCAGCAGCACGTTGTAGCGCGGCTTGAGCTGCTTGATGAGGTTCTGTTCCAGCAACAGCGCCTCGGTCTCGGTGCGCGTGGTCAGGAACATCATCGACGCGGTTTCCGAGATCATGCGTTCGATCCGGCGGCTGTGTCCGGACGGGCGGGCATAATTCGAAACCCGCGCCTTCAGGTTGTGCGCCTTGCCCACATAGAGCACCCGGCTTTCCGCATCCAGCATCCGGTAGACGCCGGGCGAGCTGTCCAGCGTTTTCAGGTATTCCTGAATGCAATCATGGCCGGTTTTGGCGGGGGCGGGGGGCGGTGTTTCGGGCATGGATCCATCAACTCGATTCCCTCATGTCGCTGCAACCATTCGCGGTCGATCACAAGGGCGAACATGTCCACGGTTTCTGTGGATAACTCTGTTGGCAAGTTTCGGGGTATCCGGTTTTTCCCTTGTCAGGACGGCACTTCCCCGGTTTGCCTAAAAATTAGGCTGTTTTCCAAGTCATTGATTTCGCAGCTTAAAAAGTTCAACCAGAGTATAAGTGCATGAGAAGCTTAACGTTTTCGTGACAAGGATGTGACGGCCCGTGTGCGGTGCAAAACTTGCATTTGAGAATGGTCATTCAACCCCTTCTACATCCGGCGTTTTCCATGCCAGATGCTGGCCGCCATCGACGCAGAGGATCTGTCCCGTGACTGCCTTGGCCGTCAGGAAATACATCAACGCTCCGGTGATATCTTCGGAATTGGCCCCGCGATGCAGCGGGGTCAGGGCGCGTTGGCGGGCGAAATCTTCGGCCGACTGACGCCCCCCCCGCAGGGTCGGGCCGGGGCCGATGCCATTCACCCGTATTTTGGGCGCCAACCCCATGGCGGCGGTGCGCGTGAAGGCCCACAGACCCATCTTGGCGATGGTGTAGGTGCTGAACTCGGGGGTCAGCTTGTGCACGCGCTGGTCGATCATGTTGACCACCAGGCCGCGCGCGACGGGCTCGCCCTGCGCATCTGTGTCGGGCGGTGGCACCTGGCGGGCAAAGGCCTGGGTCAGGACGTATGGCGCGCGCAGGTTGCTTTCCAGATGCCGGTCCCAGCTGTCGCGGGTCGCGGTGTCCAGATCGTCGTGTTCGAAGATCGAGGCGTTGTTCACCAGAACCGTCAGCGGCGCGCCAAGCGCTGCAGAAGCGCGGCCGATCAGCGGTACGGTCTGCGCCTCGTCCAGCAGGTCCGCGCCCAGAGCGACGGCCTTGCGTCCCTTGGCCACAATCTCGGCGACCACCTTCTCGGCGGGACCGCGCGATGTGCCATAGTGGACCGCAACGTCATGTCCGGCGTCGGCCAGGGCCAGGGCCATGGCGCGTCCAAGGCGCTTGCCCGCTCCGGTGACAAGTGCAGCTTCGGCCATGGTGATCTCCTTCGGGTCAGACGAGCAGAATGCTCAGGTAGCCCAGATATATCACGGTCAAGAGCACACCCCAGCCACGCGTCAGGTTCCATTTCAGGAACACGAACGGTGCGATCAGCACAGAGGCCGCCAGCATCACCCACAGGTCCAGGCTCAGGAACTCGGGGTCGACCGGGATGGCGCCGAACAGGCTGGCCACGCCGATGATGCCCAGAAGGTTGAAGATGTTCGACCCGATGACATTGCCAAGCGCCACATCCGCCTTGTTGCGGAACGCGGCCATGACGGTGGTGGCCAGCTCGGGCAGCGAAGTGCCGATGGCGATCAGGGTCAGGCCGATCACGGTTTCGCTGATGCCGAAGCGGCGGGCGATGTTGATGCCACCGTCAACCAGCAGATCGGCACCCAGCGGCAGACCGATCAGGCCCAGCACCAGCAGCAGCGCGATGCGCCAGCCCGGCAGGCTGGGATCGGCGCCTTCCAGTTCCTCGGGATCTTCGGTGACAAGGGCGGCGGCATTGCGGTGATTGTGGGCGCGGCGCCCCTGATCCACCAGCATGAACGTCAGGCCCGCCAACAGCAGCACGCCGTGCATCCAGGTCAGCGGCCCTGCGAAACACAGCGCTATGAACACGATCGAGGCCAAGAGCATCAGAAGATAGCTGTGCCGCGTGTCGCAGCCCGAGGTGGCCAGCCCCTTCATCATCGCCGGTATCCCCAGCACCAGGAGGATGTTGGCGGTGTTCGAGCCGACCACGTTGCCAAGTGCGATCCCTGGCGCATCGTCCAGCACCGCGTTGATCGAGATCAGCAGTTCGGGCGCCGAAGTTCCGAAGGCGACGATGGTCAGGCTGACGATCAGGGCCGGAACGCCCAGACGCAGGCTGAGGTTGACCGCACCCTTCACCAGCGCGTCGCCGGCCAGCAACAGGATCACCAGGCCAAGCGCGACAAATACCCAATCCATCATGAAGATTTCTTGTCCTTGCAGGGGCAGGGGCCCTTGCCGATCCGGTAGGCACCGCACTTGGGGCACTTGCGCGCCTCAAGCTTGCGCTGTCCGGGCAGGCGCAGGCGACCGAACATGGCCAGAACCGCCATGCCGATCAGGAAGAAAGTGACGATCTTGACCAACATCAGAGCCCGAAGCGGGCAAACTGCGCGCGCTCCTCGATGCCGTGCAGCGCGCCTTCGACGGCCTGCACCCCGAACCGGCGCAGCAGGCCCTTCTTGGGTCCGTACTTCTGGAACTTCACCTTGGGACCGAAGCGTTCCTTCATCTTCGGAACCAGATGGCCGATGCCGTCCGCCAGCCCCACGGCGATGGCACGCTGGCCCAGCCAGACGTTGCCGTTGAACAGATCTTGATCAAGATCCAGCTTCGCGCCGCGCCGCGCCTTTACGTGATCGATAAAGGCCGTGTGGATGTCTTCTAGGATGACATTCAGCCGGGCGACGTCGTCTTCCTTTTCGGGGCGGAAGGGGTCCAGCATGCTCTTCGACGTGCCCGCGGTATGAACCCGCCGCTCGACCCCGTGTCGGGCGATGAACTCATGTGCCCCGAAGGAAGACGAGATCACGCCGATGGAGCCGACCACCGAACTGGGATCGACCCAGATTTCGTCCGCCGCGGCCGCCAGCCAATAGCCGCCCGAGGCGGCGACATCCTCGACGAAGGCAAAGACCGGAATGTCCTTTTCCTCGGCCAGCCGCCGGATGCGTGCGCCGATCAGCGAGGATTGGACCGGGCTGCCGCCGGGTGAATTGATCGACAGGGCCACGGCCACGGGCTTGTGCTTGGCAAAGGCGCGTTCCAGCAGCGGCGCGAGGGTTTCGTCGCTCAGGCCAGAGGTGCCGGAGCCGGCGCCGTTGATGATGCCGGACAGCCGGACGACGGCCACGCGCGGAGGGCGGTTCAGAAAGGGCACAAATTTCTTCATGCTCAGCACATAGAGTGCGCCCTGCCGAACAACAAGTTGTCCGCGCCTTCAATACGCAAAGGCCCCGGCAGTTTGCCGGGGCCCGTGTCCTGCTGCGCACAGATTGTGCACAGCGTCGCAGCGCGACCCTACCACAAGGCGACAAGGCCGCTGGCGGTGGTGCCCGACGACAGGATCTTGGTGGCGCGCATGGGCAGCATCGATCCGGCGGGCACGGCCGAGAAGGTCAGTTGCGCGCCCGACACCAGTTCGGCCCGGATGTCGCCGCCGCCGCCCACATAGACGGCGCGGCAGACATGGCCCAAGGGGTTGGAATCATGCGGTGCCACCATGGCCCCATCGATCGCGGGCGAGGTCAGGCCAGGGGCGGTATCAGCGAAAAGGTCAGCCATTGGGATCTCCGTTGTTGGCCACAGGGGGCCGGGGTCAGCGTGCAAGGTGTTGAACCGCCGGTGGCATCGGGCGCAGACTGTGCCAGAAGGGTAAGGCCACAAGCGGATGACGTCTTTATGCGGAACAACTGTCGGAAGATCGGTTTAACCTTCTGTAAAGCCACCGTGCGTTGCGCGGTTGCGCTGGTCTGTCTGGCGGGCGGCGCCGGGACGGGGATGGCGCAGGTCGCGGCCCCCGTGGCCGATGGCATTGCTCCTGTCACCTCGGCCAACACGCGCCGGCAGGCGCTGCGCGACCAGTGGCTGGTGGACCTGTTGCCCGATCCCGCCATGGCCGCCCTGCCCATCGTCGATCCGACCCGCAGCGACCCGGTGGCCGGGCAATTGCGACGGCTCTATGCACAGGGCAAGGCGGCGGGTCTGGCCGGGGTGCTGTATGACAATCGCGACCGTGGGCATTCGGCGCTGGCACCCGGCGCTTTTCCACAGATGGCCCGCGTGGTCTACGATCAGGCCTTCCTGACCCAGATGCTGGATCACGGGCTGGCGGGGCGGATGACATTCTCGCTTCCGGTGATCGGCAATTCCTCGACCGCCTTCACCAAGGGGCCGCTGGAACGGTCCATCGGGCGCATGGCGACCGGCAGCCAGGCCGACGCCAGCCGCGCCAACACGCTGTATCTGTCCAACCATTTCTACGTCTATCCCGAGCATCGCGATCACGATGTTGACAAGGGCGACCGGATGTTTGCCATGACGCCGCATTTCGCGTTGTCGCAGGGGTCGTCGCGCACCGACCGCCCGGTGATGGAAGCGGTGGCCGAGGCGCTGGCCGCCCTGCAACCGGAAACCCGCGCGCGGGCCGAGGCCATGGGACTGCTGGCGCCAACCGCCCAGATGATCCTGCGGCGCAGCTTGTCCGGCGTGCGCTCGGATGCCGACTATCTGACGGCGCGCGCGCATCCCACTGCGTTTGCGGGCAATCTGCTGCGGCCGTCGGTGATGGTGGCGCTGGCCAATTCCATCGCCCCGGATGCGCTGCCGCCGGTGGTGAAGCTCAGTGTGGTTCGGGATTTTTCGGGCGTGCCGGGCCGCGATTTCCTGGCTGGCAACCTGGGTGAAGTTTTGTTCACCACGTCCACGGCCATCGGGCGGGCATGGCGCGGGCTGTCCAGCCGTCGTGACATCACGCTGGATGTGACGGGCACCGAAGATCCTTCCGGGCGCGAGCTGACGTTCCATTGGGTGGTGGTAAAGGGCGATCCGGAAAAGGTGCGAATCCTTCCCGAGGATGCGCGCGGTGGCCGCGTGACCATCGAGATGGATTGGCATGATCCGGCAACGGTGGCGCCACCCACGACGCCGCGTCCTTCCCGAATCGAGGTCGCGGTGATTGCCGACAACGGCGTACATCTCTCGGCGCCGTCGTTCTTCTCGGTCAGCCTGCCGCTGTTCCAGAACCGCGACTATGCGCAGCCCGGCGATCCCGTCCCGCGATCCATGAATTACCGCACCGATCCCGGCGATCCCTATGCCGATCCGCTGATCTGGCCCAAGGCGGCCTGGACCGACAGTTTCGAGGCGGGAGCGTCTGGCGGTTGGGTGCTGCGCCGCGACCACGGTGGCGGCGCCGTCCTGACCCTGCGCAAATCAGGGCTGGGCTATGTCACGGCGAACGGCCCCGTCACGCATGTCGCGCGAAAGTCCCAGAAAGGGCCGCTGGTTCTGGTGACGGTCCGCGCCGATGGCACGGATCAGTAATAGGCGTTGTCGTAGCCGTAACCGCCTGCCGTGTAGCGCACCTTGTTCATCACCACGCCCAGCACGTTGGTCACGGCGGCAATCTGGGTTTCCGCCACGTCGATCTCCTCGATCGAGGTCACCTCGGCGGCGACGACCATCAGGCTGCAATCCACGTATTCCAGGAACCCGACGGTGTCGTCGGACGCCAGAACAGGCGGCGCATCGAACAGGATGATGTCGGGGGCATAGGTCTCTTCGACCTTCTTCAGCGCCTCCCGCGCCTTGCTGCTTTGCAGCAGTTCGGAGGAGTTCGCGGCGGGCACCTGGTTGGTGGCGAAGGCGAGGTTACTGCCATAGGCCACCATGTGGTATTCCGCCGGCTCTTGCCCGCTGAGCACGCGGGCGAAGGCCATGTTTTCCTTGATTCCCAGCACCCGCGCCATTTCCGGGCGGCGCATGTCGGTTTCGATGACCAGGATCCGCAGGTCGGTTTGCCGGGCCAGCGAGAACGCCAGATTCGCGGTCACGGTGGTCTTGCCGCAACGGGGCGTGGGCGAGGTCACCAGGATGCGATGCCAGTTGTTGGCCTTGGCCTGTTGCAGGATCTTGGTCCGCATCATGTCGATCTCGGCGGCCTGCTTGCCGCCGAAGAAGGACACAAGCCGGTTGGTGCGGTACAGTTCTTCGTTCGGGGCCAGTTGCGGCAGGGCGCGCCAGGCCGAAAGGACGGCGTCATCGACAGGGGCGGGTTTAACCGTGTCTCGCGTCTGCGCCTGGTCCGGGGCGGTCTCTGCAACCGGCGCGGCCTTGTCCTTCGGCGGCGTCTGCTGTGTGCCGATGGTTTCGTTGCGCCGTTCGCGTGCCCGGTTGAGGGCGTCTTGAAGTCGTTCCATTGCCAAGCCTTTGTTCAGAGCCCCGCCAGCACCCGCGTACGGGCACACAAGTGCGTCGCGATCAGATCATCGAATAGCCGACCCGGTTCAGAAACGGTTCCAGAATCGTTTCCAGGGGGACGACCAGCGTGTGGATGGCGTACATGCCAAGGGGGATGAAGATGATAAAGAAGGCAATTGCGCCGAATACCATCATACGTTTGACGAAGATTTCACGGTCGGTCCGGATATAGGGCAGCACCGCAATCGGGGTGATTCCCAGCTTGTTGGTCAGTTCCACCGGACGCCGGATCGACTTGTTCAGCAGTTCCATCAGCAGGATGATGCCCAGACCCGTGGCCATGCCGGCGCCGACGCCGCCTGCCATGATGAGCGGACGGTTCGGACTGGACGGACGGTCGGGGCGGATGGCCTGTTCGATCACCGAAATGCGCTGACCCTTGGCGAGCAGTTCTATCCGTTCGCCGGTGGCGGCCTTGGACAGGCGTGCAACGGCGGTGTTGTACTGGCCCTGCGTGTTGTTGAAGTCGCGCTGTAGCTTGGACAGGCCGACACCGTTGGCAGGGGCTTCGAGGATCAAGGCCTCGATCCCGGCAATCTCGGCGTTCAGTTCCTCGATTTCCGACCGCAGAAGTTCAACTTGCGAATCGAGGTCCGACAGCTGGGCGCGGAACTGCGCTTCCTGCTGGGACATCTTCTGATCTTCGACCTCATCGGCCAGACCGCTGGCCGTCACGGCTTCGGCGGCGACCTGATCTTCAATCTGCTTGACCTTGGCCGCCAGCATGGTGAGCTTGGGGTTGGTCTTCGAATAGATCAGTTCGGCATCCGACAGGGCCTGGCGTGCCGCTTCGAGCTGTTGCTGCCGGGGAGTCATCTGACCACCAGCCCCTGCGCCGGCAACGCCGCCGGTCAGGCGGAACAGATCTTCCAGCCGTTTCTTCTGATCTTCCAGAACCACGATCTGACGCGCGCGCGTATCGATCCCGGTGTTCAGGCTGGCAAGGCGATTGCGCAGGTATTCCAGGTGCTGGGGCAGGGCCAGACCGGCCTGGGCTTCGTATTCCAGAAGACGGGCGCTTTGGGTGTCCAGCTCGGTCCCGAGCCGATCCACTTCCTGTTCAAAGAACTCCAGGGTGTCGCCCGCCTGTTCGGTGCGGATCTCGACGTTTTCCTGAAGCACCAGGGTCACGAATTCGTTCGTGACTTCCGCAACCTTGGCCGGTGAATCGCCGCGATAAGTGATCGTCAGAAGCGTCGTGGCGGGTGCGTTTCGACGTGAGGACGGTTTGACTGTATTGGTGGCCCGGAAGGTGGTGCGGTTGCGCATATCCGTCACGATTGCAGTCGCGGTCGGCGCGCTGCCCTGATCGCTGTCCGCGTACAGCCCCAGACGGTTGGCCATGTCGAGCAGGTTGGCGCGAGTCAGAAGACGCTGTTCGATGATCTGAAGCTGTTCGGCCGCTTGTACCTGCACGGTAGAGGCGGCCAGAGCGGCCGGGATCTGTTCGGCTTCCACCAGCAGCGTCGCGCGGGCCTCGTATTCGGCGGGCAGCAACATCGCGATCGAGAAGCCGATCGAGGAGAACAGCGCCGTGATCAGGATGAAGTACGGGCTGCGGCGCATGAAAACGCGCAGGTAATATTTTAGGTCAAGCTTCATGCCTGATCTCCTTCCAGGCTCGAAGCACCAAAGAAGACGCCGTCTTTCAGCACGCTTTCAATGGTTTCTTCGGTCACCACATGTTCCTCTGCCGAGAAGGCATAGACCAATCCCAGATCGCAGATCTGGTTGACGAGGCGGGGGATGCCCCGCGAAAGTTCATAGATGCGATGGATCGCGCTGGGGCTGAATTCCTGCCCGCTGCCGCCCGCCACCCGCAGCCGGTGCGCGATGTAAGCGCCGACGTTGTCCTCGGACATGGCTGACAGGTGGAAACTGGATCCGACCCGCTGCACGAACTGCTTGAGTTCGGGACGCATGATCAGGCTGCGCAATTCCGGCTGCCCCACCAGGACAAGCTGCACCAGTTCGTCCTTGTTCGAGTTGATGTTGGTGAGCATTCGCAGCTCTTCCAACGTGTTCACGTTCAGGTTCTGGGCTTCGTCGATGATCAGAATCACCCGATGCCCGTTGGCATAGGACTCCAGCAGGAAATCCTGCAACTGCTGGAACAACTGCACGTAGGAGGCGTGCGGATCAAACTTCTGCCCGACCGAATGCAGCACCCACTGCAGCAATTCGCCCCGGTCGCCCTGCGCGTTCGAGATCAGGCCGATCAGCACGTCCTCGGGCAGCGTCTTGAGCAGATGTTGCAGCAGGGTCGTCTTGCCGGCCCCGATCTCTCCCGTCACCACGGTGATCGGAGAGCGCGTGAGGATGCCGTATTCCAGCATCGTATAGGCCAGTCGGTGCGACTTCGACCAGAACAGGAAGTCAGGATCGGGGACAAGCGTGAACGGACGCTCGTGAAACCCGAAGAACGTATTGTAAATATCTACTGGAGCAGTTGTATTCATAATCCCGCAGCCCGACCTGAAGTACCAGCAACCCGGCGTTGAGTTCCCGCCCTTCGGGCACACACACAAGCACACTTAACCTCACAGGGTCTTATGCGCAAACTCAAGCCGTATGAAGGATTAATCGCGGAAGAGTTCAAAAAGTCGCAAATATTCCAAGCGATGCATGTCGCTTTCCTGGCCGACCGCGGTCGGCTGTTCGGCCTCTGCCGGCCGATGAACTTGCCTGATGCATCAATCAAATGCTTGGCAAACAGGCGGTTGATCCGATTCCGGGCGAAAATTCGCCTCCCGATTGTGTGATTCTTGACACGGTTTGCGGTCCCGTGTTCCGCTTTAGGTAGTGTAACCAACTGTTTACCATGTGATTTCCAGTTTTCGTGAAATATGGGCCAAAAGCTGCTAAATATTGAAAGGATTGTCTTGGGCATGATAGGGGTCATGTTGTGCGCCTCACGGGGGAAAGACCGCTGGGCCACAACCTGTATGAGTGGTGAATAGAGTTAAATGAGGGTGAACGGTAGTGACGGCACATTTCCCGAACTCGTCAGACGTGATTAAAGGAATTGTGGATTACACGCCTCGGAAGAGCTTCTACCGCTCTTTCTTCAAGCGTGTGTTCGATATTCTGTTCGTGCTGGCGGCCTCGATCGTGGCGGTCCCTGTCACCGTGCTTCTTGCCCTGATGATCATGTCCGATGGCGGTTCTCCGTTTTTCGTACAGCGGCGCGTCGGCAAGGATGGCAAGATCTTCAACATGGTCAAGCTGCGCTCGATGGTGGTGGATGCCGACCGCAAGCTTGCCGCGTTCCTGTCGCAGAACGAAGAAGCCCGCGACGAGTGGAACCGCAACCAGAAGCTGAAGTCAGATCCCCGCATCACCTTCGTCGGACGGATCATCCGCAAGACATCGCTGGATGAACTGCCGCAGTTCTGGAACGTTCTGCTGGGCGACATGAGCGTCGTTGGACCGCGCCCGATGCTGCCGTCGCAACGGGATCTCTATCCGGGCCAGGCCTATTACGCGCTCAAGCCCGGCGTGACCGGTCTGTGGCAGGTGGGCGATCGCAACAACACGTCCTTCGCGGCGCGTGCCAGGTATGACGCCGACTATTATCGGATTGTTAGCCTGAAGACGGATATCTGTGTCGTGCTGAAGACCGTTCGCGTGGTCCTCCGCGGCACCGGGCATTGACCGCGCGCCCCTGCGCTGTTTGACGCAACCAGCCGCGGATTTCTCCGCGGCTCTTTTTATTCGGGGCCCAGAAGGATTACATACCAAAATATGCTGCAACGACAGGGATCCAGAATGCGCAACGCTTCCCGGCTTCTATCCGCCGTACTTTTGACCTCAGCGCTGGCTTTGTCCGCTTGTGACTCGGTCGAGGACAAGGCCGAAAAGAAATATGAGAATGCCGTGGAACTGGCGAATGCGGGAGAGGTTGCCAAGGCCTTGGTCGAGCTTCAGACGGTGTTCAAGCTTGACGGAGAGCATCGTGACGCCCGGATGATGTACGCCCGGCTGAAGCGTGATGAAGGTGACATTGAACAGGCCTTCGGACATTTCCTGCTGGTGACCGAACAGTATCCCGAGGATTTCGAGGCGCATTTTGAAATTGCCAAGCTGGCGGTGGACCTGAGCGCGTGGCCCGAGGCCGAGAAACACGCCCGTGCCGCGGCCGAGATCGACCCGGACTATCCGGATCTCCAGCCCCTGCTGGTGGCGGTGGACTACAGCGCCGCGTCGCGCAACGAAGACGAAGCCGCGCAGGTTGCCGCCTATGAACGTGCCCGCGAGGTTCTGGCCGCCCAGCCCGACTCGTTGGTCGGCTGGCAGATCGTGGTGGATCGCCTTGTGCGCGAGGGCAAGACCACCGAGGCGCTGGAAGCCCTGGACGAAGCGCTGGCGCATCGCCCCGACAACACCCAGTTCCATCAGCTCAAGCTGAACCTTCTGGCCCAGATCGAGGATTTCGACGGTCTTGGCGTGCAGTTGCAGGAGATGGTCGAACGGTTCCCGGAAAACCGCGAAGTACGGACCGCGCTGGTGCGCTGGTACATCGCCAATGAGGATCCGGACGGGGCCGAGGTGTTCGTGCGCGATCTGGTTGCCCAGGCGGGCGACGAGATCCCGCCGCGCATCGCGCTGGTGCAATTCCTGACCCAGGTGCGCGGCGGCGAAGCGGCGCTGGCCGAACTGGACAACCTGATCGAGGAAGGTCTGGCCGACGCCACCTTCCGCCTGATCAAGGCCAGTGTTCTGTTCGACATGGGGCAGCGTGACACTGCCATCGAACAGGTCGAGACCCTGAGCCAGCAACATACCGACGGCGGGGACGAGGCGCTCAACATCAAGACCACCCTGGCGCGGATGCTTCAGGCCGAAGGTGACAAGGCCCGGGCCGAGGAACTGGTCAACGAAGTGCTGGCGCAGGATCCGGGCGACACAAATGCCCTGAAACTGCGCGCGGCCTGGCTGATCGAGGACGACCAGGTGCGGGATGCGGTTCTGGCCCTGCGCACGGCGCTGGATCAGGCGCCGCGTGATCCGGAAACCATCACGCTGCTGGCCAGTGCCTATGAGCGTGGCGGCAACCGGGAACTGATGGCCGAAAGCCTGGCGCTGGCATTCGAGGCGTCGGGCGCGGCCCCGGCCGAGGCGCTGCGCTATGCCCAGCACCTCATCACCAACGAGAAATACCTGACGGCCGAAGATGTCCTGATCCAGGCCCTGCGCCTGGCGCCGGACAGCGTGCCGCTTCTGCGCTCCCTGTCCGAGGTCTACCTTGGCATGAACGACCTGCCGCGCGCCGAGCAGGTGGTCACCGCGCTGCGCAATGTGAACACGGATGACGCCGTGGCCCTGGCCAATGGCTTGCAGGCCGCGGTGCTGCAGCGCATGGCGCGCACCGACGAGAGTATCACGTTGATGCAGAACATGATCGAGGAGGGGCAGTCGAACTTGTCGGCCCAGACCGCGATCGTGCGCACGCGCCTGGCCAACGGCGAGTTGGAAGAAGCCCGCGCCTATATGAACCAGGTTCTGGCCACGACGCCCGAAGACAGCCCGAACTACCTTGGCGTTCAGTTCCTCAACGCGGCCCTGACCGCCACCGAGGGGCAATACGACGAGGCCCGCGCAATGTATCGCGACATCCTGGCCACCGACAATGCCATCGAACCGGTCTGGCGCGCGCTGGTGGCAACCGCGGTGCGGCAAGGGGCCCAGGACGACGCCGCCCAGATCGTGGACGAGGCGCTGGCGATTCTGCCCGAGTCGGCAAACCTGTGGTGGATCAAGGCCGGGCTGGTGGAGCGGGGCGGCGAGATCGACGAGGCCATCGGCATCTACGAAGACCTCTATGCCAAGGACTCCAGCTCGACGATCATTGCCAACAACCTGGCCAGCCTGATCACGACCTACCGAAACGACGACGAAAGCCTGCAACGCGCCTTCGTGATCGCCCGCCGCCTGCGCGGCTCGACCATCCCGGCGTTCCAGGACACTTACGGCTGGATCGCCTACCGCCTGGGCAACTATGACGAGGCGCTGGAGCATCTGGAACCTGCCGCCGTGCGTCTGACCGGCGATCCCACGGTGCAATACCATCTGGCCAAGACCTATATGGCCGTTGATCGTCCGGGTGATGCGCGCCCCTATCTGGAAAGGGCGGTTGAACTTTGGGATGGTTCGGAGTTGGATCTTGCAACGCAGGCGCGGCAGGAGCTTGCGGCCCTGACCAACGCGCCCGCGTCGGAGTGAACGGAAACCCATCGGCAGGGGCCGCGCTTGCGCTGGCCCCCTTGCCCCTGACGCGCCCCGCCCCGGCGGGCCGGAGGATCCAGACGTGACGTGGAACATCCCCAATATCCTGACCGTGATGCGCCTGTTCGCGGCCCCCTGCGTGGCGCTGATCTTCATGGTTCTGCCACGGCCGATGGCGGATTGGGCCGCACTGGTGATCTTCGTTCTGGCCGCCGTTACCGACTGGTTCGACGGCTATCTCGCGCGAAAGCTGAACCAGCAGACCCGCTTTGGCGCCATGCTGGACCCGATCGCCGACAAGGCCATGGTCATCATCTCGATCTGCGTGATCCTGGCATTGTCGGGCCTGGATCCCTGGCTGACCCTGCCTGCGGTCGTCATCCTGTTTCGCGAAGTGTTCGTGTCCGGCCTGCGCGAGTTCCTGGGGTCCGATGCCAGCCTGTTGCAGGTCACCAAGCTGGCCAAGTGGAAAACCACCGCGCAGATGGTGGCGATCCCGCTGCTGCTGTTGAGCCTTGGCTTGCAAGAGGTTCATTTCTGGTTGTACCGATCCATGGATCCGGCGGATTACGGCGCGTTGCTGGCGCAGGGACCGCAAGACTGGAATGCCACGTGGCGCGTGGTGCAGGGCGGCTGGCTGAGCGGGTTGAGTGGCCTTGTGATGTTCTATGTCGCGGCCTTTCTGACCGGGCTGACCGGGCTGGATTACTACCGCAAGTCATTGCGGTTCCTTGAAGATGAGGCTGGTGACGATGCAGCTTGAGGTGCTCTATTTCGCCTGGGTGCGCGAACGGATCGGCGTGCCGCGTGAAACCGTGCAGACCGAGGCACGCACCGTGGCCGACCTGGTGGCTGAACTGACCACCCGGGAAGAACGTTACGCCGCCGCTTTCGCCGACCTTTCCACCGTGCGCGTGGCGCTGGACCAGACCCTGTCGGGGTTTGAGGCCGAGCTTTCCGGCGTGCGCGAGGTCGCCTTCTTCCCGCCGATGACCGGGGGCTGAAAATGGATGTCCTGATCCAGTCCGAGGTGTTCGACGCCGGGGCCGAACTGAACCGTTTCTGCCAGCGCGCCGCAAACAACGGGGCCGGGGCCGTGGTCAGCTTTACCGGATTGGTCCGCGATCTGGCCGACAGCCCGCTGTCGCGCATGGAGATCGAACATTATCCCGGCATGACCGAACGCGCGATCGAGGCGATCCGCGCCGAGGCGGTCACCCGCTGGTCCCTGTCCGGGGCGCTGGTGATCCACCGCCACGGCCAGCTTGCGGCCGGCGATCCGATCATGATGGTGGCCACCGCCGCCCCGCATCGGGTGGATGCTTTCGCGGCAGCCGAGTTTCTGATGGATTATCTGAAATCCCGCGCGCCCTTCTGGAAGAAGGAAGTCACCGCGCAGGGGGCGTCCTGGGTTGACAGCAAGGCCGAGGATGAGGCCGCGCTGGATCGCTGGGCGTAAGCCCGCTTTGCGTGCGCCGCGTGTTCAATGCGTGCCCATGTTCTGTTTCGAGATGAAGGCGCGCAATTCCTCGGTCTCGTGGCGGGCCGTCTGAAGCCCCTCCATCGCCGCTTTCAACTCGGCCTCGGTCTCTTTCAGACGACCGTGCAGCCGCACTTCTTCCTCTTTCAATTCGGCCCGCGCCGCATCGCGGGCTTCCTCGGCGTCGTGCAGCGCCTCGGCCATGCTGTCCAACTCGCCCAGGGCGGCTTTCGACACGTGCGACAGGCGGCTGACCACCCAATGGGTCACGAATCCCAGGCAGAAGGCCCCGAACAGCAGGATTGCCGTGGCGATGATGAATTCAGTTCTGTCCATCTGTCTGCTCCGTTTCTGCCGCGGGCGCGTCGGGATCGGCCTGCGCGGTCTCATCGCTGGGGGCGTCGTCCGGGGCAAAGGGCCCGAACAGGGGATAGCGCAGGCTGAACTCGATCCGGCGGTTGGCCTCGCGTCCATCGGCGGTGTCATTGTCGGCCACCGGGTTCTCTTCGCCATAGCCGATCGCGCTGAGGTTGCTGGCCCGGACCCGCTCGGCAATCAGGGCGTTGAACACCGCGTCGGCGCGCGCCTGGCTGAGGGCGGTGTTCATTTCGTCCCGGCCCTGGCTGTCGGTGTAGCCGCCGATTTCCATTTCCACGTCGTCGCAGTCGCGCAGGACGGCGGCGATCCGGCGCACGATGCGCAGGCCGTCAACGTCCAGCTCGGTCGAGCCCGGCGCGAAAGTGATCTTGGTATTGGCCTGGATCTCGTTGATCCGCGCCAGGCAGTCCTCGGCGGAGGGCAGCGAGGCGACGGGATCCAGTTCCTCGACATAGGCAATATCCAGCAGCATCGGCATCGACGGGCCCAGCAGCGCGGTCAGATTGGTGGCCAGTGTGCCGGGCAGGGCCGGATCGCCGGTGGTGCCCTTCAGGGTCAGCATGTCCGGGGTGATGCTCAGGCGCCCGGTTTCCAGCGCTGCAAAGGCATCCAGCCCGGCCAACACCCGCGCCGACCAACCTTCGGGCAGGCCGGATTGCTGGCGCAGCGAGACATGCAGCATGTCGCGGGGGAACCGCGCCGCGACCAGCGTTTCGACCACGTTGCGGGCGTGGCGATCCACCGTGCTGCCCCGGATGATGGCCTGCCCTTCCGGGCTGAGTGTGGCCGAGAACACGGCTTCGGCAGCGGCGACCCCCTGAGCGACCCCTGGCACCGGGGCCACTGTCAGTTGGTAGGTGTCGGGCAGGTCGGCTTCGAAGGCGGCAAGGGCATGGTCCAGCGGTTGCGGCAGAACCTCGGCGCCCGGCGTGATCGAGATGCTGAGATCCGAGATCGTCAGAATGCCCGCACCGATCTGGGTCAGCGTGTCGATGCCGTGTGCTGTGACGCGATCCCATTGCGTATCCGGTGCGCCCATCGCGACCGCGCAGGTGTTGTCATCGATCTGCGCCCCGGCGTTGCGGGCTGCGGCCTCGATCTGCTGGCGCCCCTTTGCGGAACTGGCCGAGCAGGCTTCGAACCGGGGGCCAGCGTCGTCGATGCGGAACCGGGTCACGAAGGGCGATACCACCGGCGGCGGCACCGAGAAATCGGACACCAAAACGATCTGATCGCCGATCTGACTGGCCAAGCCTTCTTCAAGGTACGTCTTGGTCTCGGCATCCGGGGCCAGCCCGGTGACGGTCATCGCCTCGGCCGAAAGCTCTACCCGCGCGTTGTTCAGGCCGCGCACCACGGCGACGCCGGCCTTCACGGCTGTCTCCCACCCCTCGGGCGGGGCATCGGGGCTGGTGGACAGAAGGCCCGACACCGTAGTCACACCTTCGATTTCAGCCAGCGTGTCCAGCAGCATCGCCTTGGCCGCGCCGCCGCCGGGGATCAGCCCCAGCGCCGTCACCTTGGCGCCGTTGCGCATCAGTTCGAACCGGTATTCCGGGGGCGGCGGCGCGTCGGGGTCGGCTACGCTCATCCCGTCGCGCAGGTTGACGGGGTTCACCACCGCGCCCGCCGCGCGCAGGGCGCGGAATCGCTCGGCTTCGTCCGGGGCTTCGCCGCCCAGCCGCGCCTGCAACCCGTCGATCTCGACCGTGACCCAGTCGAAGCCGCCATTGGCCAGCGCGGTTTCCAGTGCCGTACCCGCGCGCTCTTCCACCAGTTCGACCGCATGTTGGGCCACCACCACGCAGGCCCCGGCGCCGAGGCCGAGCGTTACGAGGTTGAGGGCAAGGATCGCAATGGGACGCATGAGGACTTCCGACCGTCAGGGAGGCTCCGTGTCTTTACGAAGCCACGCGCGCGAGATCAATCAAAGCAAAAGGGCTAACGCAAAGGCAGCGGCAGGAATCAGCCCGGTGTCGCGGTTGCTGCGGAACAGCGACAGGCAGTTGTCGGCGTCTTCGGTCTGCAAGCGGCGCAGCTGCCAAAGCTGATGCGCGGCAAAGCCCGGCACCGCCAGAAACGCCAGGGCACCTGCCGCCGTCAGCCCCTGACCGGCAAAGGCCGCCCAGATTGCCAGCGCCATCAGTGCCACCGACCCCCACAGGAAAAGGGTCAACCAGCGATGGGTGTTGCTGCCGAACAGCCGGGCCGTGGATTTCACCCCGATCAGCGCGTCGTCTTCCTTGTCCTGATGGGCATAGATGGTGTCGTAGAACAGGGTCCAGACCAGCCCGGACAGGTACAACAGCACCGCCGGCCACCCCAGCCGCCCGTCATGCGCCGTCCAGGCCAGCAGCGCACCCCAGTTGAAGGCCAGCCCCAGGAAGACCTGCGGCCACCAGGTGAACCGTTTGGCAAAGGGATAGATCGCCACCAGCGCCAGCGAGGCCACGCCCAGAAGGATGGCATTCAGGTTGAAGCTGAGCAGGATCGCGAAGGCCAGCAGCGCCTGCAGGCCCATCCAGGCCACCGCCCCCCGCACGCTGACCTGTCCCGACGGAATCGGCCGCGACCGTGTGCGGGTCACGGCGGCGTCGAACTCGCGATCGGTGATGTCGTTCCACGTGCAGCCGGCGCCGCGCATCAACCAGGCGCCCAGCCCGCAGCCAAGCATGATCCACAGCCCGTGCCAGCCCAGCCCCGCGCCGCTGGCCGCCGACAGCAGGACGCCCCACCAGCACGGCAGCAGCAACAGCCATGTGCCGACCGGCCGATCCGCCCGGCTGAGACGCAAATACGAGCGCGCCCAGTCCGGCGCGCGATGGTCCACCCAGTTGCCGCGCACCGCGTCGAACACCTGTCCCTCTGGCGCTTGGGGCGAGTCGGTCATATCTAGGCCTCATGTCGAACGCGAAAACCGCAGCAAAGATCAGGCTCTATGTAGAGCATCCCTTGGCCAAGGGACAATCGGTTCCGCTGACGCGGGATCAGGCGCATTACCTGTTCGGGGTGATGCGGCTGACCGTGGGCGATGCGGTGCGGCTGTTCGATGGGGTGTCGGGCGAGTTCCGCGCCGAGGTGGCCGAGGCCGGCAAGCGCGGCGGTGTGCTGGTCTGTGCCGAACAGACCCGGCCCTTGCAGACGCCGCCCGACCTGTGGCTGCTGTTTGCCCCGATCAAGAAGGCGCGCACCGATTTCATCGTCGAAAAGGCCGCCGAGATGGGGGCCGCGCGCATCTGCCCGGTGCAGACCGCCTTCACCAACTCCGAACGGATCCGGCAGGATCGGCTGCAAGCCCATGCCATCGAGGCCGCCGAGCAATGCGGCGGCACCTTCGTGCCCGAAGTGACCGCCCTGACCCGCCTGTCCGCGCTGCTGGACGATTGGCCCGCCGACCGCCGGTTGATGTTCTGCGATGAGACCCGCGCGGGGGAGGGGCTGGGGCTGACCGTGGCCGGTCCGGGCCCCTGGGCGATCCTGATCGGTCCCGAAGGTGGGTTCAGCGCCGAGGAACGCACGCGGTTGATGGCGATGGACCAGGCCGTGCCGGTCAGCCTTGGCCCGCGCATCCTGCGCGCCGATACCGCTGCCGTGGCCGCCATGACGGTCTGGCAGCAGGCATTGGGGGATTGGGCGTGATCCGCCGATCCCGGTCCCGTCATTTGCATCCCGCGCCCGGGATTGCGAGGCTGGGCTGACGCGGATTCGGCTTGGCCGAGTCCCTATTGAACGATTTGCCGATGCCTGCGAGGTGCTGCATTGAAAGATTTCATCCGCCCGGAACTGCGCCACGCCTTCTGGCACGCGCGCGAGCTGATCGGCGGTCTCGCGGTGGCCGCCTTCGCCTTGTGGTGGATGCTCAGTTCCCATGGGATCATGTTCTGGACTTCGATCCCCGCCATGGTGCTGGGGGTGGTGCTTGTGGCGCTTGGCCTGCAGCGGATGCGGTTTCGTACCGATGGCAACGGGCCGGGCGTGGTCGAGGTGGACGAAGCGCGCATCGCCTATTACGGCCCGCTGGATGGCGGCGCGGTGTCGGTCCGGGCACTGGCCGAGGTGGCGCTGGACCCGCGCGGTCGGCCCGATCACTGGACCC
Source organism: Fluviibacterium sp. S390 (assembly GCF_049800695.1). Lineage (NCBI taxonomy): Bacteria > Pseudomonadati > Pseudomonadota > Alphaproteobacteria > Rhodobacterales > Paracoccaceae > Meridianimarinicoccus > Fluviibacterium sp. S390. The sequence continues at coordinate 34,245 of NZ_JBNAFN010000008.1, read as the reverse complement.
TGCGCGAATCCGATGGCACGACGCTTCACATTCCGGTGACCGCCACCGGGGTCGAGGCGCTTCTGGATGCGTTTGCGCAACTGCCGGGGTTTCGGACCGAACGGCTGCTGCTGGCCCGGCAGGTCAACCAGGGCGCGGTCTACGTGGTCTGGCAGCGGCCCGGAGTCGATCCCCCGAAGGGCGATTGGCTGATGCCCGTGACCTCGTCCAAGCCGGGCGCGGATTGACACACGGGTCATTTCCTTTCACCTGTCAGGTTCAACTGACCAAAGTTCGGAGCCGCATCTCATGTCTATTCCCCAATCGGGCGGCGGTCCGATCGAACATCGCGATCAACTGGCCGCCTATCTTGCGGACGGGTGCAAGCCGAAGGACGATTGGCGCATCGGCACCGAGCACGAGAAATTTGCCTATTGCCGCGATACCCTGAAACCGCTGCCGTACGAGGGCGAACGCTCGATCAAGGCGGTGCTGGAAGGGTTGCGCGACCGCTTTGGCTGGGCGCCGGTGATGGAAGGCGAAAACATCATCGGGCTGGAGAAGGACGGTGCCAACGTCAGCCTTGAGCCGGGTGGACAACTGGAACTGTCGGGCGCGCCGCTGGAAACCATCCACGGCACCTGTGACGAGGTGAACACCCACCTGCGCGAAGTGCGCGACGTGTCGGATCATCTGGGCGTCGGCTTCATCGGGCTGGGCGCTGCGCCGATCTGGACCGGCGACCAGATGCCGGTGATGCCCAAGGGCCGCTATGCGCTGATGACCAGCTACATGGACAAGGTTGGCACTCACGGCAAACAGATGATGTACCGGACCTGCACTGTGCAGGTGAACCTCGATTTCGCCTCTGAAGCGGACATGGTTCAGAAGCTGCGCGTTGCGCTGGCCCTGCAACCTGTGGCCACGGCGCTGTTTGCCAATTCGCCCTTCTTCGAAGGCAAGGTGAACGGGCACAAGTCGTGGCGCTCGCGGGTGTGGCGGGATCTGGACCCGGATCGCACGGGCATGCTGCCCTTCGTGTTCGAGGACGGGTTCGGCTTTGACGCCTGGGTGGACTATGCGCTCGATGTGCCGATGTATTTCGTCTACCGCGACGGCAAATACATCGACGCGCTTGGCCAGTCGTTCCGCGATTTTCTGAAGGGCCAGCTTCCGGCGTTGCCGGGCGAGGTGCCGACCCTGTCGGACTGGGCCGATCACCTGACCACGATCTTCCCCGAAGCCCGGATCAAGAAATTCATCGAGATGCGCGGCGCCGACGGCGGCCCGTGGCGGCGACTGTGCGCGCTGCCGGCGCTCTGGGTCGGGCTGACTTACGATCAAGGCGCGCTGGATGCGGCCTGGGATCTGGTCAAGGATTGGAATGCCGAAACCCGCGAGGCCTGGCGCGTGGCGGCTTCGGTCGACGGCTTGCAGGCCCGCGTGAACGGTCAGCTCATGCAGGATCTGGCGCGCGAGGTCGTGGACATTGCCGAGGCCGGGCTGAAAGCGCGGGCACGCCCCGGCGCCAACGGGCTGATCCCGGACGAGACCCATTTCCTGAACGCCCTGCAGGAAAGCGTCGAATCCGGTCGTACCCCGGCAGACGAATTGCTGGGGCGCTACAATGGCGACTGGAACGGCGACCTGACGCGGATCTACGCCGACTACAGCTACTAGGGGGCGAAGGGGTCGTCCTTGTACCCCACGCCGGCCAGGTACAACCCCTGCGGCGGGCAGACCGGTCCGCAGGCGGCGCGGTTGCGCGCGTTCAGGGCGGCGGTCACATCGTCCGGGGTCCAGGCCCCGGCACCGACCCGCTCCAGCGTGCCGACGAAGCTGCGCACCTGGTTGTGCAGGAAAGACCGGGCGCGGACGTGGAACCGGTACTCCACCGCATCCGAGCGCGCGATTTCCTCGACCCTGAGTTCGTCCAGCGTTTTCATCGGGCTGTCGGCCTGACAAATGGTGGACCGGAAGGTCGTGAAATCATGGTGGCCCAGCAAACGGTCGGCCCCGGCCTGCATCGCGGCGCCGTCCAGCGGCTGCTTGACCTGCCAGACCAGCCCGGCGTCATGGGTGACCGGCGCGCGGCGCGCCAGCAGCCGGAACATATAGCGCCGCTCGGTTGCCGAGAACCGCGCGTGCCAGTCATCGGCCACCCGCGCGGCGGCCAAGATCGCCACCGGCGCGGGCTTGAGGTGATGGTTCAGCGCCTCGGACAGGCGGAACGGATCCCAGTCGCGCACCATGTCGCAATGGGCCACCTGGGCCAGCCCGTGCACCCCCGCATCCGTGCGCCCGGCGGCGGCGATCGTATCCACCGTGGGATCAAGCTTGCGCAGCGCCTGTTCCAAGGCCTGCTGCACCGAGGGCTGTTCTTTCTGGCGCTGCCACCCGGCGAAAGGGGCGCCGTGATATTCGATTTTCAAGGCAAAACGGGGCATGGCGGTCCTCTAGCGTCCCGCGCGCGCCTGTGCAACGCGCCCGCACTGGTAAAACGCGCGTCAAAGCCATATCTCGAAACAAAGGTCATTCGGGGGCAGATGTGGTGCTGGGCAGTATTACGGACGGGTTGGCGCGCACCGCCGACGGGCTGGTGCGCACGGTCGAGGATGCCGGGGCCAGCGTGTCTGAAACCTTCTTCGAACCGACGCTGCGGCTGGGGGTGACCGGGCTGGCGCGTGCCGGCAAGACCGTGTTCATCACCTCGCTGGTGGCCAATCTGATCGACCGGGGGCGGATGCCGCAACTGGCCGCCGCCGCCGAGGGCCGCATCCTGACCGCCTTCCTGCAACCGCAGCCCGACGATACGGTGCCGCGCTTCGACTACGAACAGCATCGCGCCGCCCTGTTGGGGCCCGCGCCGCACTGGCCCGACAGCACGCGGGCGGTGTCGGAACTGCGCCTGTCGCTGCGGCTGAAACCCACCGGCCTGTTGGGCGGGATGACCGGGCCACGGGTGCTACACCTGGATATTGTGGACTATCCCGGCGAATGGCTGCTGGATCTGGCGCTGCTGGACAAGGATTTCGCTACATGGTCGCGCGAGACGCTGGCGCGGCTGGACGAACGCCCGTCTGGGCAGGTGTATCGCGACGCATTGGGGGCTGTGGATGTCTCCCAACCCCTGGACGAACCAGCAGCGCAGGGTCTGGCGCGTGCCTTTACCGAGCATCTGCACGCGGCACGCAAGGCCGGGTTTTCGGATTGCACGCCGGGGCGATTCCTTCTGCCGGGCGATCTGGAAGGCTCTCCGGTGCTGACCTTCGCACCGCTGCCCGATGGCGCGGCGCCACGTGGCTCGCTGGCGCGGGAGTTCGAACGCCGGTTCGAAGCCTACAAGTCCAAGGTCGTGCGGCCGTTTTTTCGCAATCACTTTGCCCGTATCGACCGGCAGGTGGTGCTGACCGACGTGCTGGGGGCGATCCATGATGGCCCCCGCGCGGTCGAGGATCTGCGCCGGACCATGGCCGATATCCTGACCGCCTTCCGCCCCGGATCGTCCAGTTTCCTGTCACGCCTGCTGGGTGGCAAGAAGGTGGACCGGATGCTGTTTGCCGCCACCAAGGCCGACCATTTGCATCACAGCCAGCATGGCCGCCTGACCGCGATCACCGAGGCGCTGGTGCAGGACGCCAAGTCGCGGGCCGATTTCGCCGGGGCGCAAACGCTGGCCCTGTCGCTGGCCGCCCTGCGCGCCACGGTCGAGGAAACCCGCGAGCACAACGGCCGCAAGCTGGATCTGGTGCGCGGCCGGTTGCTGAAGGATGGCCGTCAGGCCGCCTTCTATCCCGGTGCGCTGCCCGATGATCCCGCTGTGCTGTTGGCGCCGGCGCGCAGCGGGGCCGAAAAGTGGCTGGACGGTGACTATGGGATCATGCGGTTTGCCCCGGCGGCCCAAAGCCTGAAACCGGGCGACGGCCCGCCGCACATCCGCATGGATCGCGCGGCGCAGTTCCTGATCGGAGATCGCCTGTGACCGGCTTCCATCTGCGCGATGCCCGGCCCGAGGACGCGCCCGCCATGGCCGCGATCCTGACCGATTGGCTGACGCGGACACCCTGGTTGCCGAACCTGCACACGCCATCGCAGAACCAGGCCTTTTGTGGCAAACTCATCGACCAGAAAGCCGTGACCGTGGCCGAACAGAACCGGCAAGTTGTCGGCTTTCTGGCGCAGCGCGCGGCCGAGATCGACGCCCTGTATGTTGCGCAACAGGCGCGTCGGCAGGGCATCGGGCACGCGTTGGTGTCCGCGGCCAAGGCAAAGCAATCGCGCCTGGACCTCTGGACGTTTCAGGCGAACCTTGAGGCGCGGGCGTTTTACGCGCGCGAGGGGTTTGTCGAACTGCGCCGCACCGATGGCCAAGGCAACGACGAAAAGTTGCCCGACATCCGCTATTCTTGGGAAAGGACACCGACGTGAGTGACCGCGATGGCCCCGTGATGATCGATCTGGAGGCCGAGGACGCGGCGCCAAGCCCGTCGTCTGCCCCGCCCGTTCCGGATCTGGACGGCACTTTGCCAAACGATCCGGCGGCGATGCAGCGGCTGGCCAGCATGGCGAAACAGTCGCGGCGCGGGGCGCTGTCCACGTGGTTCTGGGCCTTGCTGGGCGGCATCATGGTCTCGGGCCTGTCGCTGGCCGCCTGGAGCATGGTGGAAAGGCTGATCGCCAGCAGCCCTGTTCTGGCGGGCCTTGTGGCCGCCCTTCTGGGGGCTTTCGGGCTGGTCTGCCTGCTGATCGCGCTGCGCGAAGTGGCGGCTTTCGCCCGTCTGGGACGACTGGACAAGTTCCAGCACCGGGCCACCGCGGCCCTGGCCGACAATGATCTGGAGGCAGCCCGCAAGACCGCCCGCGACCTGACAGCCTTCTACCACGGGCGGGCCGAGCTGAAATGGGCGCTGGACGGGATGCCCGCCCGGATCGAGCAAAGCTTCGATGCCGACGCGGTGCTGGGCGTGGTCGAACGCGACCTGCTGCGCCCGCTGGATACCGAAGCCACCCGCGCCGTGGAATCGGCGGCTCGGCAGGTGGCCACCGTCACCGCGCTGGTGCCGCTGGCGCTGGCCGATGTGGTGGCCGCGGCCACCGCCAACCTGCGGATGATCCGCACCATTGCCGAGATCTACGGTGGCCGCGCCGGCACCTTCGGCACCTGGCGGCTGATGCGCGCCGTGCTGACCCATCTTGTGGCCACCGGTGCGGTGGCGGTGGGCGACGATCTGATCGGCTCGGTCGCCGGGGGGTCGGTTCTCAGCCGCGTGTCACGTCGTTTTGGCGAAGGCGTGGTCAACGGCGCGCTGACCGCCCGCGTGGGCGTTGCCGCGATCGAGGTCTGCCGGCCGCTGCCCTTCACTGCCGCCAAGCGCCCTTCGGTCGCGCGTCTGGTGAAACGGGCGCTGACCGGGCTGTTCGGTTCGGACACTCAACCCAGTTGAGGCACGCTGCCCGTTGGGCGGTGACGATCCTCGACCCCCAATCGCAGCCCGCGCCCGATGCGATGGGCCAGCGTGGTCCAGGCGTCGGCCTGCGGGGCGGGCAGCAGGCGGTGGGTGACGGTTTCGAACAGATCCAGCCACGGGCCGAAATGGTCCGGGCGCACATCGCCGGCGGCCAGATGCACCGCCATCGGGTTGCCGTCATAGCCGGGCTGTTTCAGCAGCGCCCTCTTCCAGAACCGGCCGATCTTGGCCTCATGCGCGGCCCACTCCTCGGCCCCGGTGCCCACATGGCCGTTAAAGATCGGCCCCAGCACCGGATGCACCCGGATCTCGGCGTAAAAGGCGCGGACCACGCGGTCGATGTCGGCTTCGGTCAGCGGGGCGATGGGGGTGTCGGTCATGGGACGTCCTGAACATGGGGTGACCCCTACCTGCGGTCTGGGCCGCCAAGCTGCAAGGTGGCCACTGGTCGCGCGGGAAAAACCGCGCCATGGTCGGGACCATGGAGGCCGGACCGATGAAATGCACCATCCTGACCGAAGATGCCGAGGGCATGTCGTTCTTCACCGACGGCACGATCGACATGGCCGAAAGGCTGTTTGCCCCGCCCGCGCCGCCGATGCCACGGTCAGACCCCGAAGCCTGTACGCAGATCATCCACGTCGCCTTTCCACCGGGATGGACCGGCCCGCGCCATCCGTCGCCGCGCCGCCAGATCGCCTATTGCCTGGCCGGGCGCACACGGGTCGAGGCCTCCAATGGCTCTGCGATCACGATGATCCCCGGTGATATCCTGCGGATGGAAGACACCGACGGCGCGGGCCATGTCACCACCTCGATCGGCGAGGACGAGGCGCGGTTCGTGATCGTTCAGCTGGAGTAAGCGCCGCGCCGCGCTCTCTTTACCTCGCCCACGGGCGGTCCTATAAGCGCGCCATGGAATGGACACTCGCCATCATTGCGCGAATTACCGGCCCGGTGCTCTGATCCGAGTTGCCGGGACAAGGCGTATGGACCTCTCGCGCCGCTCTCATTCCCCCAGATTTCCCGACCTTCAAGGACGCTGACCGATGTCGTCTGAAACGATCGACTACAAAGATAGTCTGAACCTGCCCAAAACCGATTTCCCGATGCGCGCGGGGCTGCCCAAGCGCGAACCCGACTGGCTGGCCCGCTGGGAGGACATGGATATCTATGGCCGCCTGCGCGACAAGGCCAAGGCCGATCCGTCGCGCCGCCCCTTCACGCTGCATGACGGCCCGCCCTATGCCAACGGCCACCTGCACATCGGCCATGCGCTGAACAAGACCATCAAGGACATGATCGTGCGCAGCCACCAGATGATGGGCCGTGACGCGCGCTATATCCCCGGCTGGGACTGCCACGGCCTGCCCATCGAATGGAAGATCGAAGAGCAGTACCGCAAGAAGGGCAAGAACAAGGACGAGGTTCCAGTCGTCGACTTTCGTCAGGAATGCCGCAAGTTCGCCGAGGGTTGGGTCGATATCCAGCGCGAGGAGTTCAAGCGTCTGGGCGTCACCGGCAACTGGGCCAATCCCTATCTGACCATGGATTTCCACGCCGAGCGGGTCATCGCCGAGGAATTCATGAAGTTCCTGATGAACGGCACGCTCTATCAGGGCTCGAAACCCGTGATGTGGTCGCCGGTGGAAAAGACGGCACTGGCCGAGGCCGAGATCGAGTACCACGATCATCGCAGCCACACGATCTGGGTGCCGTTCCGCGTGCGTCGGGGCGGCAATGCGCAGATGCCGGTTCAGAACGAAGGCGCCGACTATGACGGCGCAAACCAGGCGATCCTGGCCGACCAGTTGCACGCCGCCCGCGTGGTGATCTGGACCACGACGCCCTGGACGATCCCGTCCAACAAGGCGGTCGCCTTCAATCCGGCGATCTCTTACGGGCTGTTTGAAGTTGAGGAAACGCAGGACGAAAGCTGGACCAAGCCCGGCGATGTCTACCTGTTTGCCGACACGCTGGCCGCAGAGGCGCTGGAAAAATCCCGCGTGACCCGCTTCCGCCGTGTGCGCGATGTGAGCACGCAGGAATTGTCTGCCCTGACGCTGGAACATCCTTTTGCCGGTCTCGACGGGGCCGAGGGGTTCTGGGACTACGACGTGCCGATGATCGACGGCGACCACGTCACCGACGAGGCCGGAACCGGCTTCGTGCACACCGCCCCCAGCCATGGCGCCGACGACTACGACTGTTTCGTCAAACGCGGCTGGATGGACCGGATGACATATAACGTGGGCGAGGAATCCGAGTTTCTTGCGCATGTGCCGTTCTTCGCCGGGCTTCAGGTGTTTGACCGCAAGGGCAAGGAAGGCAAGGCCAACCGCGCCGTGATCGACAAGCTGGTTGAAGCGGGTGGTCTGATCGCGCGCGGGCAGGTCAAGCACTCCTACCCGCATTCGTGGCGCTCCAAGGCGCCAGTGATCTTCCGCAACACGCCGCAATGGTTCGCCGCCATCGACAAACCGGTGGGGGACGGTCTGGATGTCATGGGCACCACCATCCGCGAGCGCGCCCTGAAATCTATCGACGAACTGGTGCAATGGACCCCGCACACGGGCCGCAACCGCCTGTTTTCGATGATCGAAACACGTCCCGACTGGGTGCTGTCACGGCAGCGCGCCTGGGGCGTGCCGCTGACCTGTTTCGTGCGCAAGGGCGCCGAGCGGACCGATCCGGACTTCCTGCTGCGCGACCCGGTGGTCAACGCCCGCATCGCCGAGGCTTTCGAGGCCGAAGGCGCCGATTGCTGGTATGCCGAGGGCGCCAAGCAACGGTTCCTGGGGGCGGATCACAACCCCGACGACTTCGAGCAGGTCTTCGACATCCTGGACGTGTGGTTCGACAGCGGCTCGACCCATGCCTTCGTGTTGCGCGACCGCGAGGACGGCTCGGCCGATGGCATCGCCGATGTCTATATGGAAGGCACCGACCAGCATCGCGGTTGGTTCCATTCGTCGCTGTTGCAAGCCTGCGGCACGCTGGGCCGGGCCCCCTATCGCAACGTCGTGACCCATGGCTTCACGCTCGACGAAAAGGGCATGAAAATGTCCAAGTCGCTGGGCAACACCATCGTTCCCGAAACGGTGGTCAAGCAGTACGGCGCCGATATCCTGCGGCTCTGGGTGGCCCAGTCCGACTATACCGCCGACCAGCGGATCGGGCCGGAGATCCTGAAAGGCGTGGCCGACAGCTATCGCCGGCTGCGCAACACCATGCGCTTCCTACTGGGCTCGTTGAACGACTATTCCGACGAGATCCGGGTCGCGCGGGACGACATGCCGCCGCTGGAACAGCTGATCCTGCACATTGTCGAAAAGCTGGATCGGGAAGTGAAGGAAGGCTATGCCGACTTCGATTTCCAGGGCGTGTTCCAGAAGGTGTTCCAGTTTGCCACGGTGGATCTGTCGGCCTTCTATTTCGACATCCGCAAGGACGCGCTGTATTGCGACGGCATGGACAGCCTGGCCCGCCGGTCGGCGCTGACGGTGCTGGATATCCTGTTCCACCGGCTGACCACCTGGCTGGCACCGATCCTGGTGTTCACCATGGAAGAGGTCTGGCTGCAGCGGTTCCCCGGCGATGACAGTTCGGTCCACCTGCAAGACATGCCGGACACGCCGACCAACTGGCATGACCCGGTGCTGGCCGAATGGTCGCTGTCGCTGCGCGCCCTGCGCCGCGTTGTGACCGGCGCGCTGGAGCTTGAGCGTCAGTCCAAGACCATCGGTTCCTCGCTGGAGGCCGCCCCCATCGTCTATCTGACGCAGGAGATGCGCGACAAGATCGGCGACGACACCGAGAAGTTCGCCACCATCTGCATCACCTCGCAGATCGACCTGCGCGTCGAACCGGTGCCCGAAGGGGCCTTTACCCTGCCGGATGTGCCCGGTGTGGGCGTGGTCTTTGCCAAGGCCGAGGGCGCGAAATGCCAGCGCTGCTGGAAGATCCTGCCGGATGTGGGCACCCACAGCCACGCCGATGTCTGCGGGCGCTGCGACAGCGTTCTGAGCGCCTGACGCCAGCCTCGAACCCGAATATTGCGCCGTCCCCATGGGGGCGGCGTTTTTCGGTCAGCCCCGACGCAATCGCAGGGCCGCCAACCCGCCCAGGGCCAGCGCCAACAGGCCGGCGGCCGCCGGAAGCGGCACGGGCGAGGGGCCCGAGATGGCGTATTTCGTGCCATCGTCGATGTTGTTGAGATTTCCGTCCACCGCCAGATAGTCGCCCGGCGTCGGATCGTTGGGCAGCGGATAGATCTGCAAGGTACACTGCGTGGCCGCGCAGGTCGCGTTAGCGGTGGCGTTGGTATAGGTCGGAAACGCGCTGTAGTTCACGAAATCCCCGGCCGCCGGATCGTAGTCGAACGATCCTCCGGCATCGATGCGGGTGTCGAACAGCACGTTGAACATCTGCACCATCAGGTTGCTGACCGGGCCGCCGCCTGCGGGCGCGGTGAAGGTTCCGATGATGTTGTTGGATCCGGCCAGGCTGAAATCGATCTGGAAGGTGGCTGCCTTGGCTGACAGCGGCAGGATACTCAGGGCACTGGCAAGGATCACATGGGTCATGCGGGGCATGGTCTGTCTCCTCTTGATGTTTACCTAGGGTCAGAATAACGCGAATCGGCGCGCCTGTCCGGTTGGGAAAACAGGCATCCGCGATGCCCGCTCTGGTCAGCCCCGGCAGGCTTGGCTATGTCGGTCAAAACGTGGGGAGAGCAGCGCATGATCCTGGGCATCGGCACCGATCTGGCCAATATCGAACGGATTGCCGGGACGCTGGACCGCTTCGGCGACCGGTTCAAGACCCGCGTGTTCTCCGAGACCGAACAGCGCAAGGCCGAACGCCGTGCCGATGTGGCCGGCACCTATGCCAAACGCTGGGCCGCGAAAGAGGCCTGTTCGAAGGCGCTTGGCACCGGGCTCGCCATGGGCATCTCGTGGAAGGATATGGCCGTAACAAATCTGCCGTCCGGACAGCCGGTGATGCAGGTGACCGGCTGGGCCGCCGATCGGCTGGCCGCGATGACCCCGCCGGGGCACGAGGCCATCATCCATGTCACCCTGACCGACGATCATCCCTGGGCGCAGGCCTTCGTGGTGATCGAGGCGCGGCCGCTGTAGCCGCTACGCGCCTTCGGCGGTGGGCTGCAGCCAGTCGACCGGGGCCTCGGCGCAACCGGCGCGGCACCCGTGTCCGACGGCGATCGGAAAACCGGCGGAAAGGCTGGCCCGGAACATCCAAGGCCCGCTTCACAGAGGCACCACGACGCGACGCGCCACCCGGCGATGCACCGCCCCGTGGCATTGTTCCCGAATGACTCCTGTATTAGCGATTGTGCCATGGCGGACCGATCAACCCTTCCTTTCCCTTGGCCGGGACTGGCCCTTGCGCTTGGCATCGGCGCGCTTGGCGGTGCGCTGTTCTGGTGGCTGAACGTTCCGCTGGCCTGGATGCTGGGGGCGATGACGGCGACCGGGCTGGCGGCGCTGTTGCAGGTGCCGGTGCGTCTGCCTGACCGGCTGCGCAACCCGTTCATCGTGGTGATGGGGGCGATGCTGGGCACGTCTTTCAACGGGGACATGCTGGGCGGATTGCGCGATTGGCTGCTGCCGTTGGCGATCCTTGTGCCGTTCCTGCTGGTCGCCGGGGGCAGCGCCTTTGTGTACCTGTCGCGCGTGGCGGGCTTGTCCCGGCCCACGGCGTTCTACTCGGCCATGCCGGGCGGGCTGGTGGACATGATCCTGATGGGAGAGAAGGCCGGCGGCGATCCGACGACAATTTCACTGATGCATGCGGCGCGGATCTTCCTTGTGGTGATGCTGGTGCCCGTGCTCATCCAGTTCGTCACCGGCGCCGATCTGGCGGGCCGCAGTGTCACCTGGCGACCGCTGGCCGCATTGGGGCTGACCGGGGCGGCATGGTTCGCGGTCTCGGCCCTGATCGGTGCCCGGCTGGGGCGGCTGTTGCACCTGCCAGCGCCGTTGTTGATCGGGCCAATGCTGGTCAGCGCCGGGCTGCACGCAAGCGACATCACCGATTTCCAGGTGCCGTCGGTCATCCTGGCCGGGACGCAGGTGATTCTGGGCGCGGGCATCGGCTGCCGGTTTGCCGGAACCTCTCCGGCACGCATCCTGAGGGTGCTGGGGCATTCGCTGGGCGCCACGACCCTGTTGCTGATCACGACCATCCTGTTCGGCCTGGCGCTGGCGCATCTGACCGCTATCCCCTTTGCCGAGGCGCTGCTGGCCTATGCTCCCGGCGGGCTGGCGGAAATGAGCCTGATCGCCTTTACCCTGGGGCTGGAAGTGCCCTTCGTTGCGGCCCTGCACATCGCCCGGATATTCATGACCGTCACCGGGGTGACCCTGCTGGAACGGGCGTGCCGCCGCCGCTGACCTTGCCCGCCCGGGACGCGCAACTTGACACCCGCAGCCACGGGCCGCAAAGAAGCCCGAAGTCATTCCCGAGGCAGGATCCAGAACCATGGCAAGCAAGGCCGAAAAAGACGGCGGCATCGTCGAGACCATCAAGACGATCGTATACGCGCTGCTGATCGCAGGCGTGTTCCGCACGCTGTTCTTCCAGCCGTTCTGGATCCCGTCGGGCTCGATGAAGGACACGCTGCTGATCGGCGATTTCCTGTTCGTCAACAAGATGGCCTATGGCTATTCCCAGCACTCCTGCCCGTTCTCGATGTGTCCGTTCATTCCGGGCCGGATCCTGGCTTCGGAGCCCGAGCGCGGGGATATCGTGGTGTTCCGCCACCCGGTCACCGGCGCGGATTTCATCAAGCGCCTGATCGGCCTGCCCGGCGACAAGGTGCAGATGCGCAATGGCCAGCTGTTCCTGAACGGCGAACCCGTCCCGCGCGAGGAAGCCGGCCTTTTCGAGGAAGTGTTCGAGCCGCAGGGCCCGGTGGGCAACCGCCCGCAGTGCGAGAACGGCCCGGTGGGCATCGGCGGGTTGTGCACCAAGACCCGCTACACCGAAACCCTGCCCAGCGGCAAAAGCTATGACACGCTGAACATCCGCGACAGCGCGCTGGACAACACCCCGGTGTATACCGTGCCCGAAGGCAATTTCTTCTTCATGGGCGACAACCGCGACAACTCGAACGACAGCCGGGTGCCGCAGTCGGCGCGTGGCGTGGGCTTTGTACCGTTCGAGAACCTGATCGGCCGGGCTGACCGGGTGATGTTCTCGTCGGCGGGCAGGTCGATCTTCTATTTCTGGACCTGGCGCAGCGACCGGTTCTTCAAAGGGTTGAACTGAGCCTTGGCGCTGTCGGCGGAACAAAAGGACTTCGCGGCGCGGCTGGGGCATGACTTCAGCGCGCCCGCGCTGCTGCAAGAGGCGCTGACCCACCCCTCGGTGGCGACGCCCAACCGCAAGGACAATCAGCGGCTGGAGTTTCTGGGCGACCGGGTGCTGGGGCTGGTGATGGCCGAAACCCTGCTGGCTGCCGACCCGACCGCCCCCGAAGGCCAGCTTGCGCCGCGCTTCAACGCGCTGGTGCGCAAGGAAACCTGTGCCGATGTGGCCCGCGCTGTCGGGCTGGGCACGGTGCTGCGGCTGGGCCGGTCGGAAATGCTGTCGGGCGGGCGCCGCAAGGAAGCCCTGCTGGGCGACGCCATGGAGGCGGTGATCGCCGCCGTCTACAAGGATGGCGGGCTGGAAGCGGCGCGCCGCGTGATCCTGACCCATTGGGGCGACCGGATCGCCAATGTCGAGGCCGACGCCCGCGACCCCAAGACCGCCCTGCAGGAATGGGCGCAGGCGCGCAAGCTGGCGCCGCCGCGGTATGTGGAGACCGACCGCAGCGGCCCGGCCCACGCCCCCGTCTTTACCATCGAGGCCCGGCTGGACAGTGGCGAGGTCGAACGGGCCTCTGCCGGATCCAAGCGGCAGGCCGAACAGGCCGCCGCGCGCGCGCTTCTGACCCGCATGGAGGCGGGCACACATGACTGACACCCCTGACCAGACCCGCGCCGGGTTCGTCGCCCTGATCGGCGAGCCCAATGCCGGAAAATCGACCCTGTTGAACCGCATGGTCGGGGCCAAGGTCTCGATCGTCACCCACAAGGTGCAGACCACCCGCGCCCGCATTCGCGGCGTCGCGATGGAAGGTGCCAGCCAGATCGTCTTTGTTGACACGCCGGGCCTGTTCCGCCCGCGCCGGCGTCTGGACCGCGCCATGGTGGCTGCGGCCTGGGGCGGGGCGGCGGATGCCGATGTCGTCGTGCTGCTGGTCGAGGCCTATCGCGGCGTGACCGAGGGCGTCGAGAAAATCCTTGAGGCGCTGGCCGAACGTGCCGTGCCGAAGCAGCGCGTGGCGCTGGCCATCAACAAGATCGACCGGGTCGAGGCGCCGGTGCTGCTGGCACTGACCAAGGATCTGAACGACCGCTTTCCGTTCGTGCATACGTTCATGATTTCGGCCGAGAAGGGCCATGGCGTCGACACGTTGCGCAAATGGCTGGCCGAGGAACTGCCGGTGGGTCCGTGGTTGTATCCCGAGGATCAGATCGCCGATCTGCCCATGCGCATGATTGCCGCCGAGATCACCCGCGAGAAGCTGACCCTGCGCCTGCATCAGGAACTGCCCTATCAGCTGACCGTCGAGTCCGAGAAGTGGGAGGATCGCAAGGACGGCTCCGCCCGCATCGATCAGGTGATCTATGTCAGCCGTGACGGCCACAAGGGCATCGTGCTGGGCAACAAGGGCGAGACCATCAAGGCCGTGGGGCAGGCGGCCCGCGTCGAGATGGAAGAATTCCTGGGCCGCAAGGTGCATCTGTTCCTGCAGGTGCGCGTGCGAACCAACTGGCAGGAAGAATCCGAGCGCTATGACGAGATGGGGCTCGACTTCAAGGACGGCAACAGGTGATCCGTCTGGCTGCCGATCTTTGGGTGAAGGCCTATTTGCGGCGGCTTCAGATCGAACACATCCCGGCCTATATCGCGGCGAAGGGCGATCCGACCTCGGGGCCGGTGATCGTCAAGCTGGCGACGCTGGACGGCAAGGCGGTGGCCAAGCAGCGCTCGTATGACCTGATGACCGGCGAGCGCAGCTGGATGGTGCTGGCCGAAGGCCCCGAGGCCGAGGTCGACGCGGTGCTGGCCCGCCAGAAGGACCGCGACCGCGACCTGTGGATCGTCGAGGTCGAAAGCCGCGAGGGCCGCGACCTGCTGGATCATGTCGGCCTGACCTGATCACCGTTGCATCGGCCCCGGTTTGCGCCCTAGATCAGCCTCATGGATTGGCGCGACGAAGGGGTGCTTCTGACCATGCGTCGGCATGGAGAAAGTGCCGCGATCATCGAGGTTCTGACCGAAGCGCACGGCCGCCACGCCGGCATCGTGCGTGGCGGGGCCGGGCGGCGCATGGCTCCCGTGCTGCAACCGGGTGCGCAAGTGTCGGTGGCGTGGCGCGCGCGGCTGGAAGATCATCTTGGCGCTTTTACGGTGGAACCGCTGCGGTCACGCATGCCCGGTATCATGGGCGACCGGCTGGCGCTGGCCGGGCTGAACGCCGTTTGCGGCCTGCTGGCCGTGGCCCTGCCCGAACGCGAGGCGGTGCCCGGGATCTACGACCGCAGCCGCACCCTGCTGGACCTGATGCCGATCACCGAGGCCTGGCCGCTGGCCTATCTGCATTGGGAACTGGCGCTGCTGGAAGCGCTGGGGTTTGGCCTGGACCTGTCGGTCTGTGCCGTGACCGGGGCGACCGGGGGTCTGGCCTATGTCTCGCCCCGCAGCGGGCGCGCGGTGACCGCCAAAGGGGCCGGGGACTGGGCCGACAAACTGCTGCCGCTGCCGCCCTGCATGTTGCCCGGTGGCGATGGCGACAACGCCCAGATTGCGCAGGCGCTGGCCACTACAGGCTATTTCTGGAGCCAACACCTGACGCCACGTGGCCCCAAACCCCCGCTGCCCGCCGCGCGCCAGCGGCTGCTGGATCTGCTGGCGCGGGTCTAGGTTTCCGGCGGATCGGTCTTCACGAACACCAGTTCAGAGCCGTCCGGCCCGGTCATCACCAGGTTTTCGCCGTCCAGTCGGGCGCTTGTGGTCGCGCCGAACACCCGCAGAAACTCGGTCTCTTCGGCCATGTTCTCGCAGGCGGCGCGGGTCGAGACGATGGGGCCAATGGTAAAACTGTCTGCGGTGCCGTCCAGCGTGGCCAGGAAGCTGTTGCAGGGCGCGCGACCGGCGATGCGCCTGTCGATGGCCAGGCTGAAGCGCGCCAGCGCCGGGAAGCGTTCGCCGTTGAGCGTGGTCAGGCGCCAATGCTGGGCAGGCTCAAGCGGGTTGACCGGGCTTTGCGCAAAAGCGCCGCTTGCGGCGGTGGCCAGGGCAAGCGCAAGCGCGGCACGGGACATGAACATCTGAAATCTCCTGCAAGTCTGCGGCGGGTCTGCCGACGGCCCATGTTGCGGGAGATTTCCGCAAGTTCAAGAATTGAAGTTCAATTGCCAGTCCCGACATAGTGAGGGGCGCGGGGGGATCCTGTCGGGGTCTTTCTG
This sequence comes from Fluviibacterium sp. S390, assembly GCF_049800695.1. Taxonomy (NCBI): domain Bacteria; kingdom Pseudomonadati; phylum Pseudomonadota; class Alphaproteobacteria; order Rhodobacterales; family Paracoccaceae; genus Meridianimarinicoccus; species Fluviibacterium sp. S390. The sequence goes on along the minus strand of NZ_JBNAFN010000008.1, from coordinate 18,254 downwards.
TCCGTTCTTGTCGCAACCGGAGGCTTCACCATGATCATCATCGAGAAAATCGGCCCGCAGACCCTGTCGCTTGACCTGAGAGACCAGGTCAGTGCGTCGGATATCCAGGCGGTCGACGACGCGGTGCGCGATCTGTTGGAGGAAGACGGCAAGATAAACCTGCTGCTTGACCTGACCGGGATCAGCGATGTGTCTGCCGGGGCCGTGGCCGAGGATGTGAAGGTCGAAACCGCGCTGCTGCCACATCTGCGGCGGTTCGGGCGCATTGCCGCCGTGACCGACAAGCAATGGATCGCCACGGTGATGCGCGCCGCCGGTCACCTGATGCCGGGGCTGGAGTACCAGACCTTCGATCCCGACGATCGGCTGGCGGCCCGCACCTTTGTTCTGGACGAAGGTGCCGCGCCTGAAACTCCGGTGCCGGCGGTGCGCTTTCTGGATCCGCCGCATCCGCATGTTCTGGCCTACGAGATCGACGGTGTCATCCAGCAGTCCGATGCCGATGCGGTGATCGACCGGCTGAACACCATGCTGGCGGAAACGCCGGGCGAGGGGCGGCGCATTTCGCTGCTGGTGCGGGTGACCAATTTTGCCGGGTTTGCCCCGTCCATGCTGATCAGCGGCCCGCTCTGGACCGCCAAGATGGCCGCCATCCGCAACCTGCACCGCTATGCGCTGGTCGGCGCCGGGGGCTGGATGGAAAGCCTTGCCAAGCTGGCCGATCCCGTCACCACGGTCGAGATGAAAAGCTTCGATGCGGATGACGAGGACGACGCCCGCGAGTGGGTGTCCGAGGGGTTATAGGCTGACCGGTGACTTAGGGTGGGCCCCGGACGCCACCTGCAGATACAGAAAAAGGCGCCGGGGGGCGCCTTTTTTTGGGACGGAAGGGGGGAACTCCCGTCCTGACCAGAAGCGGATCAGCCCAGCAAACGCCGTGCGATCACTTGCGCCTGGATCTCTCCGGCACCCTCGAAGATGTTGAGGATGCGGGCGTCGCACAGAACCCGGCTGATCTGGTATTCCAGCGCGAAGCCGTTGCCGCCGTGGATCTGCAAACCGTTGTCCGCCGCCGCCCAGGCGACACGGGCGCCCAGCAGCTTGGCCATCCCGGCCTCAAGGTCGCACCGCTGGCCGTGATCCTTTTCCCAGGCCGAGAAATAGGTCAGCTGGCGCGCGATCATGATTTCCGTGGCCATCATCGCCAGCTTGCCCGACACGCGCGGGAAGTCTATCAGCGACTTGCCGAATTGCTTGCGGTCGATGGCGTATTGCATGGCGATATCCAGCGCGCATTGCGCCACGCCGATGGCGCGGGCGGCGGTCTGGATGCGGGCGCTTTCGAAGGTCTCCATGAGCTGCTTGAAGCCCTTGCCTTCCTCGCCGCCCAGCAGGTTCTCGCCCTTGACCTTGAAGTTGTCGAAGCCAAGCTCGTATTCCTTCATGCCGCGATAGCCCAGAACCTCGATCTCGCCGCCGGTCATGCCGGCGGTGGGGAAGGGGTTTTCGTCGGTGCCGGGGGTCTTCTCGGCCAGGAACATCGACAGGCCCCGATGATCGGTGGAATCCGGGTTGGTGCGGGCCAGCAGGGTCATCACATGGGTCCGGGCCGCATGGGTGATCCAGGTCTTGTTGCCGGTGATCGACCAGTCGTCGCCATCCATGACCGCACGGGTGCGCAGCGCGCCAAGGTCCGAGCCGGTGTTGGGTTCGGTGAAGACGGCGGTCGGCAGGATCTCGGCGCTGGCGATCTTGGGAAGCCAGTGCTGTTTCTGCGCCTCGGTGCCACCGCAGAGGATCAGCTCGGCGGCGATTTCCGACCTTGTGCCCAGCGAGCCGACACCGATGTAGCCGCGCGACAGTTCTTCGGACACCACGCACATCGAGGCTTTCGACAGACCGAAGCCGCCGAATTCCTCGGGGATGGTCAGGCCGAAGACGCCCATCTCGGCCAGTTCCTCGATGATTTCCATCGGGATCAGCTCATCCTTGAGATGCCACTCGTGGGCGTCGGGGATCACGCGGTCCACGGCAAAGCGGCGGAACTGCTCGCGGATCATCTCCAGCTCGTCGTCCAGCCCGGTGGTGCCGACGGTGATGTTGGCCGAATGCTCCTGCATCAGCGCCACCAGCCGGGTGCGGGCGGTCTGGCTGTTGCCGTGGCGCGACAGGGTGCGGATCGCATCGGTGTCCAGCCCGGCCAGCGCATCGGCGTCCAGCCCCAGATCATGGGGGCGAATGATTTCGCCCTGGGTCATCAGGATGCCGCCCGAGATCTGTTGCAGGTACTCGCCGAAGGCGATTTGCAGCAGCAGTTGCTCGGTCTCGCCGAACTTGCCCTCGGCCTGCACACGCTCGGCCCAGGCCTGCATCTGGCGCAGCGATTCCACGTAGGTGGCCAGCCATGCAAGACCATGCGCGGCGGTCTGGTTGGCTTCGATCAGGGCGCCGGAAACGCGTCCGTCGCGGGACACTTGCGCGCGCACGCTGTCCTTCGCGGCCTCCAGCAGCGCCTCGACAGGGGCGACGGCGGCACGGGTCAGGCTGAGCAGGTCATCGAGCACCGGCGCGGCACCGGATTCGGGCAGGGACTGGCCATCATGGGGCATGAATCGGTTCCTTTCATCTTTCGGGTGCCGGAATAATCATTTCGCAGTCGCAGCGCAACATTTTTTCAATATCGAATGGTAACTTGCAGCAATATGACCGCAACTTCTTTTGCGCTGCAGCGTCAGCTGGGGCAGACAGGGCGCAGTTGAGGAAGGGAAGACCTTGGACTCGTTATATTTTGCCCCGTCGCCGCTGATCCTCGGGGTGGCCGTGCTGGTGACGCTGGTGGCCTCTTTCGTCAAAGGGGCCATCGGGTTTGCCATGCCGATGATCATGATTTCCGGGCTGGCCAGCTTCCTGCCCGCCGAACCGGCGCTGGCGGCCCTGCTGATGCCGACACTGGTGTCGAACCTGTGGCAGGCGTTTCGCGGCGGTTTGCGGCCGGCGCTGCAATCGGCGCGCGAGTACCGTGTCTATCTGGGCGTGTTGCTGGTGGTCATTGCGCTGTCGGCACAACTGGTGCGCGGCTTGCCGCAGGGTGCTCTGTTCCTGACGCTGGGCCTTGTGGTCACGGTCTTTGCGTTGGTGCAGGTGGTAGGGCTGCGGCTGCATGTCCCGCCGCACCGGCGCCGTCTGGCCGATGTCGGGATCGGGACCGTGGCCGGGTTTTCCGGCGGTCTGGCGGGGGTCTGGGGGCCGCCGACGGTGATGTATCTGGCCGCCGTGGATGCGCCCAAGGTCGAGGCGATCCGGGTGCAGGGCGTGGTCTATCTGGCCGGGGCCATCGTGCTGGTGGCTGCGCATCTGCGCACCGGCGTGTTCAACGCCCAGACCGCGCCGCTGTCGTTCCTGCTGCTGGTGCCGATGGTTTTCGGAATGTGGGCGGGACAGCACGTTCAGGACCGGCTGGATCAGGCCCGGTTTCGCAAGGCCACGCTGGCGGTGCTGGTACTGGCCGGGCTGAACCTGGCGCGGCGGGGACTGGAAACGCTGGGGTAGGCTGCGCCTCGCCACGGGCAGTCCTGCCAGACGGAAAAACGCGCCCCTGGGGGCGCGTTTCGCGTTTCGAATGGATCGAAGCAGGGGTCAGATCAGGCGACGCCGCCGCCAATGGCCACGGCCTTCACGTCCTCGTCGATATAGGCGAGGTACTGTTCGAAATTGGCGGCAAACATTTCGACCAGTTTGCGGGCCTGTGCGTCATAGGCCGCCTTGTCTTTCCAGGTCGAGCGCGGATCCAGAAGCGTTGCGTCCACGTCGTGCACGGTCACCGGAACCTCGAAGCCGAAGTTCGGATCCTTGCGGAAGGTCGCGTCGTTCAGCGAGCCATCCAGCGCCGCGGTCAGCAGGTTGCGCGTGGCCTTGATCGGCATCCGGTGACCGGTGCCATAGGCACCGCCGGTCCAGCCGGTGTTCACCAGCCAGCAGGTCGCGCCATGCTTGGCGATCTTGTCGCGCAGGATCTGGCCGTATTCTTCCGGCCGGCGCGGCATGAAGGGCGCGCCGAAGCAGGTCGAGAACGCCGGTTGCGGCTCGGTCACGCCACGCTCGGTGCCCGCCATCTTCGAGGTAAACCCCGACAGGAAGTGATACATTGCCTGCGCCGGGGTCAGCCGCGAGATCGGCGGCAGAACTCCGAAGGCATCGCAGGTCAGCATGATGATGTTCTTGGGATGACCGCCCAGCGAGGTCTCGGAGGCGTTCGAGATGAATGACAGCGGATAGGCGCAGCGCATGTTCGGCGTCAGGCTGTCATCGTCGAAGTCCAGATCGCGGGTTTCGGGATCGTAGACCATGTTCTCGATCACGGTGCCGAATTTCGACGTGGTGGCATAGATCTCGGGTTCGGCTTCCGGGTCCAGACCGATGGTCTTGGCATAGCAGCCGCCTTCGAAGTTGAAGGTGCCGCGTTCGGACCAGCCATGTTCGTCGTCGCCGATCAGCACCCGCGATGGGTCTGCCGACAGGGTGGTCTTGCCGGTGCCCGACAGGCCAAAGAAGATCGCCGTATCGACCGGATTGTCAGGCGCGTGGTTGGCCGAGCAGTGCATCGGCATCACGCCCTTGTCCGGCAGGATGTAGTTCAGCAGGGTGAAGACCGACTTCTTGTTCTCGCCGGCGTATTCCGTGCCGCCGATCAGGATCAGCTTCTGCTCGAAGTTCAGCGCGATGACGGTTTCGCTGCGGCAGCCATGGCGTTCGGGGTCAGCCTTGAAGCTGGGGCAGTTGATGATGGTGTATTCCGGAACGAAGCTGTCCAGCTCCTCGCGCGCGGGGCGGCGCAGCAGGTGGCGGATGAACAGGCTGTGCCACGCCAGTTCGGTCACCATGCGCACGTCCAGCCGCAGGATCGGATCGGCCCCGCCGTAAAGGTCCTGAACGAAATAGTCCTTGCCCTTCATGTGTGCCAGCATGTCGGCATGCAGGGTTTCGAACCCTTCCTGCGACATCTCGGCATTGGCGTCCCACCAGATCTTGTCGGCGACATCGGGGGTCCGAACCACGTGCTTGTCCTTGGGGGACCGGCCTGTGAACTTGCCGGTGGACACCAGAAAGGTGCCGCCCTGGCCCAGTTCGCCCTCGTTGCGCTTCAGTGCCTGCTCGATCAGTGCGGGTTCAAGCAGGTTGTAATAGACCGTGCCGAGACCCACCATGCCCTGATCTTCGAGAGTTTGAGATGGGTTCACGCGTCCATGTGTCATCTGAGAATGCTCCAGGCACCGCGGTCTTGCGGCAGTCGATGATATCTTCAGGCGCTGCACACGGGGGTACTGAACAGATGTGTGAGGCAGCGCTGGCCGGACCAGCATGGACCGACCCCGCGCATATAGCATGAGGCCTCGCGCCCGAAACAGGCCGGAAATACAGGTTTAGCGCCATCAAGGACATGTTTGCGCAACCAAGTTAGCACAACTATGACGCCCAGTAGTCTTTTGTTGCCAAGGGGCGCGAAAACCCGCTCAACTCCTGTTGATTTCCTGACATGTCACAAGCACTTGCTGCGCTTGCGAAAGTAGGGGAAGCTAACGTCAACCAGAGGCCTTCATGATCGACATCTCTACCGATTCTCACGAAATTCGCCATGCGACCACGGTCGCGCTGTGCGGTGTTGCCGTGATGATCGAAGGGCCGTCCGGGTCGGGAAAGTCGGCCCTGGGGCTGGAACTGATGGCCTATGGCGCCGATCTGGTGGCCGATGATCGCACCTTGCTGCAGGGCGACGGCGACCAGGTGCTGGCCTCTGCGCCGCCGACCCTACCGGCGCGGATCGAAGCGCGCGGCGTCGGCCTGTTGCCCGCCCGCCTGGCAGGGCCAACGCCTTTGTGCCTGGTGGTGCGGATGGACAAGGTTGAAACGGCGCGATTGCCGGAACCCGTCACAACCTGTGTCCTTGGACGCAACGTCACCTTGATAGGTAAGTGCGAGACTGGTCATTTCGGTGCAGCTTTGATGCAATACATCCGGGGACATCACGAAAGCCTGCAATGAGTCACGCCACCGCCGCGCCATCCCAAGCCACTGCCCGGATCATCCTGGTGACCGGCCCGTCCGGAGCCGGACGGACGACCGCCGTGCGGGTGCTGGAGGATCTGGGCTGCGAGGCGATCGACAACCTGCCGCTGTCGCTGGTGCCGCGGCTGCTGGATGGCCCGGCCCTGGGCCGCGACCTGGTGCTGGGGGTCGATGTGCGCAACCGGGATTTCTCGGTGGCTGCCTTCCAGGATCTGATCGAACAGTTGCGCGGCGGCGGTGCGCGGGTCGAGGTTCTGTACCTGGATGCCGAGCCTGCGGTGCTGGAGCGGCGCTATTCCGAAACCCGGCGGCGGCATCCCCTAGCCCCGGCGGAAACCCCGGCGCAAGGGATCTTGCGCGAGCAAGAGTTGCTGCTGCCGATCCGGGCGCTGGCCGATATCCTGATCGACACTTCGGCGCAGACGCCGCACGATCTGAAGGCGGAACTGGGGCGCTTGTTCGAACCGGACGGGGCGCAGCGGATGGCGCTGGTGCTGCATTCGTTCAGCTACAAGCGCGGGATGCCGCGGGGGATCGACATGGTGTTCGACTGCCGATTCCTGAAAAACCCCTATTGGGATGTGTCGCTGCGTGCACTGGACGGGCGCGACCCGCGCGTTGCGGCCTTCATCGGCACGGATGACCGATATGCCCCATTTTTTGACAAAGTTAATGATCTTTCAGAATTCCTGTTGCCGGCCTACACGGCGGAGGGCAAGTCACACCTGTCGATTGGTTTCGGTTGCACCGGCGGGCAGCATCGCTCGGTCGCGCTGGCTGAAGCCCTGGCCCGGCGCCTTGGCGACAACGGGTGGAAGGTCAGTCTTCGGCATCATGAATTGGAACGGCGCAGTGCCTTGATGGCCGCGCAGGTGGCGGAGGCGCCCCGATGATCGGAATCGTCATTGTTGCCCATGGGGGGTTGGCGCGCGAGTATCTTGCCGCCGTCGAGCATGTTCTTGGGCCCCAGGACAACATGCGGGCGATTGCCATTGCCGTGCATGAGGATCGGGATGCCAAGCGCGCCGAGATCGAGGCCGCGGCCGACGCAGTGGACACCGGCGACGGGGTGATCGTGGTAACGGACATGTTTGGCGGCTCGCCCTCGAACCTGTCGCTGCCCGCCTGTGATCGTGCCAACCGGCGGATCATCTACGGCGCCAATCTTCCGCTGCTCATCAAACTGGTCAAAGTGCGCGACCGCACAGTCCCCGAAGCTGTGGACAACGCCTTGCACGCGGGGCGGAAATACCTTGATTGCTTCGACGCTTTCGGCAATTGACGTGCGGACATGACTGATTCCATTTGCAAGACGCTCCGCATCATCAATGAAAAGGGCCTGCACGCGCGGGCCTCGGCCAAATTCGTGGAGGTTGTCGAAGCCTTTGACGCTTCGGCCGAAGTGTCCCGTGACGGGATGAGCGCCGGGGGCGACAGCATCATGGGTCTGTTGATGCTGGCCGCGGCCAAGGGCACAACGATCACCGTGGAAATCAGCGGTTCCCAGGCCGAGGAGCTTGGCGGCGCGCTTGAGGCGCTGGTCGCCAACCGTTTCGGCGAGGAGATGTAATGGCCGACATCCAGGGGGCCAATATAGCGCAACGTGCGCGCCTGCGGGCCAGCCGTCGCGGCGAGCCGGTGACGCCGCCGGCGGACTATGTCCCCTATGACAAGCGCAAGCTGTCCTATGCTTCGACGTTCGACAACGGGTTCCAGACCACGCTGATCAAGTCGATGGAATGGGCCACCGGGAAGCTGACCCTGCTGCGCCTGATCCGCCAGTTCGAGCGCGAGGGCGTGCCCATGGGGCAGGCGTTCTGGCGCAAGGCGCTGGCGACCATGGGCATCGAGCTGACTACACCCGAGGACCAGATCCGCCGCATCCCAGCCGAAGGGCCGGTGATCATCGTGGCCAATCACCCGCATGGGCTGGTCGATGGCATGGTTCTGGCCGAATTGATCGGGCGGGTGCGTCAGGACTACAAGATCCTGACCCGCTCGCTTCTGACCGGGGTCGAGGAAATCCGGGAGTTCATGATCCCGGTGCCCTTCCCGCATGAGCCGGACGCGTTGCAGCAAAACCTGGAAATGCGCCGCCGTTCGATGGATCATCTGGCCGATGGCGGGGTCATCGTGCTGTTTCCTTCGGGCGTTGTGGCCTCGTCCGACACGCTGATGGGTCCGGCGGTAGAGCGGGACTGGAACCCGTTTACCGCCAAGATGATCCAGCGCAGCAAGGCCAAGGTGGTGCCGGTGTTCTTTCCCGGCCAGAACAGCCGCGCCTATCAGATCGCCAACCAGATGTCGGCGACGCTGCGGCAGGGGTTGCTGATCCACGAGGTCGTGCACGCGCTGAACAAGCCGCAACGCCCGGTGGTCGGCCCGCCGTTCGACGACGAGGCCATCCGGGTCTGGGGCTCAAATCCGCGCGGCTTCGTCGCGTGGCTGCGCGAACAGACCCTCGCCCTGCGCGACACCTGAGACCTAGATCTCGGACAGCAGACAGCCCGGATACAGACGTTCCACATCTTCGGCCCGGCACAGTTCCGTGGCATCGGTCATCACGGCGGCATTTGCGGCGGCGGTGCCGTGGTGCAGTGCCTCGGCCAGATCGCCGCCGCGCGACAGGGTCAGGGCGAAAGCACCTACGAAACTGTCCCCGGCGCCCACCTTGCTGCGCACCGGCACCGGCACCGGGCGGCACAGCACGCGGCGGGTTCCGTCGAACAGCACGTTGCCCTCGGCCCCGCAGGCAATGACCACCGCATCGGCCACGCCGCGTTGCGCAAGGTTCTCGGCCAGATCCGCCGTCGCTGCCGGGCTGTCCAACGTGGTGCCGGACAATTCCTCGGCTTCCTGGTTGTCGAACCGCAGCACCATGGGGCGCTGGTCCTGCGGTGTGCGCGCAAGACGCAAGAGGCCCGCGCCCGAGGTATCGATGATCATCCGCGCCCCGGTTCCTTCCAACGCCGCGCACATTCGGTGCGGCAGGCAAGGGGAAACGCCGGGCGGCAGCGAACCGCTGAGCACGGTCAGCGTGCCGGGACCGGGCAGGGTGGCGCACAGGTCCAGCAAGGCATCGACCTCGGCGTCGTGCCAATCCGGGCCGGGCATCACGAAGCGGTACTGATCGTTGTTGGACTGGTCGGTGACCGACAGGCTTTGGCGGGTTTCGCCCGGCAGGGGAAAGGCGCGCAGGCTGAGGCCTTCGGCAGTCATCATCTGCCGCACCGCTTCGCCAGTGGCGCCGCCAAGGGCCACCACGGCAAGGCTGTCGCCGCCCAAATGCCGGATGGCGCGGCTGACATTGATGCCGCCGCCGCCCGGATCCCGGCGCGGCGAGGCGCAACGCAGTTTGTCGCCTGCGCGGACCTGATCCACCTGCGAGGAGAGATCCAGCGCCGGGTTCAGGGTAATCGTCAGAATGGCCGGATGTGCCATATGCCTTTGCCTCTTGCCGCGCGGCGAAGGAACCGGGCGGAATTTCTTGAACGAATCATGCGAAGATCATGCTGAAAGGGAAAGCGTTTTCAGCCTCCCGTCGCGTTGCCTCAGGTGAACTTGCGATCCTTGGGAAAGCCGCGCGGCACCTGACGGCCCACACCCGCCCGTTTGCCCAGCCATTGCGCCACATCGGGTTCGCGGCGGGTCTGCCCGTTCGGCGTCTGCCAGCTGAGTCCCTGTTCCACATCGAAGGTCGTCAGATCGGCCAGACCGCCATCCAGTTCGAGGCTGCCCTGCCGTCCGCGCGCCATGTTGTATTTCTGCAGCCGGACGCCCTTGCCGCGCACCATTTCGGGCAGGTCCTCGACCGGGAAGGCCAGCAGCTTGCCGTTCTGACTGACCACCGCCACGTGATCGCCGCGCACCGGCCGACACAGCGCCGCGCGGGCAGGCTCCTTGACGTTCAGCGCCTGCTTGCCGCTGCGGGTCTGGGCCAGAACCTCGTCCTCGGTCACCACGAACCCATCGCCGGTGGTAGAGGCAAGGATCAGCTTGCGCCCCGGCACATGCAGGAACAGATCGACGATTTCCACGTCATTGGGCAGATCCACCATCAGGCGCAGCGGCTCGCCCATACCCCGGCCGCCGGGCAGGCTGACCGCCGAAAGCGTGTAGAAGCGCCCGTTTGAGCCGAACACCAGCAGCTTGTCGGTGGTTTCGGCGTGGAAGATGAACCGGCCTTCGTCGCCGTCCTTGAACTTCAGGGCGCTGTCCAGCGCCACGTGGCCCTTCATCGCCCGGATCCAGCCCATTTTCGAACAGACCACGGTGATCGGCTCGCGGTCGATCATGGCTTCCAGCGGCACCTCGGCCACTTCGGTCAATTCCGAGAACTTGGTACGCCGGGCACCGCCGGGCGCCTTGGCACCGAATTTCTTGCGCACCTCGCGCAGTTCATCCGAGATCCGGCTCCATTGCAACTCGTCGCTTTCCAGAAGGTCCACCAGATCGGCGCGTTCCATCAGCAGCGCGTCGCGCTCGTTGCGCAGCTCCATCTCTTCCAGCTTGCGCAGAGAGCGCAGGCGCATGTTGAGGATCGCCTCGGCCTGCACCTCGGTCAGGGTGAATTCCTCGATCAGCTTGGCCTTGGGATGGTCGTCATAGCGGATGATCTCGATCACCCGGTCGAGGTTCAGGAAGGCGACCATATAGCCTTCCAGCACCTCAAGCCGGTGGTCGATCTTTTCAAGCCGATGCTGCGACCGGCGGATCAGCACCTCGCGGCGATGGTCCAGGAACGCGCGCAGAACCTCTTTCAGCGAACAGACCTTGGGGGTGCGCCCGTCGATCAGCACGTTCATGTTCAGCGAAAAGCGGATTTCCAGATCGGACAGGCGGAACAGGGTGCTCATCAGCACATCGGCATCGACGTTACGCGACTTCGGCTCCAGCACGATGCGCACGTCATCGGCGCTTTCGTCCCGCACATCGGCCAGGATCGGCACCCGCTTGGCCTGGATCAACTCGGCCAGCTTCTCGATCAGCTTGGATTTCTGCACCTGGTAGGGGATTTCGGTGACCACGATCTGCCACTGGCCGCGGCCCATTTCCTCGATCTCCCAGCGTGAGCGCAGGCGGAACGCCCCGCGCCCGGTGCGGTAGGTTTCCAGGATGCTGTCACGCGGTTCGACAATGACGCCACCGGTGGGGAAATCGGGGCCGGGGATCAGGTCGACAAGGGTTTCGTCATGGGCGTTCGGGGCTTTGATGAGATGCAGGCAGGCCGCGCACAATTCATCCAGATTGTGCGGGGGGATGTTGGTCGCCATCCCCACGGCGATGCCGCTGGACCCGTTGGCCAGAAGGTTGGGGAAGGCCGCCGGCAGAACTTCGGGTTCCTGCAGCGTGCCGTCGTAATTGTCGCGGTAATCCACCGCATCCTCGGCCAGCCCATCCAGCAGGGCTTCGGCGGCGGCGGTCATGCGGGCTTCGGTGTAGCGGGCGGCCGCCGGGTTGTCGCCGTCGATGTTGCCGAAATTGCCCTGACCGTCGACCAGCGGGTAACGGATCACGAAATCCTGTGCCAGACGCGCCATGGCGTCGTAAATCGCGGCATCGCCGTGCGGGTGATAGTTGCCCATCACGTCGCCCGAGATCTTGGCCGACTTGCGGAAGCCGCCGTTCGATGCCAGCCGCAATTCGCGCATCGCGTAAAGGATGCGCCGGTGTACCGGCTTCAGCCCGTCGCGGGCGTCGGGCAGGGCGCGGTGCATGATCGTCGACAGCGCATAGGTCAGATAGCGGCTGCCGATCGCGCGGCGCAGCGGTTCGGAATGTTCTTGGGGCGTCTCGGGCGTGTCCATGCTGAGGGTTTAGCGGGCAGCGCGGGGGCGGTAAAGCGGCGCTTGCGGGCAAGGACATCCGGGCTAGCTCCATGCTGGTATCTCGGGACAGAATGGGTACGATAATCTGGCGGGTCACGAAGGAAGTGTACAAATGGGGTTCAAGCTGACGGTCCTGCTGGCGATGGCCATCTTCATCGCCTTCTATTTCGCGCCGGAGCCGGACAGCGGCCCGAAACCGCCGCATGTGTTGGAGCGGGCAGCGGAACTGCAGGAAAATGCCCCGCCACCGGTGGACCAGGCGCCGGAGCGTTCCGCGACGGTGACAGAAAGCACCCCCGCATCGGCCCCCGCGAACACGTCGATTTCACCCGACGCATCCCCAGATGCGGCCCCGGTCGAAGAAACAGCAGAACTGCCCGAAGTTTCCGCCGAAGAACTGGCCACGGAACTGGCCGAAAGGCTGCCCGCGCTGGGGCTGGGCGGGTTGAGCGGCTCCGGTACCGCCGGGGCGCTGGCCCTGTCGGATTCCGTGCGCGCCCGCAGCGGGACCGAGGCCGGTGCCGATCTGACCCGCCCCAGTGTCAGTGGCGGCGAGGTGGTCGCGGTGGCGGAAACTGACCCGCTGCCCGAGGCCGAAGATCAGCCCGCACGCGCACAGGTGCTGGGCACGTCGGTCAACCTGCGGGCCGGGCCGTCGGTTTCTGATGCGGTGGTCGGGCGCGTGAATTTCGGTGATGAAGTGGTGCTGCTGGGCGAGGAGCGCGACGGCTGGCGCAGCATCGCGCATCCGGACACCGGGCAGCCGGTCTATATGGCCAGCCGATTCCTGCAACCGCTGCCCTAGGCCCGGCTTGCGAACGCGCTGCCCGCGTGGCAGGTCAGGCCAGCCGCAATGAAAGGGCCGTCCCCGCCATGTCCCGCACGATTCTGATCACCGGGTGCAGTTCCGGCATCGGCGCCCATGCCGCCCGGGCGCTGCACGAGGCCGGGTGGCGCGTGTTCGCCACCTGCCGGGCCGAAGCCGATGCCGCCCGCCTGCGCGACGCGGGGCTGGAAGCCTTGCGGCTGGATTACCGCGACAGCGCCTCAATGACCGCGGCCGTTGACGAGATCCTGTCGCGCACCGGCGGACGGCTGGATGCGCTGTTCAACAACGGCGCCCACGCGCTGCCCGCCCCGGTCGAGGATATTCCGACCGACGGCTTGCGCGACCTGTTCGAGGTCAATTTCTTCGGTTGGCACGAATTGACCCGTCTGGTGCTGCCGGCGATGCGGGCGCAGGGGCAGGGGCGGATCGTCATGTGCTCGTCGGTGCTGGGCTTCGTGCCGGCGAAATGGCGCGGGGCCTATGTGGCCTCGAAATACGCCATCGAGGGCTATTCGGATGTGCTGCGGCTGGAAATGCGCGAATTCGGCATCCACGTCAGCCTGATCCAGCCCGGCCCGATTCGGACAGATTTCCGAAAGAACGCCATCCTCCAGTTCGAACGCTGGATCGACTGGCGCAATTCGCCGCGCGCCGCGCAATACGAGGCCAGCCTGCTGGACCTGTTGCACAAGGGTTCGGGCGACAGCCCGTTCCAATTGCCGCCCTCGGCAGTGACGCAGCCGCTGATCCATGCGCTGACGGCGAAACGCCCGCGCCGCCGCTACCGGGTGACGACGCCCACGCGGGTGATCGCCCAGGTGCAGGGGCTGTTGCCCGCCGCGGCGCTGGACCGGTTGTATGATCGGGCGTAAGGCAGCAGGCAAACGCGACGAAAAGGCCGCTCGCAATCCCGGCAGGGCCGACTAGATGCAGCGCATCCGGAGGAAACACGATGCTCAATGATCCCCTGTTTTTCGTGGTCGCAGCGGCCTGCCTCGTGGTGGTGGTCATTCTGGCCATTGGCATCGGTGGTTTTGGCCGGGGCGGCGAATTCAACCGCAAGCACGGCAACCGCCTGATGCGTTATCGCATCGCGGCGCAATTCGTTGCCATTCTTCTGATCCTGGGCTTCGTGGCCCTGCGCCGCATGGGAGGCTGACCATGGTCGTTCTGAACAAGATATACACCCGCACCGGCGACAAGGGCGACACCGCCCTGGGCAATGGCACGCGGGTGCCGAAGAACGCGGCAAGGGTGAATTCCTATGGCACCGTGGATGAGTTGAACGCCACCGTGGGGATGGCCCGGCTGCATGCCGAGGGCGCGATGGACACGCAACTGGCCGCGATCCAGAACGATCTGTTCGATCTGGGCGCCGACCTGTGCCGTCCCGACATGGCCAGCGATGCCGAGGCCGAGTATCCGCCGCTGCGGCTGGCCGCCAGCCAGGTTGACCGGCTGGAGGCCGAGATCGATGCGATGAATGCCAACCTGTCGCCGTTGCGGTCGTTCATCCTGCCGGGCGGCTCGGCGCTGGCCGCACACCTGCATCTGTGCCGCACCGTGGCGCGGCGGGCCGAGCGGCTGGCGGTGGAGCTGGCCTTCGCCGAGGAGGTGAACCCGGCGGCGGTGAAATTCCTCAACCGTCTTTCCGACTGGTTCTTCGTCGCCGCCCGCATGGCCAACGATTCGGGGGCGGCGGATGTGCTGTGGGTGCCGGGGGCGAACCGTTAACGCTCACAGCGCCAAACCCGGGTCTGAAAATGCAGTCCCCACGGAAAGAACGTTGCGGATTCCGGGGCGTTCGGATCGCTTTTTTGCTGTTGAAGCCCCTGTGGATTGTCTAGATCATGCGCCGAAGCAAACGCTGCTGGTGCAGAAAAACGAACGGAGACCGCCGTCATGAAGGTAATCGTACCCGTCAAGCGGGTGATTGACTACAACGTAAAGGTTCGTGTGAAGGCGGACGGGTCGGGTGTGGATCTGGCCAATGTGAAAATGTCGATGAACCCCTTCGACGAAATCGCCGTCGAAGAGGCCATCCGCCTGAAAGAGGCCGGTGTCGCCTCGGAAATCGTCCTGGTGTCCATCGGCGTGAAACAGGCGCAGGAAACCCTGCGCACCGGTCTGGCCATGGGTGCGGATCGCGCGATCCTCGTGGTGGCCGCCGAAGACGTGCACACAGATATCGAACCGCTGGCGGTGGCCAAGATCCTCGCCAAGGTTGTCGAGGAAGAAGCCCCCGGCCTCGTGCTGTGTGGCAAGCAGGCCATCGACAACGACATGAACGCCACCGGCCAGATGCTATCGGCCCTGCTGGGCTGGAGCCAGGCCACCTTTGCCTCGGAAGTGAAGATCGACGGCGACAGTGCGCTGGTCACCCGCGAAGTGGATGGCGGCCTTCAGACCATCAAGGTCAAGATGCCCGCCATCGTCACCGTGGACCTGCGCCTGAACGAGCCGCGCTATGCCTCGCTGCCCAACATCATGAAGGCGAAGAAAAAGCCGCTGGATCAGAAAACCGCCGAAGACTACGGCGTCGACGTGACCCCGCGTCTTGAGGTCGTCAAGACCAGCGAACCGGCGGAACGCGCCGCCGGGATCAAGGTGGGCTCGGTGGACGAGCTTGTGTCGAAACTCAAAGAAGCAGGAGTCGTATAATGGCTGTTCTCCTTCTTGCCGAAGTCACCAATGGCGAACTGGCGCTGGACGCCACCGCCAAGGCCGTGACCGCCGCTGCCCAGATGGGCGAAGTCACCGCGCTGTGTGCCGGGGCCTCTGCCGCCGCCGCTGCCGAAGAAGCCGCCAAGATCGCCGGCGTCACCAAGGTGCTGGTCGCCGAAGATGCCTCGCTGGGCCATCGCCTGGCCGAGCCGACCGCCGCGCTGATCGCCAGCCTCGCGGGCGACTACGACCACATCGTCGCCCCGGCCACCACCGACGCCAAGAACGTGCTGCCCCGCGTGGCCGCGCTGCTGGATGTCATGGTGATCTCGGATGTCTCCGGCGTCGTCGATGCGGACACGTTCGAGCGGCCGATCTATGCCGGCAACGCCATCCAGACGGTGAAGTCGAAAGACGCCAAGAAAGTCGTCTCGGTCCGCACATCGACCTTCGACGTGGCGGGCGAACAGGCCGCAGCCCCGATCGAGACCATCTCGGTCGGCGACAACCCGGCGCTGTCGGAATGGGTCGAGGACAAGGTGGCCGAAAGCGACCGTCCCGAACTGACCTCGGCGGGTGTCGTTGTGTCCGGGGGCCGCGGTGTCGGCTCGGAAGAGGACTTCAAGCTGATCGAAGCCCTGGCCGACAAGCTGGGCGCTGCCGTCGGTGCGTCCCGTGCGGCGGTCGATTCGGGATTTGCCCCGAACGACTGGCAGGTGGGTCAGACCGGCAAGGTCGTGGCACCCGAGCTGTACGTCGCCGTAGGCATCTCGGGGGCGATCCAGCACCTTGCCGGGATGAAGGACAGCAAGGTCATCGTTGCCATCAACAAGGACGAGGAAGCGCCGATCTTCCAGGTCGCCGACTATGGCCTTGTGGCCGACCTGTTCCAGGCAGTGCCGGAACTGACCGAGAAACTGGGCTGATCGCTCAGCTACGCGGCCCTTCGGGGCCGCGTGCGCAACCGGGGCCAGACGCCCTGTTGCCGTGGCTTGGATGCTCGGGTACCACGGCCCGCAACGCCCCTCACGAGAGCCACCGATGACGTTGCTTCGCCTTCTTCCGACCCTGCTGGCCCTTGCGGTCCTGTCCGCCTGTACCACCGAACTGGATCCCGAAATCCAGAAGACGGGTCTGGGGGACTTCAGCCTTGACCGCCTTGTGGTGGTCATGGACGACAAGCCGCAAAGCGGGTTCCATTCCCGCAAGGTGTCCAACGACACGCTGAAGGCGGCGGTGGTCAAGGCGGTCGAGCCGCGCCTGTCGCGCTTTGACGGCGAGGGCAGCTATTCCATCGGCATCAAGGTGCAGGGCTATATCCTGGCCCATCCCGGCGTGCCGGTGCTGCTGGCGCCGCGCTCTACCCTGTTTTTGTCGGTCAACGTCTATGACGACGCGCCGCGCCGCCTGAACCCCAAGCCCGAGAACCTGACCGTCTGGGAAGATGCCGGCGGCGATACGGTGGTGGGCTCCGGCTATACCCAGACCGGCGAGGAGCAACTGGCCGAACTGGCTGACAACGCCGCCATCGAGATCGAACGTTGGCTGCGCGAGAACCCGCAATGGTTCAAACCCAAGCCCGGTGCCGTCCGCGCAGACGCGGCCCCGGACGAAGGCTGAGCCCCACCCACCGCGCCGGGACTGCAACTGGCGCTTGATTTTCCCCGCTGCGCTTTGTAACGAGCGCGCGATGTTAGACCCGGGCACGTTGATCGCCCCAAGGAGGCCATCATGGCAAAGGAAAAGTTTGACCGCAGCAAGCCGCACGTGAACATTGGCACGATCGGCCACGTTGACCACGGCAAGACGACGCTGACCGCGGCGATCACCAAGTATTTCGGTGATTTCAAGGCCTACGACCAGATCGACGGCGCGCCGGAAGAGAAGGCCCGTGGCATCACCATCTCGACCGCGCACGTGGAATACGAGACCGACAACCGCCACTACGCGCACGTCGACTGCCCCGGCCACGCCGACTATGTGAAGAACATGATCACCGGTGCCGCGCAGATGGACGGCGCGATCCTGGTGGTGAACGCGGCCGACGGCCCGATGCCCCAGACCCGCGAGCACATCCTGCTGGGCCGCCAGGTTGGCATCCCGAAGATGGTCGTGTTCATGAACAAGGTCGACCAGGTGGACGACGAGGAGCTGCTGGAGCTCGTGGAAATGGAAATCCGCGAACTGCTGGAAAGCTACGAGTACCCGGGCGACGAGATCCCGATCATCGCCGGATCGGCGCTGGCCGCGATGGAAGGCCGTGATCCGGAAATCGGCGAGAACAAGATCCGCGAACTGATGGCGGCCGTGGATGAGTACATCCCGACCCCGGACCGCGCCGTGGACCAGCCGTTCCTGATGCCGATCGAGGACGTGTTCTCGATCTCGGGCCGCGGCACCGTGGTTACGGGGCGTGTCGAGCGTGGCGTGATCAACGTCGGCGACAGCATCGAGATCGTCGGCATCCGCGCCACCACCACCACCACCTGCACCGGTGTGGAAATGTTCCGCAAGCTGCTGGACCGTGGTGAAGCGGGCGACAACATCGGCGCGCTGCTGCGCGGCATCGACCGTGAAGGCGTGGAGCGCGGGCAGGTTCTCTGCAAGCCGGGTTCCGTGACCCCGCACACCAAGTTCGAAGCCGAGGCCTATATCCTGACCAAGGAAGAAGGCGGCCGTCACACGCCGTTCTTCGCGAACTACCGTCCGCAGTTCTACTTCCGCACCACCGATGTGACCGGCACCGTGACGCTGCCGGAAGGCACCGAGATGGTGATGCCGGGTGACAACCTGAAGTTCGAGGTCGAGCTGATCGCCCCGATCGCGATGGAAGAAAAACTCCGCTTCGCCATCCGCGAAGGCGGCCGCAC
>NZ_JBNAFN010000007.1:0-193381 GCF_049800695.1 Fluviibacterium sp. S390 | reverse complement strand
CCAGCCATCATCCTCGCGAAAACACCTTTGTCACTCCACCGCTTCCAGCGGTTGTACAAGGTCTTGTGCGGACCGTATGCGGCGGGCGCATCCCGCCAACGTAAGCCATTGCGGTTGATGAAGATAATTCCGCTCAACACGCGCCGATCATCGACGCGGGGCTTGCCGTGAGACTTGGGAAAGAAAGGCGCAAGCCGCGCCATCTGCGCGTCGCTAAGCCAGAAGAGATCAGACATGTCACCGCTCGTTTTTCGAACGGTGAATCACGCTGATCGCCGGAAATCAATGGGTCCTGAGCCTAAGAGAAGCATCATTCTTAGTTATGGCTTTCGGACACTTTATCCAGTAGTGGCGAGAGGGGCAAAAATTGGCGGCCAGCTCGGCTGTTCTGGCGGTGAATTCCTTGGTCATCCTCTGGCAATCTCTCTTGAAGCTGCAGAAATCCGAGAAGCTTTCTTTTGGCGTCATGTTAGAAATTTGTGGGGGACTGTCGACCTCACAAATGCAAGCGTCGGGTGCCTTATTGACGACCCAGATAGCTGGCCATCAAAGGGCAAGCTCAGACTGGCTGGCTTCACGTATGGTTCTTTTGAGAGCAACACGTCTACGAGCTACTATGATAGACTTGATTGGCTTGAGAGGCAGTACGAACCCCACCTGTCCGACGACTTTAGGCCGCAACCGTTCGAACAGTTGGTGAAAGTATTGCACGCGACTGGCCGCGAGGACGAAGCAAAAAAAGTGGCGATTAGAAAGCTAAATTTTCAGCGGGAAGCCGATTTTTTGCGCAGAAACCGAAAAGTCACCAGACTGGCTCACCAGATCAGAATGACCTCGCATCCGCTTCGTCTGTTCGTGCTCAAGATGAAACTTGATCACGAGCGAAAATGGAGCATCGACAATGTCGCAATTTTTTTGGTTGCGGGCTGGAGCTGGCTGGTTTCGACTATGTTTTGGGCATTCGCAGGGTACGGATATCGACCTGCCAGATGTATCATTTGGTCCGTTTTTATGATTGCATTAGGTGGCTGGGTATTTTCTGGATTATACGATAATGGGAACATCGTCAACGTAGTACAGAATTCTGCAAATGGGGCGTCTGTTTATGAAGCGAATTCTCCAAGATTTTACCCAACAGCGTACGCGGCTGATGTGTTTATTCCCTTCATCGACCTTCGACAGGCTTCAGATTGGGCTTTGCTTGAAACGCCCGCTGAACCCATTCGGCCATATCTATTATTTTATTGGGGCTACATTCTCATGGGTTGGATCTTCACAGCTATTTTTGGCGCATCTGTAACTGGACTTGTCAGGAAGTGAGTGTGAGTATTGATGAGGCTACCCTATTGCATATCAATAGACATCAAGGTCCGGTTGGGACCGTTAGCCGGCAACCCCAAGGCCCCTCGTCCCACGTCCTCCCGCGCCACCTTCGGCGCTCACCATCTTGAACTGACGCGGCCATCGCTCGCCGGCGAACCACACGCCCCGACTGGCCAGACGACTACGGAACTGCCCGTCCGTCCTAGCGTCTCACAGCCGCCCCCCATCACTCACACACTCGCAGCGCCAGCCAGAGGTGAAACCCGCTCCAGACGAAGATCCCGTACAGTTTCGGCGCGTCCTCCAGCAGAATCGTCCACGGGATGCCCCTGAAATACGTGCAACCCTCCACGTCCACCGTAGAGCGCGTCCAAGCCCGCAACCCCCTACCCCCAAGGGTTGCGCCGCGCCCCCCGTCCCGCCCGTGGCACCCGACTCTCCCGCACCGGCGCGGCCATGGCGCGCAAGCGGGCTACGCGGTCTTCGGTGGCCGGGTGGGTGCGGAACAGCCCGTCGACGGCATGGGCGTGCAGTGGGTTGATGATGAACATATGCGCGGTGCCCGGATTGCGCTCGGCGGTGTGATAGTCGATCCGCGACGCCCCCCGCTGGATGCCGATCAGCGCGTCGGCCAGCCAGTTCGGGTCGCCGCAGATCTCGGCGCCGACCCGGTCGGCCTCGTATTCGCGTGACCGCGAGATCGCCATTTGCACCACCGTTGCGGCCAGCGGGGCCAGGATCATCATCGCGATGGTGCCCAGCAGCCCCATCCGCTCGCGCGAGCCGCCGAAGAACATGGCGAAATTGGCCAGCATCGAAATCGCCCCCGCGAAGGTCGCGGTAACTGTCATGATCAGCGTGTCGCGGTTCTTGATATGGGCCAGCTCATGGGCGATGACCCCGGCCAGTTCCTCGCGGCTGAGGAAGCGCATCAGCCCGGTGGTCACCGCCACGGCGGCGTTGTCGGGGTTGCGGCCGGTGGCAAAGGCGTTGGGCTGCTCGGTCTCGATCACATAGACGGCCGGCATCGGCAGCTCGGCCCGCCGCGCCAGATCGGCCACCAGCGGCACCAGCCCGCCATCCGACCCGGTCACGGGGCGCGCGTTGTGCATCCGCAGCACCATCTTGTCCGACGACCACCAGCTGAACAGGTTCATGGCGGCGGCCACCACCAACGCGATCATCATGCCGCCCGAGCCGCCCAGCATCCAGCCCACGCCCATGAAGAGCGCGGTCATCCCCGCCATCAGAAGTGCCGTCTTGGTATAGCCCATCGCGAAACCCTCCGTCGTTCGGTCTCACATATGGGCAGGGCCGGATGGGCGTGCAAGCCATACGCGGGCCATACGCCAGCCAGACGCGTTCCAGACCGCCCTAAAGACCGTAGAGCGCGCCGAACTTCGCCTCCAGATAGTCCAGCAGCGGGCCTTCCGTGGGGGGGTGCCCGGTGGCGTGGCGCAGGGTCTCGGCGCCGTCCCGCAGCGCCCCGTGCACCTGCAGACGCGGCCGCAGCCAGGCCAGCGCGGCGGTCAGATCGCCGCTGGCCAGATCGGCCTCCAGATCCGGCAGATCGGCCGCCATCGCCTGATACAGGCAGCCCGCATAGACATTGCCCAGCGTGTAGGTCGGGAAATAGCCGAACAGCCCCACCGACCAGTGCACATCCTGCAAGACCCCCAGCGAGGCTTTCGGCACCTTCACCCCGAAGTCCTTGAAAAAGCGCGCGTTCCAGGCCTCTTCCAGGTTTGCAACCTCCAGATCGCCGGCGATCAGCGCGCGCTCCAGATCGAACCGCAAAAGGACATGCAGGTTGTACTGTACCTCGTCGGATTCCGTGCGGATGAAGCCGGGGGTGACCCGGTTCACGGTGCGCGCGAACTCCTGCGCGGTATCAACGCCCAAGGCACCGAACTTCGCCTGCATCCGGCCAAACAGCCACTTGGCAAAGGCCGGGCTGCGCGCCAGCTGGTTCTCGTAGATCCGGCTCTGGCTTTCATGCACCCCCATCGAGGCCCCGCGCCCGATCGGGCTGAGCGCATAGGCCGGATCGACCTGCTGCTCATAGGTGGCATGGCCGACCTCGTGGATCGTGGAATAGAAGCAGTTGAACGGATCGGTCGGGTCGGTGCGGGTGGTGATCCGCACATCGGCGCCGGACCCGCTGGAGAACGGATGCACCGCCTTGTCGATCCGCCCCCGGCTCAGGTCATAGCCGAAGAGTTCGGCCAGTTCCTGCGCCATTTCCAGCTGCGCGGCTTCAGGGAAACTGCCAGTCAAAACGGGCGGTTGCGGCGCGCCAAGGATGCGGTCGCGCAGCGCCACCAGACGCGGGCGCAGAGCCCCAAACATGGCCTCAAGCTCGGTGGCCGTGGCGCCGGGCTCATAGTCCTGCAACAGCGCATCATACAAATCCCCGCCCGAGGCCAGCGCCGCCGCCTCCTCGCGCTTCAGGGCCACAACCTCGGCCAGGCGCGGGGCGAATGCGGCAAAGTCATCGGCGGCCCGCGCCGCCGCCCAATCGCCCTGTGCAAGGCTGGTGACACGGGCGATCCGGGCGGCCAGATCGGCGGGCACCCTGGTGGCGCGCTCATAGGCCCGGCGGATCTCACGGACCTGTGCGGCCTCGACCTCATCCGCGGGCGTTACGGCGGCCAGCCAGTCGCCCACCAGCGGGTCGGACCGGCGGGCGTGCAGCACCTGCTCCATCGCCGCCATTTCCTCGGCCCGCTGCCCGGCGGCCCCGCGCGGCATCACGGTTTCCTGGTCCCAGCCCAGACGACCGGCAACCTCGGCCAGTGCCTGGGTCTGGCGCGCATGGGCGACCAGCGCGTCATAGCTCATGCCCGGCCCCGCACGCTTTGATCCGCCGGATACTGGCTGAGGAACCGCGCCCGCAGGATCAGCACCCACAGCGCCACGGCGCCCAATTGATGGGTGATCGCGATGTGCCATTGCGCAGCGTACAGCACCGTGCCGATGCCCAGCACCACCTGCCCGAACAGCATCACACCCATCCAGTCAAAGGCGCGCGCCGTCGCCCGGTTGCCCGATTTGCGGCCCTTCAGCCAGGTGACGATGCCGAAGGCCAGCAGCAGATAGGCCACGGTGCGATGGATGAATTGCACCAGCGCCGGGTTCTCGAAGAAATTGCGCCAGAACGGGTCGATGTCGAACGAGGACATCGGAAACACCTGCCCCGCCATCAGCGGCCAGTCGGTGAAACTGCGCCCCGCGTCGATGCCCGCCACCATGGCCCCCAGCAGGATCTGCACGAAGGCCAGATGCATCATGCCCGTGGACATGGAAAACAGCCTGGCATCGCGCCCCCGCCGCGCCGTCATCAACGCTGGCGCACTGCGCCCCAGCAGGAAAGCATACCAGGCGATCAGCCCCAGAATGGCGAAGGCCAGCCCCAGATGCACCGCCAACCGGTACGAGGCCACATCGGTGCGCCCCTCGACCAGTCCCGAGGCCACCATCCACCAGCCGATGGCCCCCTGCAGCCCACCAAGGCCGCCCAGCAGCAACAACCGACCGGTCCAGCCGGCGGGGATCTTCTTCATGGCCAGGAAGCTCAGGAACCCCACGGCCCAGACCAGCCCCACGGTGCGGCCCAACTGCCGGTGGCCCCATTCCCACCAGTAGATGGCCTTGAACTCGGCCAGGGTCATGTCGCTGTTCTCGACCTTGAACTCGTCGATCTGCTGGTACTTGGCAAATTCCGTTTCCCAGGCCTCAAGGCTCATCGGCGGCACCGCCCCGGTAACCGGCGCCCATTCGGTGATCGACAGCCCGCTGTCGGTCAGCCGCGTCAGACCGCCCACGACGATCATCGCCACGACCATGGCAAACAGCAGCCACAGCCACGCCCGAATGCCCCGGCGCGCGCCGCTGTCGTCCCGCGCGATCAGACCGCCCCTGGGCGTCGTGGCCCGGGCTGCCGGCGCGGCGGGGGCCGCGTCCACCTCTTCGAATATGCTGCGTTTCTTCTGGGTCATAGGGAACCTCCGGTTGCGCCAAAACCTAGGGGCCCGGCGCGGGCGCATCAACGGGGCAGGATCAGTCGCCGCGTTCTTTCCAGCGCACCATTTGCCGCATCATCCCGTGCAGGATCTGAACGTCGGCGCGGGTCAGCGGCATCCGCGACCACAGGTTGCGCAGGTTGGTTTTCATGTGCTCGGCCTTCTGCGGCGGGAAGAAGAACCCCGCCTGCGCCAGCCGATCCTCGTAGTGTTCGGCCAGCTTGTCGGTCTCCAGCGCGGTGGCCCAGTCGCCGCCCGCCAGTTCGACACGGGCATGGTCGATCTGCGCGGTCTGCCTGCGCCACTCATAGGCGGTCAGCAGCACGCATTGCGCCAGGTTGAGCGAGGCGAACTCCGGGTTGACCGGCACCGAGATGATGGCATTGGCCCGCGCGATATCGTCGTTTTCCAGCCCTGCCCGTTCCGGCCCGAACAGAACCGCCACCTTGCCCCCGGCCTGCGCATGGTCACGCGCCTGCGTCATCGCCTCTTCCGGCGAAAGGATCGGCTTGGTCAGGCCGCGCCCGCGTGCGGTGGTGGCCAGCACGAAGGTGCAATCCTCCACCGCCGCGACGGTGGTCGGAAAATGCCCCGCCTCGTCCAGCAACCGCCCGGCACCGCTGGCCAGCGCCACGGCGCGCGGATTGGGCCAGCCATCGCGCGGCGCCACAAGACGCATCCGGTCCAACTCGAAATTCCACATGGCACGGGCGGCGGCCCCGATGTTTTCGCCCATTTGCGGGCGCACGAGGACAAAGGCGGGTTGGCGAAGCGGCGTGTCTGACATGGCGCGCGGTCTAGTCCAGCCGGGGCGCAAGGGCAATGCCGCACGGGCTTTACCCGCCCCGCGCAGCCCGATAGGAGGGATCGAAACCCCAAAGGCCCGCCATGACCGATCAAGACCGCCCCCAGATCTATCTTCTGACCCCGGCTCATTTCGATGCCGAGACCTTTGCCGAGACGCTGGCGCCGGTGCTGGATGCCGCCGCCATTGCCTGCCTGCGCCTACGCTTTGCCAGCGAGGACGACAGCGAGGTCGCCCGCGCCGCGGACGCCGTGCGCGCCCTGGCGCACGCACGCGACATCCCGCTGGTCATCGACCGCCATCTGGCGCTGGTCGAACGGCTGGGGCTGGACGGCGTGCATCTGACCGACGGGTCCAAATCGGTGCGCAAATGCCGCGAGGCGCTTGGCACCGATCCCATCGTCGGCACCTGGTGCGGCACCTCGCGCCACGACGGCATGACCGCGGGCGAGGCCGGTGCCGATTACGTCAGCTTCGGTCCGGTGGGCGATACCGCCCTTGGCGCCGGCGACAAGGTGGATCCCGAGGTGTTTACCTGGTGGTCCGAGGTGATCGAACTGCCGATTGTGGCAGAAGGCGCACTGACCCCCGATCTGGTCCGCGCCTTCACCCCGATCACCGATTTCTTCGCCTTCGGAGACGAGATCTGGCGCGCCGAAGATCCCGCCGCCGCCCTGAAGGATCTGGACGCCGCCATCGGCTGAACAAGGTGACGGAGGCACACCCGTCACCGCGAAAAAAAATTCGCCCCCAGACCGTTTCCGAGACGGCGCTCATTCTTCTTGGAAAAAATACTCCCGCCGGAGGCAAGAATTCTCCGCCGCGTCAGCGGCGGGTCTGCGCGGTCTCCACACCCGCGCGCACCCGTGCCTCAGCGGCCCGCGCCAGCGCCTTGCGGTCGGGATAGTCGGCGATGGGCAGCGGGTCGTGATAGATCACCCGCACCGCCCCATGCCGACGGACCGCCAGCACCTGCAGCAGATGCGGTGCGAAAGCCATCTCGCCCCACCAGCCGTAGAACCGGGGATCGGCACCCTCGGGGGCGGTATAGATCACCGAAACGGGCTGGATCGCCAGCGGCGCCTCGGCACTGTTGGCGTCAAAGAAGGCCGCGAACAGGGTCGGCTTGAACGGCAGCACGCGCTGCGCATCGGTGCTGGTGCCTTCGGGAAAGAACATCAGGTGATGGCCCGCCGCCAGCCGGTCGCGGAACAGCTGCCGCTGGGCCGCGGCCTGCCGCCGGTCGCGCGCGATGAACACCGTGCCGGTGGCGCGCGCCAGCCAGCCAATCCCGGCCCAGCCCGAGACCTCGACCTTGGCCACGAAATAGACGCACTGCCGCGCGTTCAGCGCGAAGATGTCCAGCCAGGACCCGTGGTTGGCCACCCCTGCCCCGCGCGCCTGCATCGGCGTGCCCTCGGCCTGAAAGCCCATGCCAAGGATGCGCAAGGCGTTGCGGCACACGAACCGGGTGATATGCGGCGTGATCGGACGGTCCAGACCGAAGAGCGGCCGCTCGACCAGCCGGACCAGCAACAGCAGCAAGAGGCATCCGAACACCAGCACCGCCAGCGCCAGCCCGCGCAGCACAACCCGCAGGCCCCCGCCCAGGCTCCACGACGCGCCGCGCGGCGGCGGCACGTCCTGCCAGGGGGGCGCGGTCACCGGTTCAGCCCGCGCGTATAGATCGCCCGCTGCCGCGCGTTCATCCGCTCGGTATCCAGCACCAGGCAGATGTCGGTGGTGTTGAACGCATGGTCCACGAAAGCGCCGTCGCCCACGAACCCGCCCAGCCGCAGGTAGCCCTTGATCAGCGAGGGCACCTCGAGCATCGCCGCCACCCGGTCGATACTGCCGTAGGGCACGCGGTTGAGCGATTCATAGTGAGCGGGCAAGGCGCGGACCCGCAGATCCTCGGGCGCAAGATGCCGGTGGTGCAGCAGGGTCAGGGGGGCGGCCAGCGCCTCCAGATCGGTGCCGTGGAAGCTGGCCACGCCGAACAGAACCTCGATCTCGTGATCCAGCGTGTATTCCGCCAGCCCGTTCCAGATGTGAAACATCGCCGGGCCGCCGCGATACTCGGGCCGCAGGCAGGACCGCCCCAGTTCCAGCAGCTTGCGCCCGCCCTGGATCAGCGGCGACAGATCGTATTCACGGGCGCAGTAAAAGCCCCCCGCCGCCTCGGCCGTGTCGCTGCGCAACAGGCGGTAGACCCCGGCCACGTGATCCAGCCCGCCGTCGTCGCGCTGCGTGTCCACAAGGATCAGATGTTCATAGAAGGGGTCGTGTTCATCGCGCTCCAGCCGCTGGGCATGATCGACCAGCGGCCCGTCGCCTTTCAACTCGTCCACAAAGACATCATAGCGGCAGCGCTGCGCCGCCAGAAGGTCGCGCTCGTCCTGTGCAAGGCGCACCTGGAATCGGTCCGGATCAGCGGTCATATTGGCCTGTCGCCTCGTGTTTTCGGGTGTCTATGCGGGCGGGAGAGATGAGACAAGCGCCGTTGACCGGAAATTGACACACCTAAAGGGAGTGTTAACACTGCCGTGCAAACCCTAGGGGTCAAACACGATCTCAAGTTCGACGCGTTCGGCGTTGATGACAAGCTTGCCCATGTGCTCGAAATTCACGGTCACCCGTCCGCTCACGTTCGACTGGACCTGGCCCAAGCCCCAGTCTGGATGGTTCGGATGACGGACAAACATGCCCGGTTCAAGCAACGAAATCATCTAGAGGCCCCTCGCTCCAATTCCACGCTACCTAGAGTATCGAAGGCAGACAGACAATGAACGCGCGCCCGAAAAACCTTGAGGCCCTGCTGGGCTCTCGCATCTGTCACGATCTGATCAGCCCCATCGGGGCCATCGGCAACGGGCTGGAGCTGATGGCCCTGACCCAGGCGGCGGATGGGCCCGAGATGGCGATGATCTCGGAAAGTGTCGCCAGCGCGCAGGCGCGGATCCGGTTCTACCGAGTGGCCTACGGCGCCAATTCCGCGGACCAGACCCTCGGGCGGCAGGAAATCGTCGAGATCCTGGGCAGCCTGTACACCGGCAACCGCCTGAAAGTGACCTGGGGGGTCGATGGCGACGTGCCGCGCGACGCCGCCAAGCTGGCCTTCCTGCTGCTGCAATGCCTGGAAACCGCGCTGCCGCGAGGCGGGGCGATCACCGTTTCGGGCAACGGCGCCGATTGGGTGTTGCGCGCCGTTTCAGAAAAGTTGCGGATCGATCCGGATCTCTGGGCGCTGCTGACGGGGGCCGAACCAGTGGGCGAGATTGCCCCTTCGCAGATCCAGTTCATCCTCGCGCCCTTGCAGATCGCCGACATCGGACGGCGGCTGAGCGTTGCGCAGGATGACACCTCGGTCACCCTGCGTTTTTAGGGGCGCTCAGGGGCGCACCGCCCCGTTGCCTTCCACCAGATACTTGAAGCTGGTCAGTTGCTCGGCCCCCACCGGGCCGCGCGCGTGCATCTTGCCGGTGGCGATGCCGATCTCGGCGCCCATGCCGAACTCGCCCCCATCGGCGAATTGGGTCGAGGCGTTGCGCATCAGGATCGCGCTGTCGAGCCCGGCAAAGAATCGCGCCGCCACATCGTCATCGGCGGTGATGATGCAATCGGTGTGGTTCGAGCCATACTGCCGGATATGCGCGATGGCGCCTTCGACCCCATCCACCAGCTTGGCCGCGACGATCATGTCGAGGAACTCCTTGCCGAAATCCTCGGCCGTGGCCAGCGACACCCCCGGCACGGACTGCAACGCGCCATCGGCTCGCACATCGACGCCTGCGGCCACCAGATCCTCAAGGAAAGGCGCGCCAGCGGTGTCGAACAATGCCTTGTCCACCAGGATGCATTCGGCCGCCCCGCAGATGCCGGTGCGCCGGGTCTTGGCGTTCAGCACCACCTTGCGGGCGATCTCCATATCCGCCGCCGCATCCACGTAGACGTGGCAGATGCCTTCGAGATGGGCAAAGACCGGCACCCGCGCCTCGCGCTGGACCAGCCCCACCAGCCCCTTGCCGCCGCGCGGCACGATCACGTCGATGAAATCGGTCATGCGCAGCATTTCCGCCACCGCCGCGCGGTCGCGGGTCGGCACCAGTTGCACCGCCTCGGCGGGCAGACCGACCGAGGTGATGCCCTGCACCAGACAGGCATGCAGCGCGCCCGAGCTGTGGAAGCTTTCCGAGCCGCCGCGCAGGATCACCGCGTTGCCGGCCTTCAGGCACAGCGCACCGGCATCCACCGTCACGTTGGGACGGCTTTCGTAGATCACGCCGACCACGCCCAGCGGCGTGCGCACGCGGCGGATGTGCAGCCCGTTCGGACGGTCCCATTCAGCAATGACCTCACCCACAGGATCAGCCTGCCCGGCCACGGCGCGCAGACCGGCGGCGATGCCACGAATGCGGTCCTCGTCCAGCTTCAGCCGGTCCAGCATCGACGGGCTCAGCCCCTTGTCGCGGCCAAAGGCCATGTCCTTGTCATTGGCGGCGAGGATCGCGGGGATGGCAGCCTCGATGGCTTCGGCCCCGGCGTTCAGCGCATCGGTCTTGGTCTTTGCAGAGGCAACCGCAAGCGCCGCTGCCGCGGCGCGGGCATTGGCGCCCAGCTGGGCCATCACTGCGGGAATATCGGTCAGATCTTTCATGGGTCCCTCCAAGACAGGATTTCGACCTAGGACAAAGCGGCGCGCGGCTCAAGCCCCGCGCGCGGGGGGGTGTCAGACCACCATGTCGTCGCGGTGGATCAGCACGCCGCGGCCTGGATAGCCCAGCAGGGTCTCGATCTCGCGCGACTGGCAGCCCTTGATCTGGCGGGTTTCCTCGTGGGTATACCGGGCCAGCCCCTTGCCCAGTCCTGCCCCACCGGGGCCCGCGATCTCGACCGGGTCGCCGCGCCCGAAGTCGCCGACCACTTCCGTTACCCCGGCAGGCAACAGCGATTTGCCCTTGCGCAGCGCCTGCACCGCGCCGTCGTCCACCACGATGGTTCCACGCGGCTTCATGGCCGCGATCCAGCGCTTGCGCGCGGCCTGCGGATCTTCCTCGGCCAGGAACCAACTGCAGCGCGCGCCCTGTTCCAGCGCCCGCAGCG
This sequence comes from Fluviibacterium sp. S390, assembly GCF_049800695.1. Lineage (NCBI taxonomy): Bacteria > Pseudomonadati > Pseudomonadota > Alphaproteobacteria > Rhodobacterales > Paracoccaceae > Meridianimarinicoccus > Fluviibacterium sp. S390. Next base: position 182,128 of record NZ_JBNAFN010000007.1, on the reverse strand, counting down.
GGCGGTCGGCTTCACCCTTGGCGATGACCATGGCGCACCCGGCGCCGGTGGCGATCTTCGCGGCCATCAGCTTGGTCACCATGCCGCCGCGCGACAGGCCGGACACGCCTTCGCCTGCCATCGCCTCGATCTCGGGCGAAATGCGGTCGATCAATGGCAGATGCCGGGCTTGCGGGTCCAGCGACGGGTTGGCGGTATAGAGCCCGTCCACATCCGACAGCAGCACCAGCCGGTCGGCGTCGACGGTGGCCGCCACCTGGGCGGCCAGACGGTCGTTGTCGCCAAAGCGGATCTCATCCGTGGCCACGGTGTCATTTTCATTGACGATGGGCACCACGCCCAGCGACAGAAGCTGGCGCAGGGTGTTGCGCGAGTTCAGATAGCGGCGGCGGTTGGCGCTGTCTTCCAGCGTCACCAGAACCTGCGCGGTGGTGATGCCATGCGATTGCAGGGCGTCCTCATAGGCGCGTGCCAGCCGGATCTGGCCCACAGCGGCCGCGGCCTGCGACTGCTCCAGCGGCAAGGCCCCCTTGGGCAGGTTCAGCACCCGCCGCCCCAGCGCGATAGAGCCCGAGGACACCACGATCACATCCGCACCGCGCGCGCGCAGATCGGCAATATCCAAGGCCAGCCCGCGCAGCCAGTCGCCGCGCAGCCCGGTGGCCTGATCCACCAGCAGCGCCGAGCCGATCTTGACGACGATGCGCCGCCCTTCGCCTAGGGTTGCCACGACGCGTCCTCGTCAGGGCCCTTGCGGATGCGCACGCGGCTGTCGTCGATCTGCACCCGCAGCGCGCGCAGCACCTCGGTGGTGCCCATCTTGGCAGCGCCCGACATCTCCATGACCTTGCCGCCGCTGGCCTCTTCCAGGGCGGCGCGCAGGTCAGCCTTGTAGTCGGCATCCAGCGCGTCGATCTTGTTCAGCACGGTCACGCGGGGCTTGTCGGCCAGATGGCCGCCGTAGGCCTCAAGCTCGTTGATGATGGTGTGATAGTCGCCGATCACGTCCTCGGCGGTGCCATCCACCAGATGCAGCAGCACCGCGCAGCGCTCCACATGACCAAGGAAGCGGTCGCCAAGGCCCCGGCCCTCATGCGCGCCTTCGATCAGGCCGGGAATATCGGCGACAACAAATTCGACATTGTCCACGCCGACGATGCCAAGGTTGGGATGCAACGTGGTGAAAGGATAATCCGCGATCTTGGGCCGCGCGTTCGAGGTCGCGGCCAGGAAGGTCGACTTGCCCGCGTTGGGCAGACCCAGAAGCCCGGCATCGGCGATCAGCTTCAGGCGCAGCCAGATGGTGCGTTCGACCCCCGGCTGGCCTGGATTGGCGTTGCGCGGCGCCTGGTTGGTGGCGCTTTTGAAATGCAGGTTGCCGAAGCCGCCGTTGCCGCCCTTGACCAGCACCACGCGCTGGCCCACCTCGGCCATGTCGGCGATGACGGTTTCCTCGTCCTCGTCCAGCACCTCGGTCCCCGCCGGCACCCGCAGCACGATGGTATCGCCGTTCTTGCCGGTGCGCTGGCGGCCCATGCCGCCCTGGCCGCTTTTCGCGAAGAAATGCTGCTGGTAGCGGAAATCGATCAGGGTGTTCAGCCCTTCGACGACCTCGACCACCACGTCGCCGCCCCGGCCCCCGTCGCCGCCATCCGGACCGCCGTATTCCATGAACTTCTCACGCCGGAAACTGACAGCGCCGTTGCCGCCGCTGCCAGAGCGAATGTAGACTTTTGCGAGGTCGAGAAATTTCATGACGTGATCCTTGGAACCGCCCCGGGGCGATAGCGTGAAACGGACGGTCCCTCAAGATCGGCCCGTCAGCGAAGTTTGCGAAGATAGGTCCATGTGGCCACGGTCCGGCCCTGGGCGACGCAGAAGGCCTCGGCATCCCCGATATAGTCGAAACCGGTCTTGGTCAGCAGACGCGCCGAGGCCGGGTTCGACTGGAACACCTCGGCAAAGACGGTCAAGACATTCTGCGGGTTGGCCTCCAGCAGGCCGGACACCGCTTCCGACGCATAGCCGGTGTTCCAGAACGCCGGCGCCACCCAATAGCCGATCTCGGACCGGTCCGGCGACAGCCGTTCCAGGGCGACCACACCCAGAAGCTCGGCCAGACCGGCGGCGGTGCCATCCATGGCCCAGACATCCTCGGTCCGCTCGGGCGAGCGGGCGCGTTCGATGAAGCTCACGGTGGTGCCTGGCGGCAGCGGGTGCGGGATCGAGCGCGTGGTCTCTGCCACCCGCTTGTCCCCGGCGTACATCGTCAGCAGGCCCTCGTCGGACCGGCGCAGCGGGCGCAGGACCAGACGGTCGGTTTCGATGATCGGCTGATTGACGATCGCATCATGCAGCATGTCTTTCCTCCCAAAAAGACATCGTGCGGCCCGGACTGACACCCGAATTGAGCACGTGTCGGCACTAGAGTCAGAAGTGGGGCATCCTCCCGGCCCGAACAAGGGACCGGCGGTCCACCTCCGAAATCGGCGGCCTTAGGCGACCGCCTGAAAAATCGAAGGGGACCGGCGTAACGCCGATCCCCTGAATATCTTGCCAATATGGCGGGTCGGCTTATTCGGCGGCCTCGGCCACCGGAAGCACGGAAATGAAGGTACGGCCCTTCAGACCGGTGCGGAACTGCACCTGCCCTTCGTCGGTCGCAAAGATGGTGTGATCCTTGCCCATGCCAACGCCTTCACCCGGCCACCACTTGGTGCCGCGCTGACGCGCGATGATGTTGCCGGGGATAACGGCTTCGCCGCCAAATTTCTTCAGACCAAGGCGACGACCAGCGGAGTCGCGACCGTTACGGGATGAACCGCCTGCTTTTTTATGTGCCATCTTTCGCTCCTCTTTACTCGGCTGCGGTGGCTTCGGCGGCGGGCGCCGATGCGGCGCCAACAGCGGCCGTGACGCCAGTGGCATCGCCACCCGCGGCCAGAATCTCGGTGATGCGCAGCAGGGTCAGCTGCTGGCGGTGGCCCTTGGTGCGCTGCGACGAGTGCTTCCGGCGGCGCTTGACGAAGTTGATGACCTTGTCACCCTTGATCTGGTCGATCACTTCGGCCTGCACGGCGGCACCTTCCACGAAGGGGCTGCCAATGGTGGTGGCTTCGCCGCCGACCATCAGAATCTCGTTGAACTGAACCTTGTCGCCAGCCGCGGCGGCCAGCTTTTCAACGCGCAGAACGTCGCCGCTCTGAACCTTGTATTGTTTGCCGCCGGTTTTGATAACCGCAAACATGGGCATTTCCTTTTTATCTCCGCGTCCTGCGGCCCTGCGTCAAAGCAGTGTTGGTGCGGTTACCCGCGCCTGTGGACAGCGCGCCTTTCGGCAGTCGTTGGGGTTTCCGGGGGAACCGGAAGCCGCCGTATCGTTCAGAGACGCCGGAAAGTCAAGCGTTGCCGGTCAGATATCCTGCGAAGACAGGAACAACGACAACGCCATCCCGGTTTCATAGGAGGTCGACACGAACAGCGCATCGAAGGCCTTGAACAGCGCCACGTTCAGTGCCTGCCCCGCCGGGCTTTCGGTGAAGGTCAGATAGGTGTCGAAGTCGGCATCGCTGACCGGCTGATAGGCCAGCCACAGGAAGGCATGCACCCAATCGGTGGTGGACTGGCGGATCTCGGGCTCCTGCACCCAGACTTGCTGCAAGATGTCCTCATCGCCGGCATTGCCGCCATAGCCCTCCGGGTCGCCGTCGCGCATTCCCAGCAGGAAGGCGGCATTGGCGTTCAGCGCCCCCAGCACGTTCAGGTCGATCAGATCGTTGGCCTCGATGAAGGCTTCGATGGCGTCCACCCGGCCCGCGCCGCTGGCGGCCTCGGTTTCAAAGCGCGACAGGATCGCGGTTTCGATGTCCGGATCGCGCAGGGCCTGCCGGGCCGAAAGCTCAAGCTGCACCAGATCCTGCCCCGGCGAGGTGGTGAAGAAGGCCAGCGCCGATTCGGCCATCTCGTCGTCCAGCGCGTCGGCAAAAGCGTCGCGCATCCGGGGCGCCACCTTGTCGGGAGCGTTCAGATCGGCCAGCGTCCGGCGCCAGCCGTCCAGATCCTCCTCGCCGGAAAGATCGATGGCCAGGTCCGCGCCCGACTCGACCGCTTCGTCCTGAAGGACCACCAACAGCGCATTCAGTTCCAGCGCGTCCAGCACGCGGTCGCTCAGACGCGCGGGCTGGGCCGCAACCGACAGGGGAAACAGCACGAACGCCAGGGGGATCAGGATGCGCATGGGGAACTCCGTTTTGACGGCAGGATGCGGCAGCCCGAGAAAAATGACAATGCAGACCGCGCAGAAGTGAAAATGTGGTTGCACCCTTCCCATGCTTTGACTATTCCGCCGGAACCGACACGGAGAGGTGCCGGAGTGGTCGAACGGGGCGGTCTCGAAAACCGTTGTTCCTTTACGGGAACCCAGGGTTCGAATCCCTGTCTCTCCGCCATTTACCCAACATGACCACTCATCCGATCATCGCCCGATCGCGCCGCCGCGCCGGGCCGATCCCTCCGCCTGTTGCCCCGAATACCGTTCTTGCCCCATGGCCCGCGCCATCGCGCCGGGCTTGGCGCTGCCACGGAAAAAGGGGCGCCCGAAGGCGCCCCAGAGTTTTGCGAATCCGGCGCATGGTATTTTACTGCCCGGTTTCTGCCTGCGGCCCGATCCGCAACTGGGGCGAGCGCACCCGCCCCGAATGGGGTTTGTGGGGTGGGCGCTTCTGACCGGGCGCCCTGCCCCTGTCCTGCGGCCCGTCGGCGGGGGAGCACCGCCGAAGGTGGCCCGCCGGCCCAAGCCTGTTGGCTCAGCTACAGCCCGAAGTGCCGCCGCAGGTGTTGCATTTCATGCAGGTGCCGTTGCGCACCAGCGTGTAGTTTCCACAGTCGCCGCAGGGATCGCCCTCGTAGCCCTGGATGCGGGCCTTGGTGCGGGCGTCCATCTGTTCAACGCTTTCCACCGCCGCGACCGAGGTCTGCATGGTCTCGACCGTGGCGGCAAAGCTGCCGTCCAGGGCCGTCGCGGTGCTCATCCCGCCCTGCAGCACCACAAGATCCTGCGGCAGGCGCTTGCGCAGATAGCCCGAGGAAGAAATCTGCTTGAGCACTTCCAGCGACTTGCTGGCCGCGGTTTCGCTGACCGGCTTCAGGTTCGAACTGCTTTCGGTCTCGCCGCCGCCCAGATCGTCGAAGGCTGCGCCTTCGGGCTTCACATGGGCCAGGTCGGTGCGATCCAGATAAGACACCGCCAGTTCGCGGAAGATGTAATCCAGGATCGAGGTGGCGTTCTTGATGCTGTCGTTGCCCTGCACCATGCCCGCCGGTTCGAACTTGGTGAAGGTGAAGGCATCGACGAATTCCTCCAGCGGCACGCCGTATTGCAGGCCCACCGACACGGCGATGGCGAAGTTGTTCATCATCGCCCGGAAGCCCGCGCCTTCCTTGTGCATGTCGATGAAGATTTCGCCGAGGTTGCCGTCGGAATATTCCCCGGTGCGCAGATAGACCTTGTGGCCGCCGACGATGGCCTTCTGGGTATAGCCCTTGCGGCGCTGGGGCATCTTCTCGCGGTGCGAGCGGACGACCTCCTTGACGATCACCTTCTCGACGATCTTCTCGGCCAGCACCTGCGCCTTTTCCTGCGGGGTGCCGGTTTCCAGAACCTCGGCGGCCTCGTCGTCATCCTCGACCAGAGCCGCCGCCAGCGGCTGGCTGAGTTTCGAGCCGTCGCGATACAGCGCATTGGCCTTCACCCCCAGCGACCAGCTGAGTTCATAGGCCTTCTGGCAATCCTCGATGGTGGCGTCATTGGGCATGTTGATCGTCTTGCTGATCGCGCCCGAGATGAAGCTTTGCGCCGCCGCCATCATGGTGATGTGGCTGTTCACGTTCAGGAACCGCCGGCCCTTCTTGCCGCAGGGGTTGGCACAATCGAACACCGGGTAATGCTTCGGGTCCAGATGCGGCGCGCCTTCCAGCGTCATGGTTCCGCAGACGTGATCGTTGGCGGCATCGATCTGCTGCTTGCTGAAGCCCAGGCTGGTCAGCATGTCGAAAGTCGGATCGTTCAGTTTCGTCGCCGGGATGCCCAGAACGTCGGTGCAGAAGTCCTCGCCCAGCGTCCACTGGTTGAATACGAAGCGGATGTCGAAGGCCTGCGGCAGCGCCGCTTCGATCTTGTCGATCTCGGCCGGGCCGAAGCCGTGGCCCAGCAAGGCGGTGTGGTTGATGCCCGGCGCGTTGCCAAGGGTGCCGTGACCGACCGCATAGCCGATGATTTCCTCGATCTGCGCCGCGCCGTAGCCCAGCCCTTCCAGGGCTGCGGGCACCGACCGGTTGATGATCTTGAAATAGCCGCCGCCGGCCAGCTTCTTGAACTTCACCAGCGCGAAGTCCGGCTCGATCCCGGTGGTGTCGCAATCCATCACCAGACCGATGGTGCCGGTGGGGGCGATGACGGTTGCCTGCGCGTTGCGATAGCCGTGCTGTTCGCCCAGCCGTAGCGCCTCGTCCCAGGCTTGTTCGGCCATGGCCACCAGACGCGGGTCGGGGCAGTTCTTGCCATCCAGGGGCACCGGTTTCACGGCCAGGTTGTCATAGCCATCGGACTTGCCCTTGGCGGCGGTGCGGTGGTTGCGGATCACCCGCAGCATGTGCGCGGCATTGGCCGGGTAGCCGGGGAACGCGCCCAACTCGCCCGCCATTTCCGCCGAGGTCGCATAGGCCACCCCGGTCATCACGGCGGTCAGCGCGCCACAGATGGCGCGGCCTTCGTCGCTGTCGTATCCGTAGCCCATGGTCATCAGCAGCCCGCCGATGTTGGCATAGCCCAGACCCAGCGTGCGATAATCATAGGACCGCTGGGCGATTTCCTTGGACGGGAACTGCGCCATCAGCACCGAGATTTCCAGCGTCACCGTCCACAGCCGCGTGGCGTGGATATAGTCCTCGACCTGGAACTCGCCGTCTTTCAGGAAAGTCAGCAGGTTCATCGACGCCAGGTTGCAGGCGGTGTCGTCCAGGAACATGTACTCGGAACAGGGGTTCGAACCGCGGATCGCGCCATCTTCGGGGCAGGTGTGCCAGGCGTTCACGGTGTCATGAAACTGGATGCCGGGATCGGCGCAGGCCCAAGCGGCATGGCCGATCTGCTCCCACAGGTCGCGCGCCTTGATGGTCTTGGCGACCTTGCCGTCGGTGCGGCGGATCAACTCCCACGCACCGTCGTCGCGAACCGCCTGCAGGAAGGCATCCGTCACCCGCACCGAGTTGTTGGAGTTCTGGCCCGAGACCGAGTTGTAGGCCTCGCTGTCCCAATCGGTGTCATAGGTCGGAAACTCGATGCTGGCATAACCCTGCTTGGCATAGTCCAGCACGCGCTTGATGTAGGTTTCCGGGATCGCGGCCCTTTTCGCGGCGCGCACGGCTGTCTTCAGGGCCGCGTTGGTGGCGGGATCGGTGGCGTCGGCCTCTTTCCCGTCCCAATTGCGGATCGCGCCGAAGATGTCGTTCAGCTTGGCTTCATGGGTCTTGGAGCCGGCCACCAGCGAGGCCACCTTCTGTTCCTCGATGACCTTCCAGTTGATGAACTGCTCGATATCCGGGTGGTCGGCGTCGCAGATCACCATCTTGGCCGCACGACGGGTGGTGCCGCCAGACTTGATCGCCCCGGCGGCGCGGTCACCGATCTTCAGAAAGCCCATCAGGCCCGAGGATTTGCCGCCGCCCGACAGTGATTCACCCTCGGCGCGCAGCGACGAGAAGTTGGTGCCGGTGCCCGAGCCGAACTTGAACAGCCGCGCTTCGCGCACCCAAAGGTCCATGATGCCGCCGTCGTTCACCAGGTCGTCGGCGACCGACTGGATGAAACAGGCGTGGGGCTGCGGATGCTCGTAGGCCGAGGAGGATTTCACCAGCTTGCCGGTCTTGTGGTCGACGTAGTAATGCCCCTGGCTGGGACCGTCGATGCCATAGGCCCAGTGCAGCCCGGTGTTGAACCACTGCGGCGAATTCGGTGCCGCCCGCTGGCTGGCAAGCATGTAGCGCATTTCGTCGAAATAGGCGCGGGCATCGGATTCCTTGGTGAAATAGCCGCCCTTCCAGCCCCAGTAGGTCCAGGCGCCCGCCAGCCGGTCGAACACCTGCCGGGCCGAGGTTTCGCCGCCATAGCGTTCGTCCTCGGGCAGGTCCTTCAGCGCCTTCTCATCGGGGACCGACCGCCACAGGAACTCGGGCACCCCCTTTTCGCGCACTTTCTTGAGGCGTGCCGCGACACCGGCCTTGCGGAAATACTTCTGCGCCAGAACATCCGAGGCCACCTGGCTCCAGGAACTCGGCACCTCCATCGCGTCCAGCGCGAAAACCGTACTGCCATCCGGGTTGCGGATTTCCGACGAGGTGGTGGTGAAAGCCAGGTCCGCATATGCGTCTGCGCCGTCCCGGGTGAATGTGCGTTCGATTCTCATGTCGCGTCCCTGCAGGTCGTTCCGGTGGTCGGGGTGCCGGCCTACAATCGGCCCTGCCCGGAAGTCGAAGGACAAGGCGGCCTGGCGCGCAAAACCGAAGTTTCGCGGCATATCCCGTCACTCTGTCCGTGTTTCGTGTGGTGACACCAGATGTGGTGTCGCCCCTCCTTGAGGACACAAATAACCGCGATTCGGGTCGATCCGACAACGAAGATTTTCGCTATATATGGTATAAAATGGGGTTGACCGACACTATCCACAGGGGCTCGACCGAGTCGAGATATGAACACCCGGTTAATGCTGCAACTGCACCGTTAACCCTTGGCGCCGGTCAGACCAGAACACCCACCAGCCACAGCGACAGCGCCGGGAAACTGACCAGCACCGCGACGCGGATCAGGTCGGACAGGATGAAGGGCGCCACGCCGCGATAGGTCACGCCCAGCGGCACATTGCGCGCCAGCCGGTTGATGATGAACAGGTTCAGCCCCACCGGCGGGGTGATCAGCCCGACCTCGACCACGATCAGGGTCAGCACCCCGAACCAGATCGCGGTTTCCTCGGGCGTCTGGCCGAAATCGAGGCTCTGGATGATCGGAAAGAACACCGGGATGGTCAGCAGGATCATCGACAGGCTGTCCATGACGCAGCCCAGCACCAGATAGGCCAGCAGGATCAGCAGCAGCACCGTCATCGGCCCGGCCTCGCTGGCCTGCACCCAGGCTGCCAGGGCCTGCGGCGCCTGCGTGAAGGCAAGGAAGGTGTTGAACAGTTGCGCGCCCAGCAGGATCAGGAAGATCAGCCCGGTGGCCGAGGCGGTTTCCAGAATCGCCTCGCCGATGGCGCGCAGCCGCAGCCCTTCGAAGATCACCGCGTAAAGAAGTGTCGCCAGCGCGCCCACGGCGGCCCCTTCGGTCGGGGTGAACAGCGCCTGCACGCCGTCGCGGCTCCAGTTCCAGTCGCCGATGATACCGCCCATCACCAGCGCGAAGATCGCCGCCACCGGCCAGACCTGCACAAGGGCGGCCATCCGTTCGCGGTAGGCCACGCGCTGTCCGGCGGGACCGGCCCCGGGGCGCAGATGCACCACCACCAGCACCGCCAGCGCATAGCCCAGGGCCGCCAGCAGGCCGGGAATGAAGGCAGCGGCGAACATCTTGACGATGTTCTGTTCGGTCAGGATGGCATAGATCACCAGCATCACCGACGGCGGGATCAGGATGCCCAAGGTGCCGCCCGCCGCCACCACGCCGGTGGCCAGCGCATCGGAATAGCCGCGCTTGCGCAGCTCCGGCAAGGCCACCTGCCCCATGGTTGACGCGGTCGCCAGTGACGAGCCGCACACCGCGCCAAAGCCGGCCGACGCCCCCACCGCGGCCACCGCCATGCCGCCGCGGTGATGCCCCATCCAGGCCGCAACGGCGTGGAACAACGCCGCACTCAGTCCCGAACGCGCCGCGATCTGGCCCATGAACAGGAACAGCGGCACGATCGACAGCGAATAGCTGGAGAACGTGTCATAGGGCAGCGTCTTGAGCTGGCTCAGCGCCGCATTGGGCGTGCCCAGCACGATCCAGGTGCCCAGAAAACCGGTGCCGCCCATGGCCGCGGCAATCGGCATCCGCAGGAAAATGGCCAGCAGCATCAGCCCGAAGCCCGCCAGCGCCAGGGACAACCCGCTGATCACGCGCCCGGCTCCTGCCCGGCGAGGGTCCAGTTCAGGCTGCGCCAGACCGAATAGAGACAGACGGCAAAGAACAGTCCGGCCCCGATCAGTGCCAGCCCGAAGGGGATCCAAACCGGGATCTGCAATTCATAGGTGGTTTCGGGGAACCACGGTTTCTGGCCCATGCCCAGCCGGGCGCGGAACGCCTCGGTGCCATGGGGGAACTTCTCGGTGAACCCAAGCCAGAGCCGCCACAGGATCACCCCGGAACACAGGGTCAGCATCAGATCGCCAAGACATCCCAACCCGGCGTGCGGGCGCGGGCCAAGGGCGTGACTCAGGATATCGACGGTGACATGGGCGCGGCGCATCTGGCACCACGGCAGGAAGGCGAAAACCGCAATGGCGCAGCCCATTTCGACCAGCTCGAAGTCACCGGTCACCGGCCCCAGCCCGGCCCAGCCCAGCGCCCGGCCGACAACGGAAATCACCACGACCGAGGCCATGCCCAGCAGCACCGCGCCGCCGCACAGGGCCACCGCGCCCGCCAGCCAGCCCAGCCCGCGTCCGATCCGTTGTTCCACCTTCGCTGCCAGCATCATCCGCCCGCTCCGTTTCAGCGGCGAGCTAGCGCAAAGCCGCCCCCAAGCGCAACGCGGTTCTGCGACGGCAGCGGTCTTGACCACCTTGGCGCAGGTCGCCATAGCCATGGGACCAGTCGGAGGTTTTTTATGATCAGACGTTTGTACGAGTGGACCATGGGTCTTGCCGAGACCCGCTATGCCCTTCTGGCACTCGCCTTCGTGGCCTTTATCGAAAGCTCGGTGTTTCCGATCCCGCCGGACATCCTGATGATCCCGATGATCCTGGCCGCGCCGCGCCGCGCCTGGCTGATCGCCGGCATCGCCACGGTCAGTTCGGTGCTGGGCGGGCTGTTCGGCTACTACATCGGCTACGCGCTGTTCGACACCGTGGGTCGTCCGGTGCTGGAGTTCTATGGCAAGGATGCCTATTTCGACGACTTCGCCCTGCGTTATAACGAATGGGGCGCCTGGGCGGTGCTGGTGGCCGGAGTCACGCCCTTCCCCTACAAGGTTATCACCATCCTGTCGGGCTCTACCGCGCTGTCGCTGCCGGTGTTCATGGTGGCCTCGGTGGTCGCGCGGGGGCTGCGGTTCTTCATCGTGGCCGGGCTGCTGTGGAAATTCGGCCCGCCTATCCGTGACTTCATCGAAAAACGGCTGGGCCTGATGTTCACGCTGTTCGTGGCCCTGTTGCTGGGCGGATTCTACGTGGTGAAATTCCTGTGATGTCGATGATTTCTGCACGCGTGATCGGGCCGGCGGCGGCGGCCGGGTCGCTGGGTCTGCTGCTGGGGGCCTTCGCCTTCCAGTATATCGGCGGACTGGCGCCCTGCCCAATCTGCCTGTGGCAACGCTGGCCCCATGCGGCGGCGGTGCTGCTGGGCGCGCTGCTGCTGATCTGGCCCGCGCGCATCGTCTATGGGCTGGGTGCCCTGGCCGCGGCCACCACCGGCGCGCTTGGCATCTATCACACCGGGATCGAGCGCAAATGGTGGGCCGGTCCCACCTCTTGCACTGGCAGCGGCGACACCCTCAGCGGCCTGTCCGGCACCGATCTGCTGAGCATGGACAATGCCGCGCCGCTGGTCATGTGCGACCAGATCTCATGGGAGATGCTGGGCCTGTCGATGCCCAGCTGGAACGCCGTGGCGTCCTTTGCCTTCATGGCGCTGTGGCTGGTGGCTTTGCGCCGCGCCTAGTGCAGCGTCAGGCCGCCATCGACACTGTATTCCCCGATCACGTTGCGCCATTCCCCGGGCGAGATCATCTTGCGATGGGTGAAGCGCACCGAATGCAGGGGGCCGTCGATTTCCCGCTGCCAGAATTCGATGAATTCGAACAGGCGCGGATGGTCGGGCGCCAGATCGTATTCCTGCCAGATAAAGCTGTTCAGCACGCTCTGAAAATCCGGCATCCGGTAGTAAACCTCGGCCGTGGTCAGACCATAACCCTTCAACATCAACTCGGTTTCACGGTTCTCCATTCGACACCTCTTGCTGAGTGGAACACCCTCAGTCTGCGCCCAAAAAGTTAAAACTCAAACGAAACAGATCGTTATCTTTCGTGCGCGACGCGGTGATGAGCATGCAACAGGCGCATTGCAGGTTTTTGCGGCGTGGTGGTATAACGTCCCGAACCAACGACAAGCGCCCGAGCAGCAAAGGCCACCTCTGTGACCGACACGCCAGAAACTCCTGAAAACGAAGACGAAAATCCCGGCGCGCCGAAAGGATACGCGGGGCCGACTATCTCGATCGCCGAGGAGATGAAGTCGTCCTACCTGGACTATGCGATGAGCGTGATCGTCAGCCGGGCGATTCCCGACCTGCGCGACGGGTTGAAACCGGTGCATCGGCGGATTCTTTACGCCATGCATGAAACCGGCAACGGCCACGACAAGCCTTATCGCAAATCGGCCCGCCCGGTGGGCGACGTGATGGGGAAATACCACCCCCATGGCGACAGCGCGATCTATGATGCGCTGGTGCGGATGGCGCAGGATTTCTCGATGTCTCTGCCGCTGCTTGATGGCCAGGGCAACTTCGGCTCGATGGATGGCGACAGCCCGGCGGCCATGCGCTATACCGAGGTCCGGATGGACAAGCCCGCGGCACAACTGCTGGCGGACATCGAGAAAGAAACGGTCGATTTTCAGGACAACTATGACGGCAAGGATCTGGAACCCACCGTCCTTCCCGCTCGGTTTCCCAACATGCTGGTCAATGGCGCGGGCGGCATCGCCGTCGGCATGGCCACCAATATTCCGCCGCACAACCTGGGCGAGGTCATCGACGCCACGCTGGCGCTGATCGAAGACCCGGATCTCGACAGCATCGACCTGATGCAATACATCCCCGGCCCCGACTTTCCGACCGGCGGGCTGATGCTGGGCCGCTCGGGCGCGCGCAAGGCCTATCTGGAAGGGCGCGGCTCGGTCATCCTGCGCGCCAAGACCCGGATCGAGGAAATCCGCAAGGATCGCTTTGCCATCATCCTGGACGAGATCCCCTACCAGGTGAACAAGGCCACCATGATCGAGAAGATCGCCGATCTGGTGCGCGACAAGAAGCTGGAAGGCATCGCCCACATCCAGGACGAATCCGACCGCATCGGCGTGCGCGTGGTGATCGAGCTGAAGCGCGATGCCACGCCCGACGTGGTGCTGAACCAGTTGTTCCGCTTCACCCCGATGCAGACCTCGTTCGGCTGCAACATGCTGGCGCTGAACGGCGGCCGGCCCGAGCAGCTGACCCTGCGCAAGTTCCTGACTGCCTTCATCGACTTCCGTGAAGAGGTCGTCGCCCGCCGCACCGCCCATGACTTGCGCAAGGCGCGCGAACGCAGCCATGTGCTGTGCGGCCTCGCCGTCGCGGTGTCGAACGTGGATGAGGTCGTGGCCACCATCCGCGCCTCGGCCGATGCGCCCGAAGCCCGCGCCAAGCTGATGGAACGCCGCTGGCCCGCCCATGACATCGCCGACTACATCCGCCTGATCGACGACCCGTCTCACACCGTGAACGAGGACGGCACCTATTACCTGTCCGAGGTTCAGGCCCGCGCCATTCTGGAGTTGCGGTTGCAGCGCCTGACCCAGCTGGGCGTGCGCGAAGTGACCGACGAGTTGCAGGAACTGGCCGCCAAGATCCGCGACTATCTGGACATCCTGCGCTCGCGCGAGCGGATCCTGTCGATCATCTCGGACGAGTTGCGCGAGGTGAAAGACCTGTTCGCCGTGCCGCGCCGCACCGAGATCACCGAATGGTCCGGCGACATGGAAGACGAGGACCTGATCGAGCGCGAAGACATGGTCGTGACGGTCACCCAGTCGGGCTATATCAAGCGCACGCCGCTGGCCGAATACCGGTCGCAGAAGCGCGGCGGCAAGGGGCTGTCGGGGATGGCCACCAAGGATGACGACGTGGTCACCACCCTGTTCGTCGCCAACACCCACACCCCGCTGCTGGTCTTCACCACCTCGGGCATGGTCTACAACCTGAAGACATGGCGCCTGCCGCAGGGCGGACGCAACGCCAAGGGCAAGCCGCTGGTCAGCATCCTGCCGATTGAACATGGCGTGTCCATCGCCGCGATCCTGCCCATCGACGTGGCCGAGGAAGACTGGGCCAACCTGCAGATCGTCTTTGCCACCTCGGCCGGGGACGTGCGCCGCAACGCGATGTCGGATTTCACCAACGTCAAGCGCAACGGCAAGATCGCGATGAAGCTGCCCGAGGGCGTTTCGCTGGTCCGCGCCCGCATCTGTGCCGAGGAAGACGACGTGATGCTGGTCACGGCTCTGGGCCGGGCCATGCGGTTCCGCTCCACCGACGTGCGGGTGTTCAAGGGCCGCGACAGCACCGGGGTGCGCGGCATCCGGCTGGCCGAGGGCGATTTCGTCGTTGCCATGACCACGATCCGCAATTTCGACGCCACGCCGGGCGAACGCGCCGCCTATCTGAAGATGCGCCGCGCCGTGGAAGGCATGGTCGAGGATGTCGATGTGCCGGACGAGGAAGACCAGGTCGAGGACGAGGCGCTGAGCCAGGCCCGTTATGCCGAGATGTCGGCGGCCGAACACCTGCTGCTGACCATCACCTCGGGCGGGTCGGGCAAGCTGACCTCCTCGCACGACTACCCGGTCAAGGGCCGGGGCGGCATGGGGGTCATGGCGATGGATCGCGCCCTGCGCGGCGGCCCGGTCGTGGCCTGCTTCCATGTCGAGCGGGATGACCAGATCATGCTGGCCACCTCGACAGGCCAGTCGATCCGCTGCCCCATCGACGGCATCTCGTTCCGGTCGCGCGCGGCCGGCGGCGTCAAGGTGTTCAACACCGCCGATGGCGAAGAGGTCGTCTCGGTCGCCCGCATCGCCGATCAGGGCGAGGACGAGGCGGAAGACGATGCC
Organism: Fluviibacterium sp. S390; assembly: GCF_049800695.1. Lineage (NCBI taxonomy): Bacteria > Pseudomonadati > Pseudomonadota > Alphaproteobacteria > Rhodobacterales > Paracoccaceae > Meridianimarinicoccus > Fluviibacterium sp. S390. The sequence continues at coordinate 167,011 of NZ_JBNAFN010000007.1, read as the reverse complement.
GATACCGGCGCTGACGAGAGCTGACCTGACAGCAGACGTTGCCCGGTTGCGGCGATCTGCGTCACATTCTTGCGCCACCCGACCCGGGTGGCGCAACGAAAATGCCCAGATTAGCGGTTGACGCCCTTTCAGGCCGGTCATAATGTCAGCGCCCAGAACAGGAGTCCAAGACGTGAAAATTCTTGTAGTAGAAGTTGGAAAATGGCGCATGGGCCGGTAACGGCACCACAATATGATCCCATGCGCCCCCGACGAAACCGGGGGTTTTTTTATGTCGACAGAACAGATCGCAAGACGAAAGCACGGAGCAAAGCGATGACCCAGATGAGCGGCGCGAAAATGGTGGTTCAGGCCCTGAAGGAACAGGGCGTGAACGTGGTCTTCGGATATCCGGGCGGCGCCGTGCTTCCGATCTATGACGAGATCTTCCAGCAGAACGACATCAAGCACATCCTGGTGCGTCACGAGCAGGGCGCGGTTCATGCCGCCGAAGGCTATGCGCGCTCGACCGGCAAGCCGGGCGTCGCGCTGGTGACCTCGGGACCGGGCGCCACCAACGCGGTGACCGGGCTGACCGACGCGCTGATGGATTCGATCCCGATCGTGGTTCTGTCTGGCCAGGTGCCAACCTTCATGATCGGCAACGATGCCTTCCAGGAAGCCGACACCGTCGGCATCACCCGGCCCTGCACCAAGCACAACTGGCTGGTGAAGGACACGCAGGATCTGTCGAACGTCATCCACCAGGCCTTCCACGTCGCCATGAACGGGCGTCCGGGGCCGGTTCTGGTCGATATTCCCAAGGATGTGCAGTTCGCCTCGTCCAAGTACACACCGATCAACAAGGCCAAGACCCAGCACTATCAGCCGCGTGTGAAGGGCGATCTGGATCAGATCACGAAGCTGGTCGAACTGATCGAAACCGCCAAGCGGCCGATCTTCTACACCGGTGGCGGGGTCATCAACTCCGGTCCCGCGGCATCGCAACTGCTGCGTGAACTGGTGGCAGCGACGGGCTTTCCGATCACCTCGACCCTGATGGGTCTGGGCGCCTATCCGGCGTCGGGCGATGCCTGGCTGGGGATGCTGGGAATGCACGGCCTGTACGAGGCCAACCTGGCCATGCACGGCTGTGACGTGATGATCAACATCGGCGCCCGGTTCGATGACCGGATCACCGGACGGGTGCAGGATTTCAGCCCCAAGTCGAAGAAGGCGCATATCGACATCGATCCGTCTTCGATCAACAAGGTCATCCACGCAGATGTGCCGATCATCGGCGACGTCGGCCATGTGCTGGAAGACGTGCTGAAGGTCTGGAAGGCGCGCGGTCGCAAGGTCAACCGCGAGGCGCTGGCCAAATGGTGGAAACAGATCGAGGAATGGAAAACCGTCAACTGCCTCGCCTACACGGGCTCGGAGACGGTCATCAAGCCGCAGTACGCAATGCAGCGCCTGGAAGAACTGACCAAGGACAGGGATCGCTACATCTGCACCGAGGTTGGCCAGCACCAGATGTGGGCCGCGCAGTACCTGAACTTCGAGGATCCGAACCGCTGGATGACCTCGGGCGGGCTGGGCACCATGGGGTATGGCGTTCCGGCCTCGATCGGGGTGCAGGTAGCGCATCCGGACGCGCTGGTCATCAACGTGGCCGGCGAGGCCAGCTGGCTGATGAACATGCAGGAAATGGGCACGGCGGCGCAGTTCCGTCTGCCGGTCAAGCAGTTCATCCTGAACAACGAACGCCTGGGCATGGTGCGCCAGTGGCAGCAGCTGCTGCATGGCGAACGCTACAGCCATTCGTGGTCCGAAGCCCTGCCCGATTTCGTCAAGCTGGCCGAAGCCTTTGGCGCCAAGGGCATCCGCTGCCAGGATCCCGCTGGACTGGATGATGCGATCATGGAGATGCTCGACCACGACGGGCCGGTGATCTTCGATTGTCTGGTGGAAAAGCATGAGAACTGCTTCCCGATGATTCCGTCGGGCGAGCCGCACAACTCGATGCTGCTGGGCGATGCGGCGGTGGCCGACGCGATCGGATCCTCGGGGGCCGTCCTGGTCTGAACCGGACAGAAGGGACACGTCCCATGGCAATCCTGGAAGGCATTCTGGCATCGGTGACCAGAACTGTGGCCACGAATGTGACACAGTCTGCACTGAAGCGCCCCTGGTGGCGCAACGCCCATGTCAGAACCTTCCAGGAACCTGCCAACGGCGGCTATAACGAGGAGTTCTACGACTATTTCTGCGAGAGCATCGCGAACGCCAAATCCGAGGTCTATGTCACCGGGGACGGGTTCAACTTCAAGTCCGGCACCGCCGGCCAGAAGATCGTCGCGCGGTATCACAAGGCATTTCGGACCGCGCTTGAAAACGGGGTTCAGGTGTATCGGCTGCAATCGCAATCGATCTGCGACGCCGACTGGGTACGCCTGGTCGGGTCTCTGGTCGAGGGTCACAAGGACAGCTTCCACATGCATTTGCTCAACGACGCCAGCCCCGGACAACTCGTGTCCACCTGCGTCATCGATCCCAAGGATGCCAGAAACTGCGTGGTCGAACTGATGCTGTCGACGCGATTGTTGAGCGAAAACAACCCCAGCGGGCTGGCCGGTACCGCGATCTTCCTGCACCGGCGTCCCGAAGTCGCGCGCCACCTCGCCGACAAGATCCTGGCACTGTGCAACGCGTCAACGGCCACCCGAAAGTTGAACACCGCGAACGAGGCCGAAGTGATGATGTGCGGCAAGGTCAACTACTTCTCCTTCGGGTCGAACATGGATCATGACCAGATCCGGCGGCGCATCGGAGATGTCGAGCTGATCGGGAAAGGCGTGCTCTCCGGCCATGATGTGGTGTTCAACCGGCAAGGCACCTATGCCAATGGCGCGGTGGCCAGCATTGCGCCCACCCAAGGCAGTTTCGTTCATGGCGTGATCTGGCGCCTGTCGCAGGAACAGTTGCGCAAGATGGACGAGATCGAAGATCCCAGCGCCTACAAGCGCGAGGCCATCGAGGTTGAAGACGCGCAGGGCAATCGGTACGTGTGCGGGGTGCATGTGGCCATCCCGCAGTCGGACCCGCCGCCCCCGGACCGCGCCTATCTGGAGCTGATCCTTGCCGCAGCCCGGGCACAGGGCCTGCCAGACGACTATATCGGGCGGCTTTCCGAACATCGGCAGCCGCCCCTCGAAACACACTAGAATACTCTCACGCGAAAGGACGCAGACGTGTCACCACTACATATCAAGAAGGGCACTTCAAAGCACTCCGCCTATGATCTGCGCAGCCATCTGGCCGAGACAATCGAGCGTCACACCCTGGCCGTGGTTGTCGACAACGAAGCCGGCGTTCTGGCCCGCGTCATCGGTCTGTTTTCCGGGCGCGGCTACAACATCGAAAGCCTGACCGTGGCCGAGATCGACCACACCGGGCATCGCTCGCGGATCACCATCGTCACCGTCGGCACCCCGCAGGTGATCGAGCAGATCAAGGCCCAGCTGGCCCGCATGGTGCCGGTGCACGATGTGCACGATCTGACCGTGGAAGGGGCAGCCGTCGAACGCGAACTGGCCCTGGTGAAGGTCGAAAGCGAGGGCGAGCGCCGCGTCGAAGCACTGCGCGTTGCCGACATTTTCCGCGCCAGCGTCGTCGACACCTCGTTGAGCAGCTTCGTTTTCGAAATCACCGGCACCCCCGAAAAAGTCGATGCTTTCGCCGATCTGATGCGTCCCCTGGGTCTGGTCGAGATCGCACGCACTGGCGTGGCCGCGCTGGCACGGGGTCCGATCTCCGCCTGATCCCGACCCGCCTGACCGGCGGCAGGTACGGACGGCGCTACCCGCTGGCGGCGGTGGTTGGCCCGTCGTCGCCCCTGGCTGCCTTGCGTTCGAACGGCGCGACACTGGCACCGGCGACGGCCCGGTAGAGCGTGGCGCATCCGCGTCCGCGTGCTTTCGAGGCATAGAGCGCCTCATCCGCCTCCTGCAACACGGCGTCGGCGGGTTTGCCGCCGCCGTGGCAGACGGTGATCCCGGCGCTGCCGGAGATGCGGCAGACCTCGTCGCCGAATGGGATCGGTTCTTCCAGCCGTTCGATCAGCCGTTCGGCAAGGCGCAGCAGATGGGAGTGATCCACGGTGCCGGGCAGCAGGATCACGAATTCATCGCCCCCGGCGCGGATCAGCGTGTCCTGCGCGCGCGTGGTCTGCACCATGACCCTGGCCGCCACCTGCAGCACGTGATCGCCGGCCGCATGGCCCAGCGTGTCGTTGACCTGCTTGAAAAAATCCAGATCCAGATGGATGACGCCGAAAGGCTCCCCCGCCTCCACCAGCCGGCCCAGAACGTGATCCAGCGCCCGCCGGTTGCGCAGCCCTGTCAGCGTGTCGGTATAGGCCTGTTTCTCGGCCTCCATCTTGGCGGATTGCAGCCGCAGGTTCAGGCGGCGCCATTCGTCCAGAACCGTGGCGTTGGCCTCGATCAGATAGAGCATTTCGATCGAGGGATCGGTGGCGGCGAAATCGGGCAGATGCAGGTCATAGTCGCGGATCGCATCGACCAGCCCCGTTCCGAAGGAGAAATTCACCAACAGCGACTCCCCCGTGGCATCCGTCACCATCAACCCGTTCAGGGAGGTTTCCGGCGGTTCGCGAAACTGTACCTGCAACCGTTGCCGGATCAGCCGCGACAGTTGCGGCGACGCGCCGGTCAGATGCGGACGGCGCAGGCGGAAGACATCGAAAAGCTTCCGGCCCACCAGCGTGCTGTCCTTGCGCAGCTTGGCCAGCGTCGGCCCGGTGTGCAGGATCGTTCCGCAAGGCGACAGCCGCATGTGCAGCGGCATCAGCGCGTCGCCTTCGCCGGCCCCCAGAATCACCGGCGGCGTCACGATGCGCGCCCTTCAGAGGCCAGTTGAAAGGGGCGGCCAACCGCGAACCCCTCGCGCAACACCTGCACGGTCACGGTTTCGACCTGATCCTCGCAGCCGTGATGATCCAGCAGTACCAGCGCGCCATAATCATCGGCCAGCGTGCGCAACATCCCCACAAGAACATGGCCAAATCCGGCGTGGGCCCAGTGGCAGCCGATGCGGAAGGTATCCTCTTCAACACCGATCACTTCGATCGACGGAAGTTCCAGATCCGGCAGGGCAAGTTGCGCCCGGCGCGGCAGATCATCCACCGTCTGCAGGAATTCCAGAAAGGTCTCGCCGCCGAAACGCAGCAAACGCCGCAGGGGTTCCACATTGGGATTCGAAACCAGGTAGGTGCCCACATCCTCCAGCAGCACGTCGCGCGGCTTGGCCAACAGCAAAACGGCGGTGTCGAGCATGCGTTCGGTGATCTGGTCGTCATAGACGAACATCGCTTCGAACCCCGACGGTGGCAGTTCGGCCACCCGCGCCAGCCGCTCCCAGGCATCGGGTCCGCAGGTGTCCCGCACGAAACACTGAATCGCACGGTTGATCAGTCCATGCATTGCCGCCCTCCATCCATTCAGACTTCGGGGTAGCGGCCAAGGTTTAACAAATCGCCAACGGCGGCAGGGCGTTATGCGGCGCTGCGCGTCGGACAGCGCTGGTCCAGCCAGCCGGGAAGGCCGGCCACACTGGGCAGCACCGCATCGGCCAGAGGCTCCAGCTGCGCCCGGTCAGCAATGCCGGTCAGAACCGCGATGGACGGCATGCCGGCGGCGCGCGCGGCCACAAGATCGTGGGAACTGTCGCCGATCATCACGATCTCGGCGGGATCGATTCCCACGGTTTCCGAAAAGGCCAGCAGCATGTCCGGTGCGGGCTTGGCCGCGAAGCCGGAATCAGACGCCAGCACCATGGCAAAGGCCTCGGTCACGCCAAATTCCTGCAGATGGCGGCGGGTCGGTTCGAGGGTATCGTTGGTCACCAGCCCCAGAACAAGCCCGCGCACGATCAGTTCGGACAGCAGCGGCTCCAGCGGCGTGGCTTCAGCCTGGGGCACTTCGGCGGTCAACCGTGACATCAGCCGCAGGATGTTGGATTTCGTGGCGCCCGGCAGGTGCGGCAGCAGGGCATCGGTGATGTCGTGTGGCGTGGCGCTGACAAGGATGCTGTCCTTGCGGAACATTCCGGCAGTGATGTCGAATCCCACCGCGTCACCCAGACTGCGCGCGCGCGCCAGGTCGTCAGCGGCCAGATGCATCAGGAACTTCTGCGACCAGTTTGCCCAGGTCTTGTTGAAGTCGAACAAGGTGCCGTCCTTGTCAAAAAGGATCGCTTTTATTTGCCTCATCGGTGTCCTCCCCGGTGGCGGGCACTATGCCGGATCAGGGCCAAGCTGACAATTCCCCGGTATTCGCGAGTGCGCCCCGACTCAGGTCCAGTGCCGATCGTCGCCCCCCGGCAGGGCGGCGCGGGCCAGCGCGACGGTCTCGGGCGGGCGGCCGGTTTCCTCGGCAAAGGCCAGCACCCATTGGTCATCCATCAGCACGAAATCCAGAACCGCCGCCTGCACTTCGGGGGTGTCGATGCCGGTGACCAGATCTTCGCGCCCGATGCCGGTGGCCCCCATGAAGACCGAAACCAGGTCGTCGGTGCCTGCCAGAAAACCAACCGCCTGCAAGGCGACAACCTGCGCATCTTCACGAGTCATCGGCGTCATTCTCATAAGTTCAATTCTTTCTTAACCGTTCCTGCCGAAGAGTTACGGTATCCACCGGGTTGCGGGAAAGCTCTAACATGACTGGACGCATTCTGATCCATGACAGTGTGGCGGTGAACCGCATCGTCCTTCGCTGCAAGCTTGCCGCGGCCTGTTACGACGTAAAGACCGTCGAAACACGGGACGAGGTGTTCCCGGCCCTGCGCGGGCAGGCCACCGATCTTCTGGTTCTGGACTGCGACGACGATCCTCAGGCGACGCTTGCGATCTGCCGCCAGGTGACCGAACGCCGCGATGGCGCGGCCCCGGCGGTTCTGATGACCGCCAGTGCGCCTACCGCGAAATTTCAGGTCGACGCGGTGAAGGCCGGCGCCGTCGTGGTTCTGCCCAAGCCGGTGGACAGCGCGCTCCTGCTGGCCAGTCTGCGCCGCTGCCAACGGCACATGCGTGCCCATGCCGAGGCGCTGCACCAGGCGCGCGGGCTGCATGATCTGGGGATGTCGGAGACCGGCGACACGTTCCTGGGCGGGCATCACATCAAGATCCTCGCAAAACAGCCGGGCTGCGCCGAAAGCTGGGCAGAGAAACTGCGCCCGTTGCTGCGGGGACATCGGATCACGACAGATCATCCCGACCGGGCGCTTCTGGCGATGCCGCAGGACGAAAGCCCGGCAGTCATCGTCCTGTCGGCAAACGATCTGCAGCAGGGCGACAGCCTGTCGCTTCTGTCGGATCTGCGCAGCCGCACGGCGGCGCGGGATGGGCGCATGGTCGTGGTGACCGATGACCGCAGCGGTCAGTTCCATACGGCCGCGATGGCGTTGGATCTGGGGGCGGACGACGTGCTTCTGAACGGGTTCGACGCCCGCAACCTTGCAGCGCGCATCGAAGCCCAGATGACCCAAAAGCATCGGATCGACCAGCTGCGCGACTTCGTGCAGACCGGCCTGCGACTGGCCGCACGTGACCCGCTGACCGGGCTTTACAACCGCCGGTTCGCCTTTCCCCGGCTGGAGCGGCTTTGCATCGCCGCGCTGGAAAACCGCACACCGCTGTCGCTTCTGGCCATGGACATGGACCGGTTCAAGGACATCAACGACACCTTCGGCCATTCCGCCGGTGACGCGGTGCTGGTGGAAGTGGCCCACCGGTTGACCGAGGCGATCCGGCCGCAAGACCTGCTGATCCGCAGCGGGGGGGAGGAATTCATCCTCGCCCTGCCCGGCACCGATCGCGCGGGCGCGCATCAACTGGCCGACAGGATCGGCGACTTGATCCGCCGCACGCCGGTAACGGCGCCATCCGCCTCTGCCGCACCTATCCGGGTGACCATCAGCACCGGGGTGGCGGAGCTGTCCGACGATGCGGTCACGGCGCTGAACCCGATGAATGTGGTTCTGGCACAAGCCGACAAGGCGCTTTATTCGGCCAAGGCAGATGGACGTGACAAGGTCGTTGCCGCCAGCGGATTCGCGGCCTGATCCTAACGGACGCGATCCTTGGAAGGCTTGCCGTGGTGATCGTCCCGATCCCAGCGGCGCACCCGCTCCAGCCGTCTGGCATAATCGTCCCGCGCGTCGGGCGACATGCGCGCGATCTCCTGCGCCAGAATCACTTCGAACCGTTCCGCGCCCTGTGACCGCCGCAACCGCTGCGCCTGCAACAGGGCCGCGATTTCCTCGGCCGACACTTCAGGCTGGCGCAGGGCCGCCACGAAATCTGCCTGGTCGGCGCGGGCCTGATCGCGCCCTTCGGACCGCCCCTCGCCCCCGGATTTCAGGGCCGAGCGCACCGCGTCGCGATGGTCGCGCGGCAACACGGCCAGCAGGGCGACCTGTGCCCGCTCCCGTTCCAGCGGCAGGGCGCGGCGGGATTCCTCGCGACTGGTGACCGCGCCGAACACCAGCCCCGCCACCAGCAGGTTCAGGGCCAGCGAGATTGTCAGAACGATCTTCAGCCAGGGAAAATGACGTAATCTGGGCATGGGTTCAGTATCCTCCCCACAGCGAGACGATCTCGGGGATCCGATAGGTCAGGTCGCTGGACATCACACTGCTGACAACCGCGTCCCCGGTCAGCAAGCCGGTATTTTCGGCCCAGCCGCCCAGCCAGACCCCGACCAGCGCCGAGGCTGTCAGCCCTGCCGGCACGGCCATGCGGCCAAGCGCCGAGATCAGCCGCGCGACGGGCTGCCGACGTGCCTTGCGAGGCGCCAGCTTGGCCGCCAGCCGGTCATCCAGAACCTCCAGCGCGTCGCCCATGCAGCGTTCCAGGAAGGGATCGGGCACCGGGGTCGCCATATCCTGGCGCGCGCTGGCGAACATGTCGTCCAGCGCGGCATCGGAAAACTGGTCCTGTCGGTCAGTCATCGGCATACCCCAATTCCTCGCGTTTGCCGCTCAGCGCGGCTTTCAATCCCCGGCGCCCGCGGGCGACGAGACTTTCCACGGCCTCGACCGAGATCTCCATGATCCCGGCAATCTCCGGGTTCGCAAGCCCCTGGATCTCGCGCAGGATCACGGCCTGACGCTGACGGTCGGGCAGCGTCTGCAGCGCCTGGTCCAGCGCCGCCGTGCGCGCCTTGGTCTGCAAGGCCTCGAAAGCGGCCGGCGCGTCGTCTTCGGCATCCCAGCCCTCGGGCATCTGCGCGGGCCGATGCTTGCGCAACCGGTCGGTACACAGGTTCAGCACCACGCGGTAGAGCCATGTCGACACCCGCGCCCGGCCGCTTTCCCAGTCCGGCGCGATCTTCCACAGCCGCAGCAGCGCCTCTTGCACCACGTCCTCGGCATCGCCGCGATTGCCCAGCATCCGCTGCGCCACGGCCAGGGCCGAGGGCGACAGGCGTTGCACCAGTTCGCGCGCCGCCACCCGGTCGCCCGTTGCGTAACGGGCCAACAGGATGGCGTCTTCGTCTCGGGATCCGGCATCGAAGGCCATACGGGTCATGCGTGTCCGTTAATCTGGAAACAGGCCCGACCGGTGTAGCGGCCGGGCCCGTGTTTGTCAGGGCGTTAGCGCCAGAAACCGCCATGTTCCTGACCGTGGCCGTGCTTGCCACGCGACCCCTTGCCGTCCCGCTTGCCGCTATGGGCTGCGAATTCCTCGGCATCGACAACGCCATCGTCATTGGCATCCAGCTTGTCGATCATCCGGGCGCCCCGGTCGGCCTTCCTGCCGCCGACAGCCTCGAATTCCTCAAGCGAGATCGCGCCATCGCCATTGGCATCGAGCCGCTCGATCATCTTCTCCATACGGCCGCCCATGCGCTGCTGGAATTCGGCCTCGGCCGCGGCCTGCATCTCTTCGACGCTCAGAACCCCGTCACCATTGGCATCTGCCGCGGTGAACCGCGCGGCGCGCTGGCCGGTCAGTTCTTCCACCGTGATACCGCCGTCGCCGTTCAGGTCCAGGGTCTCGAAGGTCATCTCGGGGCCCTTGCCGCCTTTCGCCAGAACCGGCGTTGCCGCCATCGGCAGAGCCACAAGAGCGGTCAGGGCCAGCACTGCAGTTGTCTTTTTCATTGTCGTTGTCCTTTGGTTTCGACCGGGCCGGTGTTGCACCCGGTATGCATCTCTGAAACGGGCCATCCCGGCGGTTCCGTCGCCGAAGGTGAAAATTTTTTCTTGGGCACGGCGGGACAATGCACCACATTCAGGGCAGCACAGGCCGGACCTATCTTGCGAAACTTGCGAAAACCGGAATGTAACAAGGACCACGCCATGCCCGTCGACAGCCTGACAGAGCGCAACACCGGACGTGCGATCCGGCGCGGACTGATGTGCCGTTGCCCCAATTGCGGCAAGGGCAAATTGTTCCAGGGCTACCTGAAGGTGGTCGATCGCTGCGCCGAATGTGGCGAGGATCTGTCCCACCAGCGCGCCGACGACGGGCCGGCCTATCTGACCATTCTGGTGGTGGGCCACCTGATGGGGGTACTGATCCACGTGATGTTCGTGCAGCTGCGGCCCTCGCCGATGATGATGGCCACGGTGCTGTCCGTGGCCTGCGTGGCGCTGTCGCTGTTCCTGCTGCCCCGGATGAAGGGGCTGGTGGTGGGTGTGCAATGGGCGCGGCGGATGCATGGTTTCGGTGCCGTGCCCAGCGAAGCCTAGACGAGGGAGGACCGGCGTTGGACAAGACCAAGATCCGCGATGCGGCAACGGTGATCCTGTACCGCAATCCGACCGCGCCCGAGATATTGATGGGGCAGCGCGGCGCGCGCGCGGCCTTCATGCCCAACAAGTTCGTGTTTCCCGGCGGGGCCGTGGATGCGGGCGATGCCGACATTCCGCTGGCCGGTCAGCCCGACGCCCTGTGCCGGTCCCGGCTGGCCGAGGAATGCGCCCGGGCCCTGCCCCATGCGCTTCTGACCGCCGCCATCCGCGAGATCTGGGAGGAAACCGGCCTGATCCTGGGCACGCCCGGCGACTGGCCCCGGCCTGCGCCTGACGACTGGCAGAGCTTTGCCGCCACCGGCCATCTGCCCGACGCCAGCGCCCTTCGGTTCATCTTTCGCGCCGTCACCCCGCCGGGACGGCCCCGGCGTTTTGATGCACGGTTCTTTCTGGCGTCGACCGACGGGCTGGCCAGCGACCCCGATGATTTCAGCCGTGCGTCGGACGAATTGTCGAACCTGCAGTGGATCCCGCTGCGGCAGGCCCGCAGCTTCGACCTGCCCTTCATCACCGAGGTGGTGCTGGCCGAAGTGGCCGCACTGATCACGCGGAACGCCCCGCCCGAGAGCGTGCCCTTCTTCAACAACGATGACGAGGAATCCCTGTTCCAGCGCCTGAAAGGGCAGGAACAGGGGCCGACTCAATAGGGCATCGGGAAGGCGCGGTGCGCGTCATTGATCGCCGTCAGCACCTCGTCCGGCAGGCTGACCTCGATCCCGGCCAGGATGTGCTCAAGCTGCGGCACCGTGGTGGCCCCGAAGATGGTCGAGGTCATGAACGGCCGTGCGCGGCAGAACGCCAGCGACATGTGGGCCAGGTCAAGACCATGGTCACTGGCCAATGCGGCATAGATTTCCACCGCCTCCTGCGCGCGGTCGGTGAACCGTCCGCCCAGCTTGTTGGTGCCCACCGCAAGACGCGAGCCTTCGGGACAGGCGCCGTCCCGGTACTTGCCGGTCAGCATCCCGCAGGCCAGCGGTGAATAGGACAGCAGGCCGACCTGCTCGTGCGCGGCGACCTCGGCCAGATCGGTGTCGAACATGCGGAACAGCAGCGAATATTCGTTCTGGATCGACACCATGCGCGGCGCGCCGATGGATTGGGCCGCCTCCAGCCACATCATCGTGCCCCAGGCGGATTCGTTGGACAGGCCGACATGGCGGATGCGCCCGGCCTCTACGTGCTTTTTCAGCCCGGCCAGCGTGTCTTCCATATGGGCCACGGTCCGGGCGCGGTCCTGGCCGAACGGATCGAAGGTCCAGTTCTGGCGGAAGGCGTAAGAGCCACGGTTGGGCCAATGCAGCTGGTACAGGTCCACATGGTCGGTCTGCAGCCGCGCCAGCGAATCCTTCAGCGCCTTGTCGATCAGTTTCGACGAGATCGGCGCGCCATCGTGGCAGATGCTGCCCGCACCGGCGACCTTGGTGGCCAGAACCACCTCGTCGCGGCGGCCGCTCTTGGCGATCCAGGTGCCGATGACCTGTTCGGTAAGGCCGGCGGTCTCGGCCTTCATCGGGTTCACCGGATAGGCTTCGGCGGTGTCGATGAAGTTGATGCCGTGGTCCAGCGCCATGTCGATCTGGGTGTGGGCTTCGGTTTCGGGGGTTTGCGTACCCCAGGTCATGCTGCCCAGGCACAGGTCAGTGACCATCGTTTCGGTGCGGCCCAGTGGGTTCTTTTTCATGTCGGTCCCCTCGTTATCGCTCACAGGCAGGTAGTCCGGGCATGTCCGAGAGACAAGAAGCCTCTGCCCCCTGACCGGGTTTTGCCCGGGATCTGCACAGCGGGCTTGAGAACATATCAGGAACATTCTAAATTGGCGGCATGGAACATCTTCGCCTGCACCGCGCGCCGCATCGCCCCGTCCCGCTTTTGCCGGTGATCGGAGAGATGGCGCTGATGCCCGGCCGCGTCCATGAGATCTGCGGCCCGGCCCGGCGCAGCCTGGCGTTGGAAGTGGCGGCGCGAACCGAGGGGCCGGTGATCTGGATCCGCCCCGAATGGCAGGCCGAACAGCTTAATCCCGAAGGCATCGGCGTGGCCGGTCTGCCGGGGCGGCTGATCTTCGTGCAGGCCAAGCGGGCCGAGGATCTGCTGTGGTGTCTTGAGGAAAGCCTGCGGTCGGGCGCGGTGGCGCTGGCGGTGGCCGAACTGCCCGGCCCGCCGCCGCTGACCCCGGTGCGCCGCCTGCATCTGGCCGCCGAGGCGGGGGCCGAAGCGCGGGGCCGCGCGCCGCTGGGGCTGATCCTGACACCCGGCACGGGGGGGGCTGGCGGGGTGGAAAGCCGCTGGTCGCTGACCCCGACCCATACCGCCGATCGACTGGGCTGGCGGCTGGAGCGGTTGCGCGCCCGCACCGCCCCGCCGGCCCGCTGGCAGCTGGACCATCTGCCCACCGCCGCCGCGGCGCTGATGTAGCGACCCGGCCTCACGGCCACGCAAGCACGGCCCATGACACGAAAAAGTTTCCCCGACACGGGCCGGTTCTGCGCTACCAGTGGTGCATGTCCCGACTGGCCCGCCTTCTTGGTCTGCTGATCCTGCTGCCCCTTGGCCCGCTGCTGGCCGAGCCGCGCGACTATGCGCTGGATACTTCCAGCTCGACGGTGGAATTCACCTACTCGCTGGGCGGAACCCCCGGCACCGGCACCATGCCGGTGGTCCGCGCCGATCTGCGGCTGGACTTCGACCGGGTCGCGAATTCGCGCGCGGTGGTGGAACTGGATGCTGCCCGCAGCCGCACCAGCGTCGGCTTCGTCACGCAGGCGCTGAAATCGCCGCAGGTGTTGGACACCGCCCGCTTTCCGCTCATCCGCTTCGTCTCGCGCAGGGTCACGGCCCTTGCGGGCGGCGCGCGGATCACTGGCGATGTCACCCTGCGCGGCGTCACTCGCCCGCTGGTGCTGGATGCGCAGATCTATCGCCAGCGCGGCACCAACGCCGGCGACCTGAGCCGCCTGTCGGTGCTGCTGACCGGCCAGATCCGGCGCAGCGATTTCGGCGCCTCGGGCTACAGCGATCTGGTGGGCGATGTGGTCGGGTTGCGCATCCTCGCGCGGATCGAGGCGCCCTGACCCTCTGCGCCATCTGGCCCTTGCCGCAAAGCTGCGTTACACGGGCGCGGTCGGGCAACGGCAGCAGATGGGACAGCGACCAATGGCACGAATTCTGATCACTTCGGCGATCCCCTATATCAACGGGATCAAGCATCTGGGCAATCTGGTGGGCAGCCAGCTGCCGGCCGATCTTTACGCCCGTTACCAACGCGCCCGCGGCAACGAGGTCATGTTCCTCTGCGCCACCGACGAACACGGCACCCCCGCCGAACTGGCCGCCGCAAAGGCCGGCCAGCCGGTGGCCGAATACTGCGCCGCGATGCACAAGACCCAATCGGCGTTGGCCGAAGGCTTCCGCCTGTCCTTTGACCATTTCGGGCGCTCCTCCAGCCCGCAGAACCACAAGCTGACCCAGTATTTCGCGGGCCGTCTGGCCGACAACGGGCTGATCGAGGAAGTCAGCGAGCGTCAGGTCTATTCCCATGCCGATGGCCGCTTCCTGCCCGATCGCTATATCGAAGGCACCTGCCCCAATTGCGGCTATGACAAGGCCCGTGGCGACCAGTGCGAGAACTGCACCAAGCAGCTCGATCCCACCGACCTGATCGACCCGCGCTCGGCCATCTCCGGCTCGACCGATCTGGAAGTGCGCGAGACCAAGCACCTGTATCTGCGCCAGTCCGCCCTGAAGGATGATCTGGACGCCTGGATCTCCTCCAAGACCGACTGGCCGGTGCTGACCACCTCGATCGCCAAGAAATGGCTGCATGACGGCGACGGTCTGCAGGATCGCGGCATCACCCGCGATCTGGACTGGGGCGTGCTGGTCAAACGTGGCGAGGCCGACTGGCCCGGCATGGAAGGCAAGGTCTTCTACGTCTGGTTCGATGCCCCCATCGAATACATTGCGGCCAGCGCAGAATGGGCCGAGGCCAACGGCAAGACCGAGGCCGACTGGGAACGCTGGTGGCGCACCGACAAGGGCGCCGACGACGTGCGCTATGTGCAGTTCATGGGCAAGGACAACGTGCCGTTCCACACCCTGAGCTTCCCGGCGACGATCAAGGGCTCGGGCGATCCTTGGAAGCTGGTGGATTACATCAAGTCCTTCAACTACCTGAACTACGATGGTGGTCAGTTCTCGACCAGCCAGGGGCGCGGCGTGTTCATGGATCAGGCACTGGACATCCTGCCCAGCGACTATTGGCGCTGGTGGCTGCTCAGCCATGCGCCGGAAAACTCCGACAGCGAGTTCACCTGGGAAAATTTCCAGACCAGCGTGAACAAGGATCTGGCCGACGTCCTGGGCAATTTTGTCAGCCGGATCACCAAGTTCTGCCGGTCGAAATTCGGCGAGGAAGTGCCTGCTGGCGGCACCTATGGCGACCGCGAAGCGGCGCTGATCGCGGCGCTGGAAGCCCGTGTCGCTGCCTATCAGGATCACATGGACGCCATCGAGATCCGCAAGGCCGCCGCCGAGCTGCGGGCGATCTGGGTGCTGGGCAACGAATACCTGCAGGACGCCGCCCCCTGGGCGCAGTTCAAGACCGACCCCGAGGCCGCCGCCGCTGTGGTCCGTCTGGCGCTGAACCTGATCGGGCTCTACGCGGCCTTGTCGGCCCCCTTTATCCCCGATGCCAGCGCCAAGCTGACCGAGGCCATGGCCCTGGGCGACAGCCCCTGGCCCGAGGACGTGCGCAAGGCACTGGACCGGATGCAGCCCGGCCATGCCTTCACCGTGCCCGAGGTCCTGTTCGCCAAGATCGCCGACGAGGATCGCGAGGACTGGCAATCGCGGTTTTCGGGTGTGCGCGACTAAGGTCGGGCCGGCAGCTTCTGGACAACTTGCCGCAGTCCCGGCATAGTAGCGGGCGCGACAGGTCCGTTTGCGGACAGCAATCGTCGCCGGTGCGGGAGTTGATATGAAGCGTGTCTTGTTGAACCAGTGGACCGGCAATACCGACGCGGCCTTCGACGCATTCTTCGATCAGGCCCCCATCTACATGATTTCCGTCGACGCCGACTGGCGCGTCGTGCGGGTCAGCGAGTTCATGGCCGAGGCCCTGGGCTATGCCGCCGACGAGATGATCGGCAAACCCTCGTTCGATTTCCTGACGCCGGACAGTCAGGCCAAGGCGCTGGCGCAGGTCGAACAGGAATTCCGCGCTCGCGGCACCATGGACGGGGCCGAGTATGAATTCCGGCGCAAGGATGGCACCGCCCTGCCGGTGGTGCTCTCGGCCAAGGCGCATATGGGCACCGATGGCCGCATCAAGCGGGCGCTGGCGGTGATGTACGACAACTCCGAAGCCCGCGCGACCCAGGCCGCCCTGCGCGCCGCCATCGCCGAGGCCGAAGAGGCCAGCAAGGCCAAGTCCCGCTTTCTGGCCGCCATGAGCCACGAGATCCGCACCCCGATGAATGCCATCCTTGGCTTCACGCAACTGCTGAAGATGTCGGGGCTGGACGAACGCCGCCAAAGCCATGTGGACGCGATCCAGAGCGCGGGCAGCACCCTGATGAAAATGCTCAACGATCTGCTTGACCTCAGCCAGATCGAGACCGGTCAGTTGAAGATCGCGCGGGAAACCTTTGATCTGGACTGTTTTCTGGAGCAGATCGCCGACTGGTGGCAGACCGGCGCCACCGAAAAGGGTCTGCGGATGCGGATCGCCAAGGATCAGGGCCTGCCCGCCAAGATCATCTCGGACCGCTCGCGCATCCAGCAGGTGCTGAACAACTATCTGGCCAACGCGGTGAAATACACCCGCGAAGGCCGCATCACCCTGTCCGTGGAAGAGGTCGCCCGCGATGGCGACCGCATGACCATCCGCTTCGAGGTGGACGACACCGGCCCCGGCATGACCCAAGATGAGCTTGCGCAATTGTTCCGCCCCTTCGTGCAGGTCGGCTCGGGGTTTTCCAACACCTCCACCGGCTGGGGGCTGGGCCTGTCGATCTGCCACGAGATCGCCACCGCGATGGAAGCCAAGGTCGGCGTGCAATCGCGGCCCGGCGAAGGCTCGACCTTCTTCTTCGAACTCGACGTGGGCTATGAATGCGCCGACAAGGCCGCAGAGGCGACCGAGAAGGCCCCGATCATCGTCGATCCCGAACCGCGCCCCGCCGGGCTGGATATCCTGGTGGCCGAGGACAATGACATGAGCCGCGCTCTGATGCAGGATCTGCTGACCGAGTTGGGCCACCGGGTCACCATCGCCGAGAACGGCGTGCACGCGGTCAACGCGGTCAAGCGCAAGAAGTTCGATCTGGTGATCATGGACGTGATGATGCCGCATATGGACGGCATCAAGGCGACCAAGGAAATCCGCGATGCCGGTCCCATCGGCGAGGTGCCGATCATCGGCTGTTCGGCGCATGTGCGCGACCAGAACAGCTATCTCAGCGCCGGGATGGATGCCTTCCTGCCCAAGCCCTTCGAACGCACAAGGCTGGAGGCACTGTTGTCGCGCTATTCCCGCAACCACCCCACTGGTGCGCGCAGGTCCGTCAAGCACGCCTGACGCCCCCCGCCCGCCGTTCGCCGCCGAGTCGCCTGCGTCTCCCTTTTTATCATGGTTGCGTCACGATCCTTGGCGTAAGGGCTTGACCCATGACGCCCGATGTCCCCTCCCGCCGGCCGCGGTATCGCACCCTGTTCCTGTCCGACATCCACCTCGGGACGCGGGGCTGCCAGGCCGACATGCTGCTGGATTTCCTGCGCCGTCACGACGCCGACCGGATCGTGCTGGTCGGTGACATCTTCGACGGCTGGCGGTTGCGGCGCGGCTGGCACTGGCCGCAGTCCCACAACAACGTCATCGAGGCGCTGCTGGCCAAGGCCCATGCCGGCGTGCCCATCACCTATATCCCCGGCAACCATGACGAGATCATGCGCAACTATGTCGGCACCCATTTCGGCGGCATCGAAGTCAAGATCACCCATGAGCATCTGACCGCTGACGGGCGCCGCTTTCTGGTGACCCATGGCGACCAGTACGACGTGGTGGTGGTGAACGCCAAGTGGCTCGCCCATCTGGGCGACCGCGCCTACAAGTTCGTGCTGGGGGCCAATACGTGGCTCAACCGGGTGCGGCGGCTGTGGGGCGGGCAGTACTGGTCGTTGTCCAACTGGGCCAAGCAGACCGTCAAACGCGCGGTGAACTACATCGGCGAATACGAGTCCGTGCTGGCGGATGAAGCCGTGCGCGGCGGCTATGACGGGATCATCTGCGGCCATATCCACAAGGCCGAACTGACCCAGGTCGGCGGCGTGGAGTACCTCAACTGCGGCGACTGGGTCGAAAGCTGCACCGCCATCGTCGAGCGTCCTGACGGCACGCTGAAGTTGATCGACTGGGCCCGCAAGACCCGACAGGCCAACCATCGCCGCAAGTTGAAGGCCAAGGCCACAGAACGCGGCGCGGCGCCCCATGAAAAGACCGAAGACTCCGAACCCGCCGCCTGAGCGAACACGATTGGCATCCCATGACGTAAACCGATCTCGCCTGCGGGCAGTTGGGCGACGCCGTTCACCGGAATTCCGCACTCAGCCGCAACGGATTGCGTGAACGGGTGTTTTCGAAACTGTGTCAGGGTCTGGGCTATGCCCAGTAGCCGACATGGTGGATCTGTTGCCCGTGCCTGTGGCGTTGGTGGGACAGCAAGCAGGGTCTTCCGGGCCGCGACCCGTTGATCGCCGATCTGGACGCCCCCCCGGCGGTTGGGTGTCGGAGGTCACCGCCCCGCGCCGATCCAACGCAGGTTCTCGCCGGTCTGGCGCGTGACACCGGCGGGACGGCTTGCGTGCATCCTCCGTTTCGCGGCCATGCGGTGGCGGGAAAAATTCCCACCGATCGATATATCCTTCGTCGTAACCTCTGCAGTGCACGTCGGCACATCATGGTCCGACCCGTGCAAAGGCGCGGGGCAAACGCAGGCCAGGTGATGTCAGACACCGGCGCTATTCAGCGAAAATCGCGGATCTGGCAAGCCCTGCCCCGATCTTCCCGGTCTGCCCGTCGCTGGGGGCAATCGCCCTAGTCGGCTTCAGAAGCGGACGGCCCCTTGTACCCGGTGGCCACCACGAACTTTTCGGAACTGTCGGACCGGGATGCGGGCGGCTTCACGTTGGCAACCTTGGTGAAACGCTTTTTCAGCAGGGACTGAAGCTCGCTTTCGGCACCGCCAGCCAGCACCTTGGCGACGAAGGTACCGCCTTCTTCCAGCACGTCGAAAGCCAGTTGGGCGGCAGCCTCGCACAGGGCCACGATGCGCAAATGGTCGGTCTGCTTGTGCCCGGAACTGGCCGCCGCCATGTCCGACATGACCACATCTGCAGGCCCGCCCAGCCATTCCTTGACCAGGTCGTCGGCGCCATCGGCCAGGAAGTCCAGCACGTGGATTTCGGCCCCGGGGATCGGTTCGACCTCCTGCAGGTCCAGGCCGATGACCCGGCCCACTTTCTTGCCCTGTTTCTCGCCCAGAGAGTTGACCCGCCGCACCGCGACCTGGCACCAGCCGCCCGGCGCACAGCCCAGATCAACGACGCGCGCGCCGGGCACGAGGAAGCGGTACTTGTCGTCCAGTTCCAGGATCTTGAACGCCGCCCGCCCGCGATAGCCCTCGGCCTTGGCCCGCTGGACGTAAGGGTCGTTCAACTGCCGCTCCAGCCAGCGCGTCGAGGACAGCTTGCGCCCCCGCGCCGTCTTGACCCGCACCCGCAAGTCGCGCATGCCGCGCCCGCTTGTATTCTTAGCCATTGGTCTTGCCTCTCAGCCTTGGGCCTTTTCGTGGCCTTTGGGCGAAAACAGCCCGTCCGCGCTCATCTGTGCGTAAAGCAGCCCTTCGCGCAAACCCCGATCCGCCACCGACAGCCGGTCGGTCGGCCACAGCCGCATCAGCGCCTGCAGGATCGCCGCACCGGGCATGATCAGCGTGTGCCGGTCGCGCCCGATGCGCGGATCGCTGCGCCGCCCGTCCGGGCCCAGCCGCAGGTAGTCGTGGATCACCGCGTCGATCTGGTCGGAACTCAGCACCAGCCCATCCACCAGCGACCGATCATAGCGGCGCAGCCCCAGATGCGAGGCCGCCACCGTGGTCACCGTGCCCGAGGTGCCGACGATCTGAAAGCCGGCGCGGGTGTGATCCTTGGTGTAGGGCGCGAAGTCTGCCAGATGCTCCTCGAAGAACCAGCTCATCAGCGCAAAGGCCCCGGCATCGTCCTCGACATCCGAGAACTTGTCGCGCAGCGTCGCCACCCCCAGCGGCACCGAGATCCAGTCCACCACCCGCACCCCGTTGCCGAGATCGGCAAACGACTGTTTGTGCATCGCCATGATCGCCGCCGACCGCCCCCCGGTCGGTACCGCCGACAGGTCGATCCAGACCAGTTCGGTCGAGCCGCCGCCGATGTCCACCACCAGCAATTGTTCCGACGTTTCCTGCACCAGCGGGCCGCAACTGACGACCGCAAGGCGGGCTTCTTCCTCGGGCGTGATGACATCCAGCGTCAACCCGGTTTCGCGCCGCACCTGGTTGATGAAAGCATTGCCATTGCGGGCACGGCGGCAGGCTTCGGTCGCCACCAGCCGCATCCGGGTGACGCCATGCTGTTCCAGCTTGCGGCGGCAGACGCGCAGCGCCTGCACCGTGCGTTTCACAGATATGCGAGAAAGGGCACCGGATGCTTCCAACCCGGCCCCCAACTGGACAGCCTTGGAAAAGCTGTCGATCACGCGCAACTGGTCGCCCTCAGCGCGGGCGATCAGCATACGACAACTGTTCGTTCCCAGATCGAGCGCCGCGTAAGGCTCTCTGGAAACGGGAGACGCACCGGCGGGCTCGACCGTTTTCGGGATCGCCGCCGCGCGCCTGGAACGCCTGGGCGTCATCTGCGCCCTCCATCGCTAGTTGAGGCCAACTTAAGCGTGACACTTCTGCGACGCAAGCGCGCATGATCGTCCGCGGCAGCGAACAAGGTCGCGGAATACGGCCGCGGTGTCGAAATCCGACCTTGGCGCGGACAGGCGACCTGTTACCGCTGGGACAGGTTCAATTGGTGTCGTTCATGGCAGATGTGATCATCGTTTACTGGCGCGATATCCCGGCGCAGGTCATCGTGGGGCGCGGACGGCGCGGGGTGAAACGCGCCCTGCCCGAACGCTTCGAACAGGCCATCGACCGGGCCGCGATGAAGGCCGGCATGGCGGGCACCGACGACTACCTTGCGCAATGGCGCAAGGCCGACCCGATCCCGGTCGACGGCGATGACACCACCGCCGCCGACACCACTGCCGCGGCGCTGGATGCCGAATTTGATACCGCGCGCCTGAAGGCGCTGATCGACAACCACGGCTGGGCATGAGCCCAAGGACCATCTGGGAGAAAGCCATGGCGCTTCTGAACTTCAAACCTCGGACCACCGCCTCTGTGGCCCAGGCGCCGCGCACATCGGGCCAGCTTGAGGCCCTGATGGACGGGTTCTCGATCGAGGTGATGCCGCGCACCGCCGAGAAGGTCGAGGATTTCCGCGCCCTGCTGCCCGCCGGCACCCGCGTCTACATCGCCCATATCGACGGCACCCCGATCGAGGACATGGTCGCCACCGCCGCCCGTCTGGCACGCGACGGCTTTGCCGTGATGCCGCATTTCCCGGCCCGGATCATCCGCGACAAGGCCACGCTGGGAGACTGGATCGCCCGCTATCAGGGCGAGGCCGGGGTCGATCAGGCACTGCTGCTGGCCGGTGGCGTGGCCGCGCCGAAGGGCGACTTCCATAGCTCGATGCAACTGATGGAGACCGGGCTGTTCGACAAGGCCGGGTTCAAACGCCTGCACGTGGCGGGCCATCCCGAGGGCAGCCGCGACATCGATCCCGACGGTGGCGACAAGATGGTGATTGAGGCGCTGCGCTGGAAACAGGCGTTCGCGGCGCGCACTGATGCGAAAATGGCCATCGCCACCCAGTTCTGCTTCGAGGCCGCGCCGGTCATCGCCTGGGCCGACCGGCTGGCCGCCGAAGGCATCGACCTGCCGATCCACATCGGCGTGGCCGGCCCCGCCAAGCTGCAGACCATGATCAAGTTCGCCATCACCTGCGGCGTCGGCCCCTCGCTGCGGGTGCTGCAACGCCGCGCCCGTGATGTGACCAAGCTGGTGCTGCCGTTCGAACCCATCGACTTCCTGTCGGATCTCGCGGCCCACAAGGCCGCGCATCCGGACTTCTCCATCGCGCGGGTGCATTTCTTTCCGCTGGGCGGTATCAAGACCACCTGTGAGTGGACCCGCGCCCATGGCGGTGCGTCGGGCCAACCTGCCGCGATCGCCGCCGCCTGATGCCATCGCCCGTCCAGACTGCCGCGCTGCTGTTCGATCTGGACGGCACCTTGCTGCACTCTGATCCGTTGCACGCGCAGATCTTCATCGACCTGTTTGCCGCCCGTGGCGTCGCCATCGACGACGCCTATTACCTGCGCCACATGCACGGCCGTCTGAACGAGGATATCTTCACCGAGTTCTTCCCCGACGAAGATGCCGCGCAACTGTCATGGGACAAGGAAGCGGCCTTCCGCGACCGGCTGGGCGGCGCGGCCCCCGCCACCGCCGGGGTCGAACCCCTGCTGGCCCGCGCCCGTGCCGATGGGCTGGGCCTTGCCGTGGTCACCAACGCCCCGCGCATCAACGCCGAGGTCATGCTGGCCGCCATCGGCCTGGCCGACGCCTTCGACACCCTTGTCATCGGCGACGAATGTGATCGGGGCAAACCGCATCCCGACCCCTATCTGGCCGCCATGGCAGCGCTGAACGCCGATCCCGCCCGCTGCATTGCCTTCGAAGACAGCCCTTCGGGCGTACACTCTGCTGCGGCTTCGGGTGTCTACACCGTCGGGCTGGAAAGCTCGCTGGATGCCGACAGCCTGCGCGATGCGGGTGCGGCGATGACCATCAAGGATTTCACTGCCCCCGCGCTCGGCCCCATGCTCGACCGCCTTACAGGAGCCCGCCCATGACCCGCACCGTTGTCGAGTCCCAGACCAAGACCGTCACCATCGGCTTTGACGAGCCGTTCTGCGTCATCGGGGAACGCATCAACCCGACCGGCCGCAAGAAGCTGGCCGCCGAACTGGAAGCAGGCGATTTTTCGACCGTCGAGCGGGACGCGCTGGAACAGGTGGCCTGCGGGGCGATGGTTCTGGATATCAACGCGGGCGTTGTCTACAATTCCAACCCCAACCCGAACGAGACCGAACCGCCGCTGATGACCGCCGTGATCGAACTGGTGCAGGGCTTGGTCGACGTCCCCCTGTGCATCGACAGTTCGGTTCCCGCCGCTCTTGAGGCCGGGCTGGCCGCCGCCAAGGGCCGCCCGCTGCTGAACTCGGTGACGGGCGAGGAAGACCGGCTGGAACTGGTGCTGCCGCTGGTCAAGAAATACAACGTGCCGGTGGTGGCGATCTCGAACGACGACACCGGCATTTCGGAAGATCCCGAGGTGCGATTCGCGGTGGCGAAGAAGATCGTCGAGCGCGCCGCCGATTTCGGCATCCCGGCCCATGACATCGTGGTCGATCCGCTGGTGATGCCGGTGGGCGCCATGGGCAGTGCCGGGCAGCAGGTGTTCACGCTGGTGCGCAAGCTGCGCGAGGAACTGGGGGTCAACACAACCTGCGGGGCCTCGAACATCTCCTTCGGGCTGCCCAACCGCCACGGCATCAACGCCGCCTTCCTGCCCATGGCCATCGGCGCGGGCATGACCAGCGCCATCATGAACCCCGTCCGCCCGGTCGAGATGGAGGCGATCCGCGCCGCCAACTTCCTGATGAACCACGATCCAAACGGCAGCGAATGGATCCGCTTTGCCCGCGTGCTGGAAGCTACCCGCGACGGCACGCCGTTCGCCGAAGCCTCCCAGGCCGCCAGCGGCGGACGCGGCGGACGTCGCCGCCGCCGGGCCTGAGCCTGCGCGCCCCGGTCTGAAAACGACCCGCGCCATGCCGCTTTCAAAGGCGACATGGCCGCCGCGTTTCGGCATCCCGCGTCTATCGGGACCAGTAGCGACGGGAGGCGCAGCATGGCGAAAGATATCGGGTCACAGGCCACAATCCTGCACTGCGCAGAGCTTCCGATGGAGAGTTTCTCGGACCCGGACTATGGCAACGTGCGCTGGCAGACCCTGTTCACCGCCGACCGCACCGAGACCTCCGGCCTGACCTGCGGCGTGGCGCATTTGCGTCCCGGCGACTGTCTGGCGCTGCACCGCCATGCCCATCCCGAAACCTATTTCGGCCTGTCGGGCCGGGCGCGGATCATGGTGGACGGTGTCGCGCACGAGCTGACCCCCGGTACCGCCATCTTCATCCCCGGTGGCGCCATTCATGGCATGTTCGCCGATACCGAAGATGCGCAGATCCTCTATACTTTCCCGGCCAACAGCTTCAGCGAGATCGAGTATCAGTTCCTGATGGATGCCGCACCCAAGGCCCCCGCCGTGGCCGCCGTGCAGGCCCGCCAGCTGGACCTGATGGATGCCCTGTCGGAGGACTACAGCGCCGACACGACGCTGCAATAGTCCACGCTCAGCCTGTGAGATGCCACAGTTCGGTCAGAAAATTGGCCGATCCCACGGGGATGCGGGCCATTTCGGGGGCATGATGGACAACCACGGGGTGGCGCGGTCATTGCGTGCCGCACCCCCTGCGCCACAGGTGCCGCCGGTCCAGGGCACCAGCACCACACCGGCGGTTTTTTCGCGGGTCAGCATCAGCACACTGCCGCAGCGCCGCCTTCAAGACCCTGGAATGCGCAGGCGGCCGAAGGAAAGCACCTGACGCGTCGCAGACGGTTCGAGAAGGTCGGTGTCAGGCATGGGT
Source organism: Fluviibacterium sp. S390 (assembly GCF_049800695.1). Classification (NCBI taxonomy): domain Bacteria; kingdom Pseudomonadati; phylum Pseudomonadota; class Alphaproteobacteria; order Rhodobacterales; family Paracoccaceae; genus Meridianimarinicoccus; species Fluviibacterium sp. S390. Next base: position 142,266 of record NZ_JBNAFN010000007.1, on the reverse strand, counting down.
CATGCCCCTTCAGCTTGCATGAACGTTCGAAAGGGCGTCAGTCTGACCGCCCGCACCCCGTGCGACAAGCCAAACCAGAGGACATCCCGTGACCGCGCCGAAAGATCCCCTTGTCGTTTTCCTGCCCTCGGGCAAACGCGGGCGCTTTGCGCCCGGCACCCCGGTGCTGACCGCCGCACGCCAGTTGGGCGTCGATCTGGATTCTGTCTGCGGCGGGCGCGGCATCTGCTCGCGCTGCCAGATCACCCCGGCCTTCGGAGACTTCCCCAAGCATGGCATCCATGTGGGAACCGAAGCCCTGTCGGGCTGGAACGCGGTCGAAGAACGCTACAAGTCCAAGCGCGGGCTGATCGACGGGCGGCGGCTGGGCTGTCAGGCGCAGATCACCGGCGATGTGGTCATCGACGTGCCCCCGGAAAGCCAGGTCCACCGCCAGATCGTGCGCAAGGCGGCCTCGGACCGGGTGATGAAAATGGACCCGGTCACCCGGCTGTACGTGGTCGAGGTCGAAGAACCCGACATGCACGAGCCCACGGGCGATTTCGAACGGCTGGCAAGGGCGCTGCAGGCGCAATGGGGTGTTGCCGGTCTGACCGCCGGTCTGCCGGTGCTGGCCCGCCTGCAACCGGCGCTGCGCAAGGGCGGCTGGCAGGTTTCGGTGGCGGTTTATGACGACGGCCACGGCGCGCCGGTGCTGCTGGATCTCTGGCCCGGCCTGCACGACGGCGGGCTGTACGGTGTGGCGGTCGATCTTGGCTCTACCACCATTGCCGCGCATCTGTGCGATCTGGCGTCGGGCGCGGTGCTGGCTTCGGGCGGGATCATGAACCCGCAGATCCGCTTTGGCGAAGACCTGATGAGCCGCGTGTCCTATGGCATGATGAACCCCGGCGGCGACCGCGAGATGACCGCCGTGGTGCGCACCGCCCTGAACGATCTGCTGGCCGATCTGGCAGGCCAGGCCGGGATCGAGACGCGGCTGATCTTCGAGATGGTGCTGGTCTGCAACCCGGTCATGCACCACCTGGCGTTGGGGATCGACCCGCTGGAACTGGGTCAGGCGCCCTTCGCGCTGGCGACCTCCGATGCGCTGCGGCTGTCGACGCGGGATCTGGGGCTGACCAACACCGGCGCCAGCGCCCGCCTGTACGTGCTGCCTTGCATCGCGGGCCATGTGGGTGCCGATGCCGCCGCCGTGGCGCTGGCCGAAGCGCCGGACCGCTCCGACGATCTGGTTCTGGTGGTGGACGTGGGCACCAATGCCGAGATCCTGCTGGGCAATCGCGAACAAGTGCTGGCCTGTTCCTCGCCCACCGGTCCGGCCTTCGAAGGTGCCCAGATCAGCGCCGGACAGCGCGCCGCCCCGGGCGCCATCGAACGGGTCGAGATCGACCCGGTCACCAGGATCCCCCGGTTCCGCGTCATCGGCAGCGACCTGTGGTCGGATGATCCCGCCTTCGACGCGGCCACCGCCGCCTCGGGCATCACCGGCATCTGCGGCTCGGGCATCATCGAAGCGGTTGCGGAAATGCGCATGGCCGGTCTTCTGGATGCCTCAGGGCTGATCGGCTCGGCCGAGGCGGCGGGCAGCGACCGGCTGGTCCCCGACGGGCGCACCCATTCCTATGTGCTGCATGATGCACGGGCGACGGGCGGGCCGCTGATCTCGGTGACGCAAGGCGACATCCGCGCGATCCAGCTAGCGAAATCCGCTTTGTACGCTGGCGCGCGGCTGTTGATGGACGAGATGGGCGTGGACCATGTCGAACGGGTGGTGCTGGCCGGGGCCTTTGGCGCGCATATCTCGCCCAAGCACGCGATGGTGCTGGGCATGATCCCCGACTGCCTGCTGGACAAGGTGCAATCGGCGGGCAATGCCGCCGGAACCGGGGCGCGGATGGCCCTGCATTCCCGCGCCGCGCGGGACGAGATCGAGGCAACGGTGCGCCGGATCACCAAGGTCGAAACTGCCATCGCGCCGAAGTTCCAGGAACATTTCGTCAACGCCAACGCCCTGCCCCACGCCACCGATCCATTCGCCGAATTGCGCCGGATCGTGACCCTACCCGACGTCGGGTTCGGGGCCGGTGGCGGCGGCGGCGAAGGCGATGGCGGCCGCCGCAGACGGCGGCGGCGCGGCTGAGAAAAGGCTCACGTGTCCGCAAGGGCGACGCCGCTGCAAGTTGCAAGGTGGGTTGATCCGGTACAGATCTTCCTGTCTGCTCAAGGCGCGTCCATTTGTGAGAGGCAATATTCATGGCAAGGCCCAGGATCGCTCTGCTTGGTGCTATTCTTGAATCCAATCGCTTCGCGCCGCCCGCCGAAAAAAGCGATTTCGTATCCCTGACCTGGCTCACTGGCGAAGATCTCATGGATGAGGCCAGGTCGGTCGCTCCGAAGTTGGCGACCGAGTTCGCCGCCTTTGTCCGCGCCATGGATGCAACCGGAAACTGGACGCCCGTGCCGTGCCTTCTGGCGGCGAGTCACCCAGCGGGGCCGGTGCGCGCGGCGGTGATCGAAGAGATTGTTGCAACATGCGAAGACAGGTTGCGAGCAGCCGAACCCTTGGACGCGGTGTACATCTGCAATCACGGCGCCATGGTCGCCGAACACGATGATGATCCGGACGGATTGTTGATGTCGCGCATCCGAACCGTCGTCGGCCCGGAAGTTCCGATCATCGCGACGCTTGATCTGCACGCGAATATCTCGCAGCGCATGGTCGATGCCTGTGACCTGATCGTGGGCTACCGCACGAACCCTCATGTGGATCAGATCGAACGCGGCGAGGAAGCTGCCTTTTCGCTTCGTCGTATTCTGTCGTCCGGTGTTCGGCCCAAGATTGCGCATGTGAAGCTGCCGCTGGTCCCCGCCTCGGTCACGCTTCTGACCGCTGAACACCCTTACGGCACCCTGATCGATCATGGACAACGTCGGCAGGCCGAGTATCGAAGCGAGATCCTCAATGTCTCTGTCTTCGGCAATTTCCTTTTCTCGGACACGCCAGACAACGGGCTGAGTATCGTCGTAACGGCGCGCGAAGACGCCCAATGTGCGGCGGCTCTGGCGGTCGAACTGGCGGATATGGCCTGGTCTTTGCGCAAGGACTTCGTCCGGCGACTGACATCCCTAAGTGCAGCGGTGACGATTGCGACCGAACATGGGCGAACGCCGGTGATCTTCTCGGACGCCGGCGACAACCCCGGAGGCGGCGGCAGTGGTCGCACGACGGAGTTGTTGGCGGCGCTCTGCCAGGCGGGTGTGGACGACTGCTTGTTTGGATCTTTCTGCGACCCTGAACTCGCGCTCGAGGCTCATCGCGTGGGCGTCGGCAACCGGTTCCGGGCGCGCTTCAACCGGTCTTGCGACACGACCACCGCCTGGGGGCGTTGGGACGCACCTTTCGAAGCCGACGCGGAAGTCCTGGCGCTGCATGACGGCGATGTCGTGGGTAAACGGGGCATGACGGCCGATCGGAGAATGGCCTTGGGACCATCTGCGGCGCTTCGCATTGGGGGTGTCACGGCTGTGGTAATTACCGATCGTACGCAGACCGCAGATCCTGTCTTCTTTCATATGTTCGGCCTGGATATCGCCGCTGCACGCACGGTTGTCGTAAAATCGCGGGGCCATTTCCGCGCCGGGTTTTCCGGCTGGTTCGCGCCTAGCCAGGTTTACGAGGTCGACACGTCGGGCTTGACCTCTCCGGTCCACGACCGCTGGCCCTTTGCGCATTTGCCACGCCCCAATTATCCGATGGATGCGCATACCGAATGGTCGCCCCTTCCCCCTGGCTAGACGGGCTCGGAATACTTGTCGTTCGGCGTCGTCAATTTGACAAACTGCATGAATTGGCGAGCAAGCTGTGACGGGGGTCTTCCCGACGGAAGAACAAAGCTGGTGTCATAGAAGATGGCGGCGTCAAAGGGACGGACGACAATGCCCTCCAGACCCGACGCCAACAGCGGGAACGGGTTGATAAGTGTCACTCCCAATCCTTCGCGCACAAGTTCCAGGGCCGCCATGTTCGTGGCCGTCTCGGCGACTTGTTTGGGATGCACGCCCGCGCGCGCGAAGATCTGCTCGGTGATGGCCCGCGTTCCCATGCGTCGCAAGAACTCAACCAGGGCAACGCCTTCCAGATCCTGGGGCGTGACAACCCGCTTTTCGGAAAGCGGGTGCCCCACCGGCATGGCACAGACGACCTGGCTGCGGCGCCAGGGCACAAGATGCACCCCGGACCGCTGGATCATGGCACTGGTCAGCCCAAGATCGTAGCGCAGATCGAGGATGCCAGCCACAAGCACATCCGTCGCCTGAATATCAAGTTGAAGCTGTTTGCCGGGATTCTTTTTCAGAAAGCTCGCAACCCTGGAAATGATAAAGTGGTGGGCAAGGGTTGGCGGCACGATCAGTCGCAACGGTGCGTCATCGGGCGTGGCCCATTCCGCGCCTTCGATGTCGGCAAGCGTCTCGAAGATGGGGTCCAGCTTGTCGTTCAGCCTCAGCGCCTCGTCCGTCGGATCAATACGCCCGGACCGCCGCAGGAAAAGTGACCGGCCGACCCTGGCCTCCAGTTGGGACAAGGAGCGGCTCACGGCGGACTGAGATATCCCGAGCCGCCGGGCTGCGCCGATGGTGGTGCCTGTCGTGATGACGGCTCTCAGCGATTCAAACTCGCGAAGCCTGTGCCGGTGTTCCGTCATGTCGAGGTATCCTCTTGAGGCGTGGACGCGCATCCAACTACATGGGTTGATCTATGCATAACTGCATAGAGATCAGTATTGGCAATGATTTTTGTGGTAGCTAGCATTTGCACCTAGGGCGCAGTGTCGGACAAAGATTCGGCAGTTCGCAAGCGCCAGGCAAACAGGGAGTCTTTTTCTGATGAGGAAACTCACAGCAGCGACTGCGGTCGCTTTCGGCATTTTGGCCATCGGAGCCGGTGCCACATCGGCCGAGAAACTGACGATCGGTCTCGCTTCCGAGCCGACGTCGCTGGATCCGCATTTCCACAACCTCGGCCCGAACAATGCAATGTCGGTGCATATCTTTGACCGCCTTATCGCCCAGGACGAGAAGCAGCGCCTGTCGCCGGGGCTGGCCGTTTCCTGGAAGCCGGTCGATGATCTGACCTGGGAATTCAAACTGCGTGAAGGCGTCAAGTTCCATGACGGCAGCGACTTCAATGCTGACGACGTGGTCTGCACCATGGCGCGCGCGCCCAACGTTCCGAATTCGCCCTCGGGCTATGGGACCTATCTGAAGGGCAAGGAAGTCATCAAGATCGACGACTACACCGTGCACTTCAAGACGGCAGCACCTTACCCTCTGATGGGCAACGACATTTCGACGATCCCTGTGATCTCGGATGTTGGCTGCGACTCGACGACCGAGGACTTCAACGCGGGCACCGCAGCCATCGGGACCGGCCCTTTCAAGTTCCAGAGCTACACACCGGGCGAAAGCATCGTTCTTGTTCGCAACGACGACTACTGGGGTGATCAACCCATCTGGTCCGAAGTCGAGTTCCGCCCGATTACATCCGGCCCCAGCCGCGTGGCTTCGCTTCTTGCCGGTGACGTCGACATGATTTCGGGTGTTCCGACCACCGATATCACAACCCTGAAGGGCAATGACGACATCCAGCTCAGCCAGGGTGTCTCGAACCGCGTGATCTATCTCCACATGGATCAGTTCCGCGAAAACTCGCCCTTCGTGAAGGCCAATGGCGGAGGAGACATCAAGAACCCGCTGATGGATGTCCGCGTCCGCAAGGCCATCAGCATGGCGATCAGCCGTGACGCCATCGTCGATCGGGTGATGGAGGGTGTCGCCCTTCCCGCCGGTCAGCTTTTGCCCGAGGGGTTCTTCGGCGTCTCGGACAATCTTGACGTGGTGGCCTACGATCCGGACGGCGCGAAAGCGCTCCTGGCCGAAGCCGGGTACCCTGACGGTTTCGAACTGACCATCCACGGACCGAACGACCGCTATATCAACGACGCAAAGATCGCCGAGGCGATTGCTCAGATGCTGACGCGCGTCGGGATCAAGACCGCGGTCGAGACAATGCCCCGTTCCGTGTATTTCGGGCGCGCCTCAAAAGGTTCGCCTGAAGGCCTGCCGGAATTCAGCTTCATCCTTGTGGGTTGGGGTGCCGGGTCCGGCGAAGCATCTTCGCCGCTGAAATCGCTGATCCACACCTTTGACAAGGATGCGGGCTTTGGTTCGTCCAACCGTGGCCGACATTCGGATGCGGAAACCGATGCGCTTATCGAAGAAGCTCTGCGCACCGTTGACGACGCCAAACGCCAGGAGCTTCTGGCGCAGGCAACCGAGCGGGCGATCGAAAACGTGGCGATCATTCCGACCCACTTCCAGGTCAACACCTGGGCGGCCAAGAAAGGCCTCAGCTACATCGCGCGCACCGACGAATACACGCTCGCGACAGGCGTTGTGAAAGAGTAATCGCACGGCATCCGGGCCGCCTGCACGGTGGCCCGGATCCCAATTCCAGGGTAAGACCGCATGACCGTTTTCATCATTCGCAGACTACTGCAGGCCTTGCTGGTGGTCTTCATGATGTCGGTGATCGTCTTCTTCGGTGTCAATATCATTGGCGATCCCGTCTATATGCTGGTCAGTCCCGATGCCGATCAGGCCGACATCGAAGCCGCGATCAGCCGGCTTGGCTTGGACCGGCCGATCCTCGAGCAATACTGGCTGTTCCTGAAAGGTGCCGCGCAGGGGGATCTCGGCAACAGCTTCATTTTCGGCGAGCCCGCGCTGAAACTGATCCTGCACCATATGCCGGCGACGATGGAATTGGCCTTCTCGGCCCTTATCCTGGCGATTGTCATCGGCATCCCCCTGGGGCTCTTTGCCGGACTTTACCCGGACAGCGGGATATCCAAGGGCATCATGGCGGCCTCTATCCTCGGCTTTTCACTGCCCACGTTTTGGGTCGGCCTCATGCTGATCATGCTGTTCGCTGTCGAACTTCGCTGGGTTCCGGCGACGGGTCGTGGCGATCTCGGAACCTTTCTCGGCATCCATAGCAGCCTTTTCACGCTGGACGGCCTGAGCCATATTTTCCTGCCCGCGCTGAATCTTGCACTCCTGAAGATCTCGCTCGCCATCCGGCTGACACGCGCGGGTGTCCGGGAGGCAATGGGGCTGGACTATGTGAAATATGCCCGCGCCAAGGGGCTATCGACCCGGCGCATCATCCTTGTACATGTGATGAAGAACATCATGATCCCGGTTGTCACGGTGATGGGACTGGAATTCGGAAGCCTGATCGGCTTTTCCGTCGTGACCGAGACGATCTTCGCCTGGCCCGGGATGGGAAAGCTTCTGATCGACGCGATCCTGCAACTCGATAGGCCTGTTGTTGTCGCCTATCTGATGATCATCGTGCTCTTCTTCGTCCTGATCAATCTGATCGTGGATATCCTCTATTCGATCCTCGATCCCAGGGTCCGTTTGCAGGATCAAGGCGCATGACCGACACGGCTGCAGATCCCGCGCTGAGTTCCAGCATACCTGCCAAGGTTGAAACGCCGTTCCAGCGTTTTCGCGCCGAGTTCTTCGAAAGCAGGATCGCGACAGGGGCGCTGGCTGTCTTTTTGATCATCGTGCTTCTCGCTGTCCTCGCGCCGTGGATCACACCGCAAAATCCTTACGACCTTGCGCAAGTCAGCGTCATGGACGGGCGTTTGCCGCCGGGTTCAGAATCCTTCGATGGATACACGATGTGGCTGGGGTCGGATGGCTCCGGGCGCGATCTTTATTCGGCCATTCTGTACGGCCTGCGCATCTCGTTGACGGTCGGTCTTGCCTCTGGTGTCATTGCACTTCTGATCGGCATGGCGATCGGGCTGATCGCGGCATACGCGGGAGGACGCATCGAGGCGATCATCATGCGCATCGTCGATCTTCAACTGTCATTCCCGGCGTCGCTGGTGGCGCTGATGATGGTTGCGGCCCTGGGCAAAGGGGTCGACAAGATCATTTTTGCACTGGTGATCGCGCAGTGGGCCTACTACGCCAGAACGGTGCGCGCGACCGCAATGGTCGAGCGTGGCAAGGAATATGTCGAAGCGGCGCAATGCCTTGGCATTTCACGCTTCAGGATTGTCTTCCGGCACATTCTTCCCAACTGCATGGCCCCGCTGATCGTGGTGGGCACCGTCCAGACGGCAAGCGCAATCTCGCTGGAAGCGACATTGTCCTTCCTTGGCGTGGGCCTGCCCCAGACCGAGCCGTCGATTGGCGTTCTGATCGCCAACGGGTTCGAATACATGCTTTCCGGGCGCTACTGGATTTCCGTGTTCCCGGGGCTGGCGTTGTTGCTGACGGTCGTCTCGATCAATCTTGTGGGCGACCATCTGCGCGACGTTCTGAACCCGAGGTTGAAGAAATGAGTGCGGTTCTCGACGTTCGCGGGCTGAAGACCCACTTCTTCACACATGCCGGCGTGGTGAAGGCCGTGGACGGGGTGGATTTCACCGTCTCCAAGGGCGAAATCATGGGTCTGGTCGGCGAGTCCGGTTCGGGCAAGTCGATCACCGGCTTTTCCATTCTCGGCCTGATCGACCCGCCGGGCCGGATCGTCGAAGGCTCCATCAAGTTCAACGGCGAAGAGATCGCGAACGCGAAAGAGGATCGTCTGCAAAGCCTCCGCGGCAACCGCATTTCGATGATCTTTCAAGATCCGATGATGACCCTCAACCCGGTGCTGCGGGTGGACACGCAGATGATCGAGGCCATCCTTGCGCATGAGTCCGTATCCAAGCACGCCGCGTGGGAGCGGAGCCGCGATGCACTTGGCCTGGTCGGCATTCCGTCACCGGAAGAGCGTCTGCGAGCCTATCCGCATCAGCTTTCAGGCGGGATGCGGCAGCGCGTGGCGATTGCTACGGCCTTCCTGAACAAGCCGGATCTTATCATCGCCGACGAGCCGACCACGGCGCTCGACGTGACCATTCAGGCACAAATCATCCATGAGGCGCAAAAGCTGACGAAGCAGACCGGCACCGCGATGATCTGGATCACCCATGACCTGGCCGTCGTCGCCGGTCTGGCCGAGCGGATTTCGGTCATGTACGCCGGGCGGATCGTCGAACAGGGCGGCATCGACGACGTGATCGACCGCCCGTTGCATCCCTACACCGCTGGCCTTCTCGGGTCGGTACCGACAGCGAACCGTCGCGGCAAGCGCCTGTTCCAGATCGAAGGCATGACGCCGAACATGCTCGCACTTCCAGACGGATGCGCGTTCGGGCCGCGCTGCCATGCCCGGACCGAGGCGTGTGGCCGCCGGCCTTCCATCGAAGACATCGACGGTCGGAGCCTGCGGTGTTTCAATCCGCAGCAAGCGGCGGAGAGCGTGATTTGACGGAACCATTGGTCGAAATTCGCGGCGTTTCAAAACGTTTCACAAAGCGGCTGGACGTGGCGGGCAAGATTGCCCAGCGGCTGGGCGCCAACATTCGCGAAGAAACCGTTCACGCGGTCGACAACGTCAACCTGTCGATCCTGAAGGGCGAAGTGCTGGGCCTTGTGGGCGAGTCCGGTTGCGGGAAGTCCACGTTGGGGCGCGTCGTTGCCGGCATTCATGCGGCAAGCGACGGGCAAATGTTCTATGAAGGCAAGGACGTCGCCACGCTGACCGGGGCAGACAAACGCGCGGCCACGCTGGCCATCCAGATGATCTTTCAGGACCCGTTCGCCAGCCTGAATCCGCGGATGCGGGTCGAGGACATCATCGGTGAAGCGCCCCGGATGCAGGGGATCGTCAGCAAGGCCGAAATTCCCCAGTACGTAGATGACGTGATGCGCAAGGTCGGGCTCGACCCATCGTTGAAGAAGCGCTATGCGCACCAGTTTTCCGGCGGCCAGCGCCAGCGGATCGGCATCGCGCGGGCACTGGCCGTGAAGCCGAAGTTCCTGGTCTGCGACGAGGCCATCGCCGCGCTTGATGTTTCGATCCAGGCGCAGGTGATCAACCTGTTCATGGACCTGCGCGAGGAACTGGGCCTGACCTATCTGTTCATCAGCCATGACCTGAGCGTGGTCGAACATATCGCCGACCGTGTCGCGATCATGTATCTGGGCCGGATCGTCGAGAGCGCAACGACCGAAGAGATTTTCTCTGATCCGCGCCATCCCTACACCAAGGCGCTTCTGGCCGAAGCCCCCCGCCTTGATCAACGCCGCCGCGCGTTCGAACCGATCACGGGGGAAATTCCCTCGCCGCTCGACCCGCCGCCGGGATGCACGTTTCACCCACGCTGTCCTGTTGCAACGGCCCAATGCCGTTCCACCGTTCCCGACCTCAAACCTGGTCGCGGCGGACGCGAAACCGCCTGCCTGTTGGAACACGGCGAGACCGTTTGAATTTGAAAATGGAGACACCCTTGAAGAACGCCGATCCAATCTGGGACCACGTCGACCGTCATCGCGATGAATTCATCAACCTGTCAGATCGCGTTTTCGACACGCCCGAAACTCTCTACGCTGAATACAAGTCGGTAGCAGAGCACACGCGGATGCTGGAGTCGCAGGGCTTCAAGGTCACCGAAAACGCCGCTGGCATCCCGACCGCCGTGATCGGGGAGGCCGGCGACGAAGGTCCCGTCATCGCCATCCTCGGCGAATTCGACGCGCTGCCCTATCTCAGCCAATCCCCCGGTGTGGCCTCGCATCAACCGCTTGAAGAAGGCGGAAATGGCCATGGCTGCGGGCACAACCTTCTTGGTGCCGCCGCCCTTCTGGCGGCGACTGCCGTCAAGAACTGGATGGCCGAGAACGGCATCAAGGGGCGCGTCCGTTACTATGGCTGTCCTGCCGAAGAAGGGGGTGCAGCCAAGACCTATATGGTGCGCGAAGGACTGTTCGATGACGTGGACGCGGCCATCTCCTGGCACCCTGCGACCTTTACCGGTGTGAACGAAGCAAGATCGCTCGCGAACACCCGGATCGATTTCACATTCCACGGAAAGGCCGCGCACGCAGCCGGCGCACCCGAATTGGGCCGGTCCGGGCTCGACGCTGTCGAATTGATGAATATCGGCGTCAACTACCTGCGCGAGCACATGCCCGACAGCGCGCGCGTGCATTACGCCTATCTTGATGCGGGGGGTGTCGCGCCGAACGTGGTTCAGGCGAAAGCCACCGTACGACAGCTCATTCGCGCCAGTTCACTACCAGAACTGACTGATCTCGTCACACGCGTCCGCAACATTGCCGATGGCGCGGCCCTGATGACCAGCACCCAGGTTACAAGCCAGGTGTTCTCCGGCGTCTCCAACCTGCTTGGAAACCGCCCGCTGGAAGAAGCGATGCAACTCGAGCTTGAAAAGCTCGGACCGGTTCCCTTTGATGACGCCGATGATGCCTTTGCCCGCGAAATCCAGACAACACTGACGGCCGCGGACATCGACACGACCTTCAAGCGGATCGGCGCGAAGCCGGTGAAAGACCTCGCGCTTTGCGATTTCATCGCACCGCTCGACCGTCACAGCGACGGCGGTGAGGGTTCAACGGATGTGGGTGACGTAAGCTGGGCGGTGCCCACAGTGCAGGCGCGCGTGGCCACCTGTGCCATCGGCACGCCGTTCCACACCTGGCAAACCGTCGCGCAAGGCAAGGCCCCAGCCGCCCACAAGGGGATGATCTATGCGGCCAAGACAATGGCGGCCACGGCGTGCCGACTGGTCGAAAACCAGGCCCTGCTCGCCGCCGCGCGCGAGACCCATCAGGAACACCTTGAGGAGACGCCCTATACCTGTCCGATTCCGGATGATGTGCGCCCTCCGGTCTGACAGATACCATGACACGCGCAGCCGCCATTCACGCCGCCTCCCGGTACTTCGAAACCGGCGGCTTCGCCCGCGATTTGGGCGCGTTGGTCAGCCATGAAACAGAGAGCCAGACGCCCGACAAGGCCGCCGAACTGCCCCGATACCTGGAACAAGCGCTGATACCGCGCCTGAACGCCATGGGCTTCACATGCCAGATCCATGAAAACCCGGCTCCGGACGCTGGCCCGTTCCTTGTCGCCGAACGTATCGAGGGCGACACACTCCCTACCATCCTGACTTACGGCCATGGTGACGTGATCCGAGCGCAAACCGATCAGTGGCGCGACGGCCTTCACCCGTTCCGCCTTGTCGACGAGGGGAACCGGCTTTACGGGCGCGGCACGGCCGACAACAAGGGACAACATCTGATCAACCTGGCGGCCTTGAAAGCCGTCATCGACACCCGCGGATCGCTCGGGTTCAACAGCCGCATCCTTGTCGAGATGGGCGAGGAAATGGGCTCTCCGGGACTGTCAGAATTCTGCGCGGCAAACACCGATGCCTTGGCTGCAGATGTCCTGATTGCCTCCGATGGCCCTCGCCTTCAGTCCGACACCCCCACGATGTTCATGGGCGCACGCGGCGGCATATCATTCGACCTCATCGTGGATCTGCGAGACGGGGCACACCATTCCGGCAATTGGGGCGGTTTGCTTGCTGATCCTGCCATGATCCTTGCACAGGCCTTGGCGACAATCACGGATGCGCGCGGGCAAATTCAGGTGCCGGAATGGCGCACCACCAGCCTGACCGACGATATTCGCGCCGCTCTGCGAGACCTGCCGCTCAAGGGGGACGGTGGTCCCGAGATCGACGAGGACTGGGGACAGGAAGACCTGACACCCGCCGAGCGCGTGTTCGGCTGGAACAGCTTCGCAGTGCTTGCCATGAAAAGCGGCGTCCCAGAAGCACCCGTAAACGCGATTTCGGGTCATGCCAAAGCGGCGTGTCAGCTGCGCTTTGTCGTCGGCACAAATCTGGATGACATCTTGCCTGCGTTGCGCAGGCATCTTGATGCGCAAGGGTTCAAGGACATTCAGATCGTCCCACACGAACGCGCGTTCTTCAACGCCACGCGGCTGCCCCCGGATCATCCATGGGTGAAGTTCGTCGCGCGCTCGCTGGAACACACCTCTGGCAAAGCACCGCATGTCCTTCCCAACCTGGCCGGGTCGCTTCCCAACGAGGTTTTCGCGGATATCCTGGGGCTTCCGACCGTCTGGGTGCCGCACTCCTATCGCGGCTGTTCCCAGCATGCCCCGAACGAGCATGTTCTGAAGTCTGTCTCGCACGACGCCTTGACCCTGATGGCCGGTCTTTTCTGGGATATCGGTCACGCGGGCGGGCCCGCCCGAACCGCAGCGCCTGCCTAGAACACAACAGAAAGTGGCGCGAACAAATCGAGGCCAGCGGCTTTGGCAACCAGGGCTTCGTCGCCAGGGCGGGCGACCCATTCGGCGCGCGCCCTGGCGATGCAGCGAACAAACATGACCCCGAAAGAGCGCCGGACGCCGCGACTGAGATCTCGGAACTTCTGTTCCGCAGTTCTTTGGTGAAATGTGGTGGCTGCGCGTCACGCCTGATTGTCCGTGATCGCGGGGATTTCGATCTGTATGGGCCGCCGATACACTTTCGGCTTGAAGCCGGTTCGCACCAAGTGATAATCGGAACACCGCTGCGGGTGTAGCTCAATGGTAGAGCAGGAGCTTCCCAAGCTTAAGACGAGGGTTCGATTCCCTTCACCCGCTCCAGTCCTTGCGTGTCAGACCCCTTGCCGCCTCAGAAGGCCGGCCAGATGAGGTTGAACACCAGCATCACCACGAAGACCCCGGCAAAGAGTTTCCAGTCCCACTTCTTGTGCTCGCGATCAACGATTCCAAAGTGGCGCATGCCAGCGATGGTGAGCAGGATCAGTACCGCCGAGATGGCGGCGTGGACGAGGTCGATATGCATGGTTGTTTCCTGGTGTTGTGTGTCTAGAGACTATTGGATTGAAAGATCGAGGTTGTAACTCACGGTCTTGCCGCTGTCCCTGTCGTTGCCCATCAGGTAGGTGCGGATCGTGTAGATGCCGTCTTTGGGCAGGTCGATGAGGGCAGAATTGCCATCCCGCGACCCGATGTAGATTGCCGCGCTATCGCTGCCCGGCGGCAGGATGTTGAAATAGATCGTGCCGTTGCCGTTGGTCTCGGCGACGCGCAATTCCGCGAACATCTGCTGCCCGCCCTTCGCACGCAGCTTGTGATCGAAATAGTCGTGGCCCTTGATGGTGCCCGTGACCATCGCGCCAAAGTTGCCCTTCTGGAAATGCACGTCCTCGGACATCTGCGCGAAAGCGGGGCTGGCCAGGGCCAGGGCGGCGGCCAGCAGGGGAATGCGAAACATGGGATCTCCTCGCAGTAGGGCGTTGTTGGGGAACACATGCGCGCTCCGCGATGAGGATAGCAGCGCACCGGCACAAGGAAAGGCAGGCACGGTGAAAACAGGGGGCTATGGCCGCCCCGTTGCAGGCCATGAGAGCTGTCCGCCACTCATCGGGGCCGGAGCGCCGGTGGTGTCCGGCCCGCTGATCGGCAGGCCGCGGGCACAGCGCACGGCCAGATAGGCGAAGGCCTGCGCCTCGATCATGTCGCCATCCAGCCCGGCATCCTCGGCCGGAGCCGTGTCGCAGGACAGATGGTGGCGCAGGCGGTCCATCAGCGTGGCATTGCGCCGGCCACCCCCGCAAACGATGACCCGCGACGGCGGGCGTGGCACCATTTGCAGCGCGCGGGCCACGGCCAGCGTCGCCGCTTCGGTCAGGGTCGCCGCTGCATCGGCATCGTCCAGCCCGGCCACCGCCTCGGCCAGCCCGGCAAAATCGTCGCGGTCCAGGCTTTTCGGCGGCGGTTTGCGAAAATACGGATGCGCGCCGAAGGCGTCCACGATCTGGCGGTCGGGGCGGCCCTGTGCGGCCAGTGCGCCACCCGCATCCTGCCCCACCCCGCGCCGCGTGCGCATCAGATCGTTGATCGGCGCATTGGCCGGGCCGGTGTCGAAGGCCAGCATCGCACCGGGGGCAAAGGGCGCTTCGGCCCGTGGATCGACCCATGTGATGTTGCCGACGCCGCCCAGGTTCAGGAACACCACCGGGGACACAGCCCCGATCCATTGCGCCAGGGCGAAGTGGAACACCGGGGCCAGCGGCGCCCCCTGTCCGCCGGCGGCCACATCGGCGCTGCGGAAATCCCAGGCCACCGGCAGGCCCAGCTCGCGGGCCAACCGCGCGCCATTGCCGGTCTGATGGGTGCCGCGCTGGCCCGGATCATGGGCCAGCGTCTGGCCGTGAAAGCCGATCAGATCGCCGCCCATATCACGCAGCAGATCCAGATGCGCCGCCTCGATCACCTGTGCGGCTTCGGCCACCCCCGGATCGCCCGGCCAGCGCCCCAGCGCCGCGCGCAGCACCGCCGTTTCATTGTCCGAAAACCCGCGATAGCTGGACGGGCCAAAGCCGAAGATCCGCTCGCCATCGGTGTCCAGACCGGCCACGTCCACCCCGTCCAGCGAGGTGCCGGTCATGCAGCCGATGGCGCGCACCACCTGGCCCGCTGTGATGGTCTTTCCCTTCATCGGCCTACCCCGTATAAGCGCCCGGCAACTCGCGCGCGCCATCCTTGTTTCCGCGCGCGCCAACACGCGCGCCCCTGCGCAAAGATGGACCGATCCGATATGACCTACCACCCGAAATCAGAGTTTCTGCACGTGATGGTCAGCCGCGGCTTTCTGGCGGACTGTACCGATCTTGAAGGACTGGACGAGGCCATGCTGGCCGGGGTGGTGCCGACCTATATCGGCTATGACGCCACGGCGGCGTCGCTGCACGTCGGCCATCTGCTGAACATCATGATGCTGCGCTGGTTACAGAAGACCGGGCACAAGCCGATCACCCTGATGGGCGGCGGCACCACCAAGGTGGGCGACCCGTCGTTCCGGTCGGATGAACGCCCGCTGCTGGGCCCCGAGCAGATCGACGCCAACATCACCGGCATGCAGAAGGTCTTCGACCGCTACCTCGACTACGGTGCGGGCGACACCGGCGCGCTGATGCTGAACAATGCCGAATGGCTGGACAGCCTGAACTACCTGGATTTCCTGCGCGACATCGGGCGTCATTTCTCGGTCAACCGGATGCTGAGCTTTGAATCGGTGAAATCGCGGCTGGACCGTGAACAATCGCTCAGCTTTCTTGAGTTCAACTACATGATCCTGCAGGCCTATGACTTCCTTGAACTGAACCGCCGCTACGGCTGCCGGTTGCAGATGGGCGGCTCGGACCAATGGGGCAACATTGTCAACGGCATCGACCTGACCCGCCGGGTGCTGGACAACCAGATATTCGGCCTGACCTCGCCCCTGCTGACCACCTCGGACGGCAAGAAGATGGGCAAAAGCCAGGGCGGCGC
This sequence comes from Fluviibacterium sp. S390, assembly GCF_049800695.1. NCBI lineage: Bacteria > Pseudomonadati > Pseudomonadota > Alphaproteobacteria > Rhodobacterales > Paracoccaceae > Meridianimarinicoccus > Fluviibacterium sp. S390. Next base: position 125,954 of record NZ_JBNAFN010000007.1, on the reverse strand, counting down.
GGTCTGGCTGAACGGCGACATGCTCAGCCCTTATGAGTTCTGGCAATTCTGGCGCAACACCACCGACGCCGATGTGGGCCGCTTCCTGAAGCTTTACACCGAACTGCCGCTGGACGAATGCGACCGTCTGGGCGCGCTGGAAGGCTCGGAAATCAACCAAGCCAAGATCCGTCTGGCCAACGAAGTCACCGGCCTGCTGCATGGGGCCGAAGCGGCGGCGGCGGCCGAGGCCACCGCGCGCGAGGTGTTCGAAAAGGGCGGTGCCGGCGACGACCTGCCAACCCTGACCCTCAGCGCGTCCGATCTGGGCGATGGCATCTCGATCGTGCAGCTGATCGTGAAAACCGGTCTGGCAAAATCGGGCAAGGAGGCCAAGCGTCTGATCTCGGACAATGGCGCGAAGCTGGACGATGCGCCGCTGACCGACGCCGGGTTGATGATCGACGCGGGCGCGCTTTCGGCCCCGATCAAACTGTCGGCGGGCAAGAAGCGGCACGCGCTGGTGGTTCTGCAAAACTGACCCGCCATGGGCGGCGATCAGGCAGGCGGTCGATCCTCGGGTCGGGCGCCTGTTTTGCGTTGCACGGGCGCGGACAGGCGGTGATCCCCGGCATTACAAGAGCCAGCGCAGCACCGCTTCCAGCAGACTGAGCAGCACGAAGACCGGCACCGACATCAGGGCCGCCAGCCAGAACAGCCCCGCCGGCGTGGCGCGGGGGCTGGGGATGCGGTGACCGAACACCGATGTCAGGCGGGGTTTCATAGCCGCATTAACCCCGGCTTAGCTTGCATCGGGGTTAACAGGGGCATGGCAGAGTGGCGCGAGACCCCTTTCAAACATCCCGTGGCCGAGGCCGCCTTGCAGCAGCATCCGGCCTATGGGCGCGCCTGCCGGGTGTGGGGGCGCGAGGTGCGCAGTTTCGTGCTGGGCGACGCGGCCGCCCCTTTGGCCACCGCGCAGGTGCTGGTACGGCGCTGGCCGGGGCTTGGCCGGGTGGCGCTTCTGTCGCGCGGGCCGGTTTGGGGCGCGCAGGTTCCGGTGGCTGCGCGAAGACCCGCGTTGCGGGATTTGCTGGCGCGGCTGCGGCTTGAACATGCGGGCCTCATCGCCACGCCTGAGATCGGGGCGCAGGGTGATCCGCTGGAAGGCTTCGGCTACCTGCCGATGATGACCCCAGCGCATGTGGCGGAACTGGACCTGCGCGGCGGCCCGGCGGCGATGCGGGCGCGGCTGCGGGGCAAATGGCGCAACCGGCTGGTGCGGGCTGAATCCTCGGGCCTTGAGGTGCAGCAGACGCCAATGACCGGCGACACCGGCCACTGGCTGCTGCGGGCCGAGGCGCAGCAGGCCCGGGCGCGCGGCTATCGGCGATTGCCGCCGGGGTTCACGGCGGCTTTCGCGGCGGCCTCTCCCGGTGCGGCGCAGGTGTTCACGGCCCATCTTGCGGGGGTGCGCGTGGCCGGTATCCTGCTGCTGCTGCATGCGCCCACCGCCAGCTATCACATGGCATGGTCCTCGCCGCAGGGGCGCGACACCGGGGCGGCCAACCTGCTGCTGTGGCGGGCGATGCTCTGGGCGGCGGCGCAGGGCTGCACGCGGCTGGATCTGGATCTGGTGGACACCGAGACGGCCCCGGGACTGGCGCGGTTCAAGCTGGGCACCGGGGCGATCCCCCGCGCACTGGGGCACACCTGGATCGACGCGCCGGGCACGCGGCTGGTGGCGCGGCTGTGGCCCAGAGGTCAGCGCATCCAGGTGCCGTCGGGCCAGAAGGCATGAAACGCAGGCAGCACACCTTTGCTCACATCCCGGTCCGTGGCCGCGTCGCGCCCGCGGGCGGAAAGGTCGGCCCTGCTTTCCAACTGCACCGGCAGCAGCGCCAGGTCGGGTCCCGTCAGCACCCCAACCCGCGCACCCTCAACACCGGCCGCTCCACCCGGCGTTCGACGGCCATGCCGAAGCTGCACAGCGGAAAAAATCCGCAACCGGCGCACCGGATCGGTCGCGGCCACACGGGCCAACACCCCCATTCCGGGCCGGTACGTGGGTTTTTTGGATAGTGCTTCGCATGGACACTCCTCGAACCGCTTTGGGATCAGGATGGCCACAAAGAGGGCCCATGCGAAGGGGGTGTCACGCGATGGCGACGCCCCGTGCGCGCGCCACCGGCTCAGGCAGTCCGGCGACGATAGCGCAACAACCCCAGACCCGCGAGGGCCGAGGCAACCAGGCCAAGCCCCGCCGGCAACGGAACGTCGCTGGTGGGGATGGCATCGTGAAACTCCAGGGACGAGGCAATCAGTACGTTTTGACCGTCATGGACGCCCGCCCCTTGGCCGGGGCATTCCGGTCGGCCCAAACTGTGAGGCCACCCGAATGGCACGTTGGCGTTGACCTCGGCACAAGCCTGAAACAACGCACTCAGCACAGCGCCGAAGGGGCCGCCAAAAAAGGCCGCTCAAACACGTCTGATCCTGGTCTCCTCCCTGTGCGCCAGCACCCGATCAGGCCATTGACGCAGGGGAAGTTGTACCATTTTCTGAGGGATTTGCGAAGCCAAAAGACCCGCCCCTTGCACCGGGACGGGTCAGGTTTGGCTTACTCGGTGACCTTGACGGTCACCATCCGGTCGGGCGCGCCGACCACGGTGCCATTGGCGCCGGTGCCGCGCTTGATGGCGTCAACGACGTCCATCCCGTCGGTGACCCGACCCACGACCGTGTACTGGCCGTTCAGGAAACTGCCCTGCCCGAACATGATGAAGAACTGGCTGTTGGCGCTGTCGGGATCCTGCGACCGGGCCATGCCCACCGTGCCACGCTCAAACGGCACGTCCGAGAATTCCGCCGGCAGGTTGGACCGGTCCGACCCGCCGCGCCCCGCCATGCGCATGTTGAAATCATCACCGGTCTTGCCGAATTTCACATCGCCGGTCTGCGCCATGAAACCGTCGATGACGCGGTGAAACACCACCCCGTCATAGGCCCCTTCCGAGGCCAGCGCGGTGATCTGCTCCACATGTTTCGGCGCCACGTCTTCCAGCAGGTCGATGGTGATGGTGCCCTGGGCCTCGCCATCGACCTCGATCTCAAGGCCGGTGGCGCCGGCCTGCGCGGCGCACAGGCTCAACGCAACGGCAAAGGCGGTGTTACGCATCTGCATCGGCCGCCACCTTGACGCTGATCATCCGGTCGGGGTTGGCCGCAGGCTCGCCCCGCGTGATGGCATCCACATGCTCCATCCCGTCGATCACCCGGCCATAGACCGTGTACTGGCGGTTCAGGAAGTGGTTGTCGGTGAAGTTGATGAAGAACTGGCTGTTGGCCGAATTCGGGTTTTGCGACCGCGCCGCGCCCAGCGTCCCGCGATCATGCGGGATGCCCGAGAATTCCGCCGGCAGATCCTTCAGGTCCGAGCCGCCGGTTCCGGCGCGACGGATGTTGAAGTCCTTTTCCATGTTGCCGTGCTGCACGTCCCCGGTCTGGGCCATGAAGCCGTCGATCACCCGGTGGAAGGCGACGTTGTCATAGGCGCCGCTGCGCGCCAGTTCTTTCATGCGATCGCAGTGCATCGGCGCGATGTCCGGCAGCAGTTCGATCACCACGGTGCCGCCCTTCAGTTCCATCAGGATGGTGTTTTCAGGGTCTTTGATCTCGGCCATACCGATCTCCGTTCGTGTGGTTCGACTAGAATGAATCCGCGCGACCCTAGGCCGGGTCCGCCCCGAAGGTCCAGACCCGATCCGCCTCAGCGCCAGATCACCGTTGTGTGCTTGAGACGCAATGCCGCGACCACGGCCCCCTTGAGAGGAGGCGATTGACCTCTTGCCGGTTTCAGGGTGAAAGGAAAGCAGACCAGTTAAGGGAGATGCCGGATGGCCTGGAAAACACTCGATGACATGGATCTGACCGGCAAGGTGGTCCTGACCCGGGTGGACATCAACGTCCCCATGGCTGATGGCCAGGTCACCGACGCCACGCGCATCGAACGGATCAAGCCCACCGTCGACACCATTCTCGCCAAGGGCGGCAAACCGGTCCTGCTGGCGCATTTCGGCCGACCCAAGGGACAGGTGGTGCCGGAGATGTCGCTCAGCCACATCCGCGGCGCGGTCGAAGAAATTCTGGGCGTGCCGGTCGCCTTCGCCGAGGATTGCATCGGCCTGCCCGCGAAACTGGCCGTGGGCGGCCTGGCCGAGGGCACGGTGCTGCTGCTGGAAAACACCCGCTTTCATGCCGAGGAAACCGAGAACGACGCGCGTTTCGCCGCCTCGCTGGCCGCCCTTGGCGATGTCTATTGCAATGATGCCTTTTCCGCCGCCCACCGCGCCCATGCCTCGACCGAGGGCATCGCGAAACTGCTGCCCAATTGCGCCGGACGTCTGATGCAGGCCGAGCTTGAGGCGCTGGAAGGCGCGCTTGGAACCCCCAGGCGCCCGGTGGCGGCGGTTGTGGGCGGGGCCAAGGTCTCGACCAAGCTGGATCTGCTGGGCAACCTGGTGGCCAAGGTCGACACGCTGGTGATCGGCGGCGGCATGGCCAACACCTTCCTGGTGGCGCAGGGCGCCCAGATCGGAAATTCCCTGGCCGAACCCGACATGGCCGGAACCGCGCTGCAAATCGTCGAGAAGGCCCGCGAAGAGGGCTGCACGATCCTGCTGCCCGCCGATGTGGTGGTGGCACGCGAATTCAAGGCCGGGGCCGACAGCGAAACCGTGTCCAGCGACGCCTGCCCCGAAGATGCGATGATCCTGGACGCCGGCCCCGAGGCTGTCGAAGCCATCAAGGCCGTCTTTTCCCAGTCCCAGACACTGATCTGGAACGGCCCGCTCGGCGCCTTCGAAATCCCGCCCTTCGACACGGCCACCAACGCGGCCGCTCTTGCGGCGGCAGAGCTGACCCGCGACGGCAAGCTTGTTTCGGTGGCCGGCGGCGGCGACACCGTGGCGGCCCTGAACACCTCCGGCGCGGCGCAGGATTTCTCGTATATCTCCACCGCAGGCGGCGCGTTCCTTGAGTGGATGGAGGGCAAGACCCTGCCGGGCGTGGCTGCTCTGGAAGGCTGAACGCGATATATTGTGCCTGTTAGCGGTCACAGACGTTGAACCGCCGAGGGCGCTTGCCTATCAGATTAACCAGTCCTCACCCGTGAAAGGTGCAAACGCATGACCACTGAAATCGTCAAGAACATCCTGAAGAACTACGAGGGCGAGACCCCCGGCGTGAAGGCAAAGCTGCACAGCATGCTGATGCAGGGGGCGCTTGGCGGTACCGGCAAGATGATCATCCTGCCCGTGGATCAGGGGTTCGAACATGGCCCTGCCCGCAGCTTTGCGCCCAACCCCGAAGGTTATGACCCGCATTACCACTACCAGCTGGCCATCGACGCGGGGCTTTCGGCCTATGCCGCGCCGCTGGGGCCGCTGGAAGCGGGTGCCGACACGTTTGCCGGTCAGATCCCGACCATCCTGAAGTGCAACTCGGCCAACTCGCTGATGTCAGGTTCCGCCGGCAAGGATCAGGCCGTGACCGCCTCGGTCGATGACGCGCTGCGTCTGGGCTGTGCCGCCATCGGCTTCACCATCTACCCCGGCTCCGACTGCGCCATCTCGATGATGGAAGAGATCGTCGCGATGCGCAAAGAGGCCGCCGCCAAGGGCATCGCCACGGTGATCTGGTCCTACCCGCGGGGCGAAGGTGTCACCAAGGACGGCGAAACCGCCATCGACGTGGCCGCCTATGCCGCCCATATGGCCGCCTTGCTGGGCGCCCATGTCATCAAGGTGAAACTGTCCACCGATCATCTGATGCTGCCCGAGGCCAAGAAGGTCTATGAAGAGCAGCAGATCTCGATCGCCGAACAGGCCGAGCGCGTGCGCCACTGCGTGCAGTCCTCGATGAACGGTCGCCGGATCATCGTCTTCTCGGGCGGTGCCAAGAAAGGCGCCGACAGCGTCTATGACGACGCCCGCGCCATCCGCGACGGCGGTGGCAACGGCTCGATCATCGGCCGCAACAGCTTCCAGCGCACCAAGGCCGACGCGCTGGACATGCTGGGCAAGCTGATTGCCATCTACAAGGGCGAAGCCTGATCCCAGGCGCTAAGCCCTGAAGAATCGCCCGGAGCCTGCTTCGGGCGTTTTCCGCGTCGCCCGCCGACAGGCCGACGGCGCAATGCAAACAACCGGGCGGCTGCGCGTTCAGGACCGCCCCAGCGACGCCCCCTGCCCCGCATTTTCGTGGCAAATGACACAGGGCGCGCATAGACTGGACCGGCAGGGATCAGCCATGGCCGTCTTCGGGCGGCCGAATGCTGTATGAGAAGGGCTGACCATGACGGCTGGAACCGACATTTCCCAACCTGCGTATCGCTGGACCATTGTCGCTGCGGCAGCCCTCATCCTGGGCATTTCCATGGGCACCCTGGTCAACGGGTTGTCGGCGTTCCTGGTGCCGCTGGAAGTCCATTTCGGCTGGGAACGGGCACAGGTTTCGGCGATCAATTCCTTCGGCCTGATCGGCATTGCCACCGGCGGCATCGTCATGGGGTTTCTGGCCGACCGGATCGCCACGCGCACCATCTGCCTGATCGGCGCGCTGTCGCTGTCCGGCGCGCTGATGCTGGCCGCCAATGCGCAGTCGCTGGCCCAGTTCTACACCCTGTTCTTCTTTGCGGGCGCCGTCGGCGGCGGCAGCCTGTTCGCCCCGGTCATCGCCCTGGTTGGCAGCTGGTTTCGAACCCGCACCGGGCTGGCCATTGGCATCGCGTCGGCCGGTCAGGCGCTAGGTCAGGGCATGGTGCCCTTCGCGGCGGGGCATCTGATACAGGCCTCCGGCTGGCAGTCGGCGATGACAATCCTCGGGGTGGTCGTTGCCGTGACCGTGGTGCCGCTGTCGTTCCTGATGCGATCCCCGCCGCAATCGCAAGGTCGCGCCACGGCGGCAACGGCAACCGCTCCTGTCTTGCCCGCCTGGATCATCCTGCCGGCCCTGTCGCTGGCGGCTCTGGGCTGTTGCACCGGCATGGCGGTGCCGCTGATGCATCTGGTGCCACTGATCCAGGAGGTCTGCGGCGTCGGCGCCGAGGCGGGCGGCCCGCTGCTGGTCGTACTGATCGCCGCCATCGGCGGACGCATCTTCTTTGGCATGCTGGCCGACAAGATCGGCGCCGCCCGGTCATGGATGGCCGCGACGGCCTGGCAAACGACCCTGATGATGGGCTTCGTCCTGCTGGGATCGATGCAGGCGTTCTGGCTGTTTTCGCCGCTGTATGGCTTTGGCTACGGCGGCGTGATGACCGGCGTTCTGGTCACGGTTCAGGCCTTCGCCCCCCCTGCGCGGCGGGCCATGTCCACCGGGGTCGTTCTGGCCGTGGCCTGGCTGGGTCATGCCCTGGGCGGCTGGCAGGGCGGGTTGTTCTTTGACCTGACCGGGGCCTACTACTGGACCTACGCCAACGCGGTCATCGCCGGACTGGTCAATCTGACGGTCCTGGGCACCATCCTGCTGCTGGTCCGGCGCCGGTCGGTGTCTGCGTCCTAGCCGCCCGACCCGCGCGCGCCCGCCGATTTGGGATTCACAGGGCACACATCCTGTGGCAATGTCGGTCCAAAATATCTGAGGCAGTCACATGCAGGGTTCGGGCTTCGGCTTCCTGATCTACACCACCGTCGCCGTCATGCTGGGCGGTTACTTCGCCTTTGCAGCCCTGCAAGGCGATCTCGGCGTGTTGCGCCGGCTGGAGATCGAGGCCGACCAGACCCGACTTGAAGCGCAACGCGACGCGCTTCAGACACAGGTGGATGCCCTGAAGAACAAGACCCACCGCCTGTCCGACAATTTCCTGGATCTGGATTTGCTGGACGAGCGCGCGCGCGAGGTTCTGGGCCTGATGCGCGCCGATGATCTGATCATCCGCTAGGGCCGCGCCCGTCCTCAGATATGCTGATCCATGGTGACGGCGGGCTGATCGCAGCCGGCCTCGCCCACGATCTTCGCCGGCACGCCGGCCACCGTTGTGCAGGGCGGCACCTCGTCCAAAACCACCGACCCGGCCGCGATGCGCGAGCAATGGCCGACCCGGATGTTTCCCAGAACCTTGGCCCCGGCCCCGATCAAGACCCCGTCGCTGATCTTGGGATGACGATCGTCATCTTCCTTGCCGGTGCCGCCAAGGGTCACCGAATGCAGCATCGAGACGTTGTCGCCGACCACGGCGGTTTCGCCGATGACGATGGAATGGGCGTGGTCGATCATGATCCCCTTGCCCAGCCGTGCGGCCGGATGCACATCGACGCCGAACAGTTCCGACACCCGCATCTGAACAAAATAGGCCATGTCGCGGCGGCCCTCCTGCCACAGCCAATGGGCCACGCGGTAGGCCTGGATGGCCTGGTAGCCCTTGAAGAACAGGATCGGCTGGATCATGCGATGGCAGGCCGGGTCGCGCTCATAGACCGCCACAAGGTCGGCGCGCGCGGCTTCTTCGATCCCGGGATCCGAGATGAAAGCCTGCTCGACGATCTCGCGCAAAAGCTGGTCCGGCATTTCCGCCGACGCCAGCTTCATGGACAACCGGTAGGACAGCGCGCGGCTCAGCGACGGGTGATGCAGGATGCTCGAATGCACCAGCCCGCCCAGAAGCGGCTCGTCACGGATGGTCGCCTGCGCTTCTTCGGTCACCTGTGCCCAGACAGGATCGAAGGCAGCGAACTGCGTCTTTGGGTTGGACATGGCGGCCTCCCGACGTTGCGTACCGAAGCAACTTAAGCCGATTGACCGCCGGTTTCCACCCCGACCCGTTCACACTCGCGGGACTTGCAGCCGCATCAGATGCACGGCAAGCCGCAGATTGCCTACCGCAAAACTGCCGCCCTCGGCCTCGATCAACAACGGTGTGTCGGCGTAAAAGGCCTGCGGCTGACCGCTCAGCCCTTCGACCCAAGACCCCAGTCCAAGGCCCAGCCCGGTGCCGTATTGCCCCGACCCGCCGGGCACGCCCAGCCGCCAGCTGCTGCACGCGCCGCTCACCGCCGAGGTGACGATCCCGGTGACGCCAAGCACCACGGAACGCGCCGGAATAATGGCCGCCGTGGTCACCGACGCCCCCGTCCCCACCGGCACATCCACCTCGATCACCTGCATCAGGCTGGCCGCCCCATTGGGCGAAACCGCCACCGCGTGTGCAACCCATCCCTGCCCGTCGTGCAACACCGGCACGCCCTGATCCGCGACCCAGCCGCGCCAGCCCGCCGCCGGGGTCACATAGACCCAGCCGCCATTGTCGAACACCGCCAGCTTGCCGACTTCCGCCGCCCAGACCCCGCTCGCGCCCTGCGGCACGCCATAGGCCGCACCATCGACGGCACTGACCGGCGGCGTGGTTTGCGTCACCGACAGCAGGGTGGTCTTACAGACCGCATCCAACCGCGCCAGCGCTGCGTTCACCGTCACATGCTTCTGGGCCTGCGCTTCCATCACAAGGGGCAGCCCAAGGTTTGCCGTATTAGCCATTGATCGTCACCTTTCCGAAAAGTCCCGGACCGAAACGGTCCGACAATTGCGCCACTTCCAGCGTGTAAGGTCCGCTGACACCATCCGCTGCGCGGCTGGCGGCGTCATAGGTCCATTGCGGGCTGGTCACCGTAACTTCGCGCTTGATCGCGCCCTGCCGGATGCGCAGCAAATACCGCTCCTGCGCCTCGCCCAGCGGGATCTCGGGCAGCGACCACAGATCGCCGTCGATCCGGCTGCGGCGGATCCAGCGCAGCCGGTGATCGCCCGACAGGGTGACCTCGGCGCGCAGATGCACCGGCGCATAGGGCCGCAACCCGTTGCCCGCGAAACTCGCCTGCTGATGCACGAAACTGGGATCGGTATAGGGCTGGTCCGACGGCCCGATGCGATAGTGCCGGGTCAGACCCCGCGCGCCCGAGGCCAGCGCGATCTGCACAAGAGCCGCGTCCAGCACCACCACCAGACTGCCCGCCGGCCAGATATCCGGAATCATCCCGTCGCTGCCCAACTGGCCGCGCAACCGCTCCGACAGATCGAACAGATCCGGTCCCACCAGATCGGCGCGGCGAAACTGAAGCACTTCCCAATTGCCGGGGCTGCCGTCACCGATGGCCAGCGCGTTGGCGCCGTTCAGCAATTCCGCCTCGCTCACCGAACTCAGCGCGCCATCGGGGATTTCCACCGTCAGCGGCGCGCCGCGATCCAGCCGCCCGGGCGCCGCACGCAGCAATTCAGTCCGGGTCAGCCCGACCCGCGCGCCCAGGTCCACCAGCGTGTTCAGGTCATAGTCGCTGTCGCTGCCCGAACCATAGACCGCAATCTCTCCCGGCCAGGGCCGTGCGGCCACCGCCAGATAGGGCGCGTGCGGCACATCCTCGGTCCGCAGCAAGGGCAGGTCCAGAAACACCGGCGACGGCGGCACCGGCGCGGGAAAGGCGGCGATCCGCGACAACTCCTCGATGGCCGGGCCCGGCTGGTAGACCGGCGTTTCCACGCGCACCGCTTCCAGCAGATGCACGCCCACGTCCTCGCAGCGATCCACCCGGAACCGACCCATACTGCCGCCATGCGGCAAGTCGATCACATCGCCCGCCCCCAGATCCATGCGGCTGGGCGGCAGCGCCAGTTTCACCGTGTCCCGCGCGATCCGGCCTTCGGCCAGCCAGCGTTCGGCCAGCCCGCGCGCCTCGGCCTTGGTCAGCACCATGTTCAACTCGGACCGGGCCACGTTTTCAACCTCGCCCCCCGGCACCGCCGCGTCGATCGAGGCCACGTCGAACCCGCCATCAGCGGCCACATAGTCCAGCCGCACCCTTCCGGGCACCTCGCTGTCAGCGGCGCGCAGAACCGACAGATCGCCGTCCTCCTCGGGATGTTGCGCCAGGTCGTCCTTGCCCAGCACCGCATCCGCCGCCCCGCCGCGCGACCGAAACACCAGCCGCCCTTCACGCTCCAGCGCGTCGAACCCATGCGCCAGCATCAGCGGTTCAAGTGCGGCGCGGGCGCTCTCGGGCTGGCCCACCGCATAGCCGCGCACCAACCCGTGCAACCCGGTCACATCCGGGTCGGCCACCCCGGCACGCTGGCAGATCTCGCGGACCACGGTGGACAGCAGTTGCGCCCCCGTCCGCCCGTTCAGCCAATGCCCGCGCAAGTAGTTGTCGCCATCGCTCCAGACATCGCTGCGGCCGGGAAACCACGGATAAGGCCGCGCGTCCCAGGCCCAGACAAAGGCCCGGCTCATGTCCACCATCGGCCCACCATAGACCCCCGACACCGGGTTCTGCGCCGGATCGGACCAGAACCCGAACATGGCGCGCAGGTATTGCATCTGGATCAGATCGTCCCGCGCCCCGGTCGAGGCCCGTGGCAGCACCGATTCCGACGACTTGGGATCGAGGAACTTGTTGGGCTGGTTGGTGCCCTTGTCGATGGCCGCACAACCCAGCTCGGTGAACCAGATCGGCTTGCTGCGCGGCACCCAGGGCGTCGCCCCCGTTGCCCGCACCCCGCCGATGCGGTTGTGATGCGGGCTGCTCCACCAGCCGCGCAGATCCTTGTAGCGGAACACCCAGGGCTGGCCATAGGCACCATCGGTGATCGGGCTGCGCAATTGCGCCTGCGCGTCGGCGGCACTGGCATAATACCAGTCATAGCCCTCGCCCCCCGCCACATTGGCCTTCAGGTAGTCGAGGTCATAGATCGAGCCCCAGCCCGCGTCCGCATGACCGGCCTCGTCGCGCCAATCAGACAACGGCATGTAATTGTCGATGCCGATGAAATCGATCTCGGGATCGGCCCACAGCGGGTCAAGGTGAAACAGGTGATCGCCGCTGCCATCCGTGGGCGAGTAGCCGAAATATTCCGACCAATCCGCCGCGTAGCCCAGCTTGACCGCGCCGCCCAGCAGCGCCCGCACCTCGCCCGCCAGCGCCTTGAACTCGGCCACCGCCGGAAAGCCGCTCTGGCTGTCGCGGATCTGGGTCAGACTGCGCATTTCCGAGCCGATGCAGAACGACTCCACCCCGCCCGCCGCCTTGCACAGCGCCGCGTTGTGCAGGATGAACCGGCGCAGCGACCATTCGTTGGGGCCGGTATAGGTGACCGTGTCGCCCGAGATGCTGAAATCCGATGCCCGCGCCGTGCCGAAAAAGGCCCGCACCTGCCCTGCCGCCGCCGCCGTCTTGTCCGGGCTGCCGGGCTGTCCCGGCGCTTTCGAGGTCGTGATCCGCCCGCGCCACGGCAGCGGCGGCTGGTTTGCCGCCCCGGTCCAGGGATCGCTCAACCCGTTGCCCGCCATCTGGTCCATCAGGATGAAGGGATAGAATATCACCTTCTGCCCGCGTGCGTTCAGGTTGCGGATCGCACCGATGACGCTGCGATCGGAGGGCGTGCCGCCATAGATCGACCGGCCACCATCCTTGGGCACCTCCTGCGCCTGATACCGCTCCAGCCCGGCAACCCGCCAGGCATCCGGGTCGCCATCGGCCAACCTCTGTTCGACCTTGGGGCGGATCTTGGCGCGGTCGCAGCGCAGGTCATCGCCGAACCAGGACACCACCAGCGACACCGCCCTGCAGTTGGGAAGCTCTTCTTCAAGCGCGTCCATGGACACCGTGAAATCCGTGCGACCCCCGGGGCTGTTCACATTGGCCGACCGTTTCAGCCCGAACCCTTCGACATAGTGCACCCGCTCGGGCGACAGGGCGTACTCGCCGGTCCCGGGGATCAGCGCCACCGCCTGCACCCCGTCCACCATCGCGCCGTCGGCATCCTGAAAGGCGGGCTGCTCGGGGCGGATCACCTCGAAGCTGAATTGCGGCACCCGGTTGCCATAGGCTTCCAGTTGCAGATCCTCGAACACCACATAGGCCGTGCCACGATAGGCCGGGGCATTGGCGCCTCCCTCCACGGCGGCGATCTTGGGATCGGGCAATTGTGTCTCGCTGCCGCGATAGACCCGCAACGACAGCTGGTCGGTGCGGATCTCCTGCCCGTCGGCCCAGATCCGCCCGACGCGGGAAATCTCACCCTCGCACAGGGCCACCGCGAGGCTGACACTGTAGCTGTAGGTCCGCACCTTGGATTTCGGCGCGCCGCCCTTGCCGCCGCCGACGCGGGTGGCCTTGCGGCTTTCCTCGAAATTCGACGCCCAGATCACCTGTCCCGGCACCCGGATGCGGCCAAAGACCTGCGGGATCGGCGCTCCCTGCGAGGCCCCGGTGACGCGGAAGCGGTCCACCTGCCCGCGCTCCACCACCTGCGAGCCGCTGCCCATGATCCGCTGGTCGATCGCCCGTCCGATGGTCGCCCCTGCCGCCCGGCCGATGACCGCCGCCGACAGGCCCAGGAACGAGCCGCCAAGCGCGCTGCCCGCCGCCGCACCGGCGGCTGAAAGAAGTAGTGTCGCCATGATCAGGCTCCTTCGGGAAATGCAAAACGCGCCACGATGCGCCGCCGCCACGGCTGCGACAGGGGGCTTTCGACCACCCCGTGCCGCGCGTAGGCGTGGATGAAGGCCGCTTCCGGTCCGGTCGCCGATTGCAGCCCCAGATGCTTGGCCACCATGCCGTCACGCATCCGGAACAGCAGCACATCGCCCGCCGCCTCGGACCCCGGCGGTCGCGCCACCAGCCAGCGGCGGGCGGCGGCCAGCAGCCGTTCCTCGCCCTGCGGTTCCGACCAGTCGGGGCTGTAGGGTGGCACCGGTTCGGGCTCGGCGCTGTAGAGCTCGCGCCAGATCCCGCGCAGCAGCCCAAGGCAATCGCAGCCCGCGCCACAGGTGGTGGCCTGGTGCAGATAGGGCGTGCCGATCCAGCCACGCGCAACCGCGATGCTTTGCTGTGCCCGGCTCATCGCACCCGGCTCCCGCCGTTGTTGCGACCCGCGCGTTTGGGCACGGCCATCAGCCAATCGTCGCCGGGAATGTCCGGAAAGCCACGGAAGTTCAGGAAATTACCGAATTTCCCGCGGCAGGTCGCGGGCCGCTTGTCGCAACCTGCCGTCAGGCGCAGCTGATCGCCCGGCACCAGAGGCGCGCGCAGGTCTTCCCACAGATGCAGAATGCGCCCCGTCCCGGTCAAACGGTCGTCCTTGATCTGCACCGACAGATCCTTGGCCGCCCCGCTCAGCACTGACATCTCGCCGCGCGTGAACCACCCTTCCGCATGCGCCCCCGGATCGGTCACGCGCAACTCCTGCGGGCTGCGCGCCTCGGTCAGGGTGACGGTGACGGAATTGGCCGGATTGCCCAGGGCCACCTTGCAGGCGCCATCGCCCAGATGCGCCGCACACAACGGCTGGAACGCCCGGCCCTGCGGCTGGTTCAGCGCCTCGGTTAGCCCGCGCAACTCGGCCCGGAACACCCCGCCGCCGGCGCGCACCTCGCCCAGATGACCGCGAAACACCGGGTGGCGCGTGGCCGGATCGGCCCAGTTCACCAACCAGGCCTCGACCTCGGCCCCGTCGAAGCGGCCCGCCGCCAGATCTTCCTCGGTCACGGCGGCGGCACTCAGCGCGCCCAAAGCCTCGGAGTTGTCCACCGACAGGCCCGTGGATTGCTCCAACGCCTGCGCGGTCAGACCGGTGTCGGCCTTGAAGGTGGTGCCGTCAAACCCAAGATCGCGGTCATGATCGGTGAAGCCCAGTGTCCGCCCGTCGCGCCGCCGGATGCGCCAGCAGCGGCACAGCGTCGTGGTGCCGGTGTCCAGATGCGCCTGGAAGGCTGCCGAAACCGCCATCAGACCCGCACCTCGACCACCGGCACATCGGGCACGTCGCCCGCCTGGAAACTGGCGACCGAGGTGACAATCTGGTCGGTGTCGAAACGCACCGGCACGTCGTATTCGTACCCCGCCGTCACCACCTGCCCCGCCCCCGGCGCCACGCCCAGCGTGACCTGCCCGGTGGCATCATCGACGCTGAACCCGCCGGGCGGCACCTCGGTGCCCGCCACGGCAACCCGCACGGTGCCGGTCACGGGTTTGGCGATGGGCCGCTGATAGCTCTCGCTGCCCGAGACATAGCGCTTGGTCAGCCCGAACACCGCCGTCGCCCCGTCGCCGGTGCCGATCACCTGATCCCCCGGCGCCGGGTCCGCCGAGGGCAGGCAGCTTTTGAAATCCGCCCAGTCCTTCCAGCGAAACCCGTACAGCCGTCCCTGCCGCGCCTCGAAAAAGGCGATCAGCGCGGCCACATCGTCCAGCGACCGCACGCCCATGCCCGCGTCGTAGCGGCGGCGCGACTGCGCCCAGGGTGTGTTACGCTCCTCGAAGCCGTTGGCCAGCGTGACCACTTCGGTCCGCCGCTCCGGCCCGCCTGCCGAGCCGAAACTCAGCGAGGTCGGAAATCTGATCTCGTGAAAGCCCATGGCCTGTCTCCTGTTCAGCGATTGCGTTGTCCGGCGCCAAGCGCACGGCCCATCTGCGCCGCGATCTGGGTGCGCGAGCGCTGGAACCCGGCCACATCCGGGGTCGAGACGTTGATGACCACATTGACCGGCCGCGCCGCGCTGCCCTCGGCCTTGACGCCCAGGCTGCCGTCGGCCCCTCGGGTCAGCGGCATGATGGCCTCCGGCCCTGCCTCGCCCATCAACCCGGTGCCGCCGCGCATGGGAAAACTCACCGGCCCCGAGACCACGCCACCGCGCGCAAAGGGCGTCACCCGCCCCTGGCTGAAGGCGCCGCCCTTGGCGAAAGGCAAGACTCCCGAGATCATCGACTCGATCCCGGCCCCAGCGATCTTGCCGAAATGCTTGGTCACCGGGCTGATGGCCGAGGAATAGGTGGCGCTCAGCATCGACTCGCCGACCTTCTTCATGGCGTCCGACAATTTCATCCCGTCGAAGACCAGCCCGTCAAACGCCCCGCGCAGACCGCGACTGATGCCGCCCGACAGGTTGCGCACCTCGCGTCCCGTGTCGGCCATGGTGGTGCGGATCTGCTGCAACTCGCCGGTGAACACCGAGGCCACGCTTTGCGCCCCCGCCAGGCTGTCTTCCAGCGCATCCACCTGCCGGTTGAAATCTTCCACTTCCAAGCTGTCCATCCTGTATCATCCTGTTGTCGTGTCGGGAAATTGCGCCATCAACGCCCCAAGGCGGTCGCGCCCCATGCGGGCGTCGGCGCTGTCGGACTGGCCCAGCATCAGCCACAGCTCTGCGGGCGTCAGGACCCAGAACCGGTCCGGCGTCAGCCCCAGCCCGCACAGCCCCGCGCGCATCAGGCCGGGCCAGTCCAGCCCGCTCATCCACCCGGCTCCTGCGGCAGGGCAAAGGCCCGCGCCAGCAACAGCGCCGCCGCCTGCGCCGCCGCCAGCGGCCCGCCGTCGATCTCGGCGCGCAGCAGGTCGCGCGGGTCCAGATCGGACCCGCCGCCCCGCAGCCCGGCGACGATCAGGGCCAGCACATCACGGCTTGAAAACGCGCCGCTCTCGAACCGCCCGACCAGATCCAGAAGCGAGCCGCTGTCCAGCTCCGCCTCCAGTTCCGCCAGCGCCCCCAGCGTCAGCCGCAACACCCGCGCCTGCCCGTCGATGGTCAGCGCCACCTCGCCTCGCCACGGATTTGCCATCAGATCGCCGTGAAGCTCAGGGCGCCAGCCGAAGCCAGCGACATCTCATAGGTCGCCTCGCCGTCGTAATTGCCCGAATACTCCAGCGCGGTGATCTGGAATTCCCCCTGAACCACGCCGAAGTCGGGGATCACCACCTGATAGACCGTGACCTGAGAGCCGAAGAACATGTCCTTGGCGCGCAGGTCGGTGCTGTCGTCGCGGAACACCCCCGCCCCGGTCAGCGAGGCCGAACGCACCCCCGCCCCGGACAGAAGCTCGCGCCAGCCGCCCGCGCTGTCCAGGCTGGTCACATCCACCGTTTCGGCGTTGAACCCGATGCGCGTGGCCCGCAGCCCCGCGAGGGTGCGGAAATCGCCATTGCCGTCGAAATCGATCTTGATCAGCAGATCCTTGCCGCTTTGTACCGTCATGGAAACTCTCCCGTTTCGTTAAGGGGTCTCATCCACCAGCGCGCGGAATCGCAGGTCGATCCGGCGGCCGGAGGCATTGCGGGTGCGCCGTGCGCGCGCCCGTTCGAAAGTCATGGCGACCAGATGGCCGCTGCCCAGGTTCAGCGTGGCACCGGTCAGCGCCGCATCCACCGCCGCCGCCACCTGCTTGGCGCGGTGGAACCCGGCGGCATCGGTCACCACCGACAGGGTCAGCCGGTACATCGTGGCGCGCGCGCCCTTGTCCGAGCGGTCCCGCGCCTCTTCGTCGCCCAGCAGCACATAGGTGGCGGGCAAGGCGCCCTCGTCGGGCGGCGCATCGAAAATGGCCGGGCCGACCAGTGCGGCCAAAGCCGCATCGGCGGTCAGGTGGCCATAGATTGCCGCCTGCAGGGCCGGAGCGGTGGTATAGCTCATGCGCTCACCTCCTCGACCGCGTCGCAGATCAGGAAGCGGGCGGCCGGGTCGGCCTCGCGCACCGCGGTGATCTCGAAACAGCGCACGCCGGCGCGCAGCCGGTCGCGCACCCTTGGCCGCGACGGCGCGCCCACCGGCGCCCCGCGCAGTGTGATGCGATAGCGCACCCGCGACACCGCGGCACCGTCATGGCCGGCTTCACGGCCCGACAACGGCTCCAGAGCGCCCCACAACAGACCCTCCTGGCTCCAGCTGACCGAGGCACCGCCGGCGCCATCGGCCAGCGCCACCGGACGCTCCAGCCCCAGACGCGTTCTCAGAAGATGCGGGCTCATGCGCTGGCCCCTCCCAGGATGCGCACGGTGCGATACCGCGCGATCAGCGCGCCAACCCCGAAGGGCAGGTTGCCGTCGTCACCACCGTCAAGCCGGGCTTCGTAGAAATGCGCGGCCATCAACAAAACCGCCTGCGCCAGATCGGCGGGGATCCCGGACCAGTTGGCGGCAAACCCGGCCACGAAGGTCACCTCGGCCTTGCCCCGCATCGGGATCGTCGGCAGGCAGCCCTGGGCGGGATGAAGCTGCGGGCGGTGCAAGTCTTCCTCCAGGGTCACGTCGGCGGGGCTCAGCGGCGTCACGGCACCGGTGGCCTCGACCAGCGACAGGGCGGTGATCTGGGTCACCGGCGCCACCGGCAGCGCCTGCACCACCGGGCTGCGCCAGGCCGACACCGTCCAGCGGAACGCGCGGGCGAACAGAACCTTGCCGGTTCGCGCCTCGATGGCATCCAGCGCCGCCCGCAGGGCCCGCTCCAGAACCGGATCCTGAATGTCGTCATCGGCAAAACCGGTGCCCAGGCGCAGATGCTCGCGCAATTCGGCCATGGGCAGATCGAAAACGGAAACCGGGGCTAGCTCGACAAGCTTCATGAACTGTCCTCCACTTGGGGGGTTGGGCCAGAGGCCAAGGCAGGGTGGCCGCCCTCCCGCCGCGCTGCTCGAACGGATGGGAAAGCTGGACAACGCGACCAATTCCTGAACGGCCACCCCTGAAGACCGGACCCCCTGCAGAGCCCGGCCTTGTTCTGCGCTGCGGTTACGAGATGTCGAACTTCAGCAGCTTGATCGCCGCGAAGTCGCTGACGTCACCGCCGACGCGCTTGGTGGCATAGAACAGCACATGCGGCTTGGCCGAGAACGGATCGCGCAGCACCCGCAGGTCCGGACGCTCGGCGATGGTATAGCCCGCCCCGAAGTCACCGAAGGCGATGGCGGCCACGCCGGGCGCGATGTCGGGCATCTTTTCCGAGATTAGCACCGGATAGCCCATCAGGCGCGACGGCTCGCCCGCCGCCAGACCGTCGGACCACAGGAAGCGGCCATCGGCATCCTTCATCTTGCGCACGGCACCGGCGGTTTTCGAGTTCATCACGAAGCTCGCGTTGGCGCGGTAACGGCTTCCCAGCGCGTAGACCAGTTCGATGATCGCGTCCGAGGCATTGGTGGACGAGAAATCCCCAGCCGCGCCGGTAAAGACATAGCCAAGGCTGTCCCAGGCCCAGCTGTCGTTGTCGATCATCGGATGGGTCAGGAACCCGCGCGGCTTGTCGACCCCGTCGCCATTGATGAAGGCATCGGCCTCGGCACGGGCAAAGTTTTCACCGATGCGTCCGGCCAGCCAGGTCTCGATGTCGAAGGCACTGTCGTCCAGCAGGCGCTGGCTGACCTTCGGCAGGGCGCTCAGCTCGTGCAGGTTGATCGGAATGCGCGAGATCTGCGGCGTGGTGCTGTCGGTCAGCGTCGCGGTCTCATTGGCCCAGGTGAAGCCCATGTCCTCGTGATCCACCAGCACGTCGTAGGAGTTCGCTTCGACGTGCACCACGGTGGCAATAGACCGGATCGACGACGTCGACTGCAGCACGCTCTGGATGGCCTCCGAAGTGACCTGGTCGACCAGCACGCCCTCGCTGGTGGTGGTCATGCCCTTGGTTTCCAGGTCCAGCGACCGCAGCGCTTCCTCGTTGCCGCTGCGCAGGTAGCCTTCGAAGGCCTTTTGATGCGGCACCTCGGTTTCGGCGGTGACGGACAGGGCGGGGCGCCCGGCAAAGGCGGTCTTGCGATCCAGCATGGTCAGTTTCTCTTCCTGTGCTTTGAGTTGGTTGGAAATCCCCTGCCGGAACTCGGTCAGGTCCTGCATGAGCCCGACAAAGGCGGACTTCATCTCGGCCACCCCGCTGGGCGGCACCGGCTGGGCGGCGGGCATAACTTCCCCGCCCCGAGCCTTGGTCTCGGGTTCAATCATCCGATGTCCTTTCTGATAAGTTGGGCGCGGAGGCTCAGTCCGCCGCGGCCAGGGTCTGACGGGCGGCGCCGAAAATCTCGGCCAGCTCCCGGCAAAGGGTGTCGTTGCGATCCTCGGCCTTGGCGCCGATGCGGGCTTCGGGCAGCATCGGGAAGGTCACCAGCGACACTTCCCACAGCTCCAGCTCGGTCAGCACCCGGCGGCCCTCGGCATCCTTGGTGGCCGCGACGGTGCGGTAGCCGATGGACAACCCGTCGATGGCCCCGGCCTCGATCAGGCTGGCGGCCTCGCGGCCCCGGGTCACTTCGGTCAGCAGGCGGCCCTTGACGAACAGGCCGGTGGCGTCCTCGCGGACCTCGTCCCAGATACCGATGGGCTGGGCCGGATCATGCTGCCACAGCAGCTTGACCGCACGGCCCGCCTTGCCCAGCCGCTCCAGCGACCTTGCGTAGGCCCCCGCCGCCACCACGTCGCCGCCCTGATCCGTGCGCCCGAACAGCGAGGCATAGCCCTCGATCCGGCAACCGTCCTCCAGCGCGACCTCTCCGTCGAACCGGCAGAACTTGTGTTCCAACCCCGAGGGGCTCTGCGTGGTCATGATCCAAATCCTCCATTGGGAGCCAAAGTCAGAAGCGAGCGGATGGCCTGCGCCAGGATTGTCGCGACGACCCCATAGACGGTCAGCCACAACCGGCGCTCCAGCCGCTCCATCATCTGTTCGATCCGTTCCAGCCGCCCGTCGATGCCGGAAAACTTCAGGTCCAGAAGCTTCTCCTGCACCTCGTGCACCTTCACCGGACTGTGGTCGAAGGGCTCGTACAGAAAGCGCGAACCGCCGGGCGCTGGTCTGGGCATCTCGCTCACGCGCCCTTTCCCGTGCCCTCGACGATGGGCGGCAGACCCAGCAGGCCGCGCTTTTCGTTGCGGGTCAGGAAGTCGGCCTCGCGGACCCGGCGCCACTGCGCCTCGCGCTCGGCCGACAGGGCCGGGATCTTGTCCAGATCCGGTTGCAGCCGCACCGCCTCGCCGGTGAAACGCGCCAGCCAGTCGGCGATGGCGGCCGAAACCCGCGTGGCCAGCGGCAGCACCGTCAGACGATAGAAGGCGCGGTTGGCCTCCTGGTAGTTGGCATAAGTCGCATCGCCGGGGATCCCCAGCAGCATCGGCGGCACCCCGAAGGCCAGGGCGATCTCGCGCGCGGCGGCTTCCTTGGTCTTCTGGAATTCCATGTCCGAGGGGCTGAACCCCATCGGCCGCCAGTCCAGCCCGCCTTCCAGCAGCATCGGCCGCCCGGCATTGCGTGCGCCCTGATAATTCGCGGCCATCTCGTCGACCAGCCGCTCGTACTGATCGTTGGACATGGTCCCCTGCCCCTCGGGGCCGGTGAAGACGATGGCGCCCGAAGGCCGCGCCGCATTGTCCAGCAGCGCCTTGGACCAGCGCGAGGCCGAATTGTGCACATCCACGGCGTTCGCCGCCGCCTGCAAGGGCGAGAACCCATAGTGATCATCCAGTGGACTGAAGCTGCGGATGTGGCAGATCGGAGGCACATCGCCGGTCATGTCGAAGCGATGCTTGCGCCCGCCGACCGAGTATTCATAGGCCGCAGGCCAGCCATCGCCGCCCGGCACCACCCGCATCCGGTCCGACCGCAGCACATGCAGCTCCAGCGGCATCACGCCCAGACCACCGCCCGCGCCTTCCAGATAGCCGTTGCCCGACAGCAGGATCTGGCCATAGAGCATTTCCAGAAGCTCGGCCCGTCCCTGCGCGCCGTTGGGCCGCGCCAGCCGATCCGACAGCGGATGCGCGTCATAGCGGCGCTCGGCATCCTGCACCACCAGCGGCAGGGCGGCGGCGGCTTCGGCGATCAGCTTCACCGACCGGAAGCCCACCGGATTGCCCGAGAACCCGTTGCGGATAAGGCTGGTGGCATCGCGCGGTCCCCAGACCGACCGCCCCGCCCCCTGCACCGCCGCCAGCACCGATCCGGTGGCAGACGCCTTGCGCTCTGGCGCGGGCGGGGTCATCGGCGCCTGGTTCGGCTCACGTTTGAAGAATTCCTTGATCATCGGCAAAGGCCCTCCTTGACCGCAAGCGACCTGCGCCGCGGTGTGTACTTTTTCGGTCTCGGATGTGTCGGGTCCGGGGGGTGCTACAGGCCCCGGACGCGCGGGCGAAGGAACCGCCCGGCAGGTTCGATCATCAGGTCGGTCAGGGCCCAGACCAGAGCATCGACGCGGTCGGGACTGCCCCGCCCCTCGAAGCCGCGTATGGTCATCTGGCACATCTGGTCTTCCAGATCGCCCAGACCCCGCAGGTGTTTCACCCGCCCCTGTTCATACAGCGCCGCCACCGGCTCGGCCCGTGCGGCCTTGCCCCGGCTGGCCCGCACCGCCCGGAAGGGCACCATCGGATCGACCTGGCGGATCACGGTCTCGACCATGTCGCCGCCCTGGTTGACCTCGGCCACCATGCGGTCGGCCTTGTGCCGCGCCATGGCCGCCAGTGCCGCTTCAGCCCATCCGGTGGGGCTGGCCTTGCCCAGCGAGGCATCCTCGATCACATAGGCGGTCCAGTCCTGCGGCGACCCCGACATGCGCACCCCCACAACAAGGATCCCGCATTCGTCCGAAGTGTTGTGCCCGGTCACCGGCGGATCCACCGCCACCACCACGCGATCCAGATCCGGCAGCGTCTCGACCTGACAAGTCTGCAGCATCGGCTGGGTCCACATGGCCCCCTCGACTTCCTCCAGCAGCACCCCGTCCAGCTCCTGCCGTCCCAGCCGCGTTCCGGCATAACGGGCCCGCACTTCCGCAAGGAAGCTGTCGGCCAGATAGGCGGCGTTGGCCTCGGTCGCGGCAGCAGTCACCACCGTCGACGGATTGTCGAGGATGCGCTTCAGCACGCCGACGTTGCGCGGCGTGGTAGTCACCACCTGCCGGGGCGTCTGGCCCAGTCGCAGCCCGAATTGCAGCATGTCCCAGGCATCCTCCGCCTTCTTCCACTTGGCCAACTCGTCGACCCAGGCCGCATCGAACTGCGGGCCGCGCAGGCTTTCGGGCTCATGCGCCGAAAACACCTGGGCGATGGCCCCATTGGGCCAGACCAACCGCTTGCGCGTCGCTTCCCAGACTGGTTTGCGATCGGGGGGCGAGCAGGCCAGGATGCCGCTGTCGCCGAACACCATCACCTCGCGCACCTGTTCGATGGTCTCGCCGACCAGCGCCACGCGCCGCGAGCGGCCCGGATCCAGCGGGCGGGAGCCTTCGACTTCACGGCGCACCCACTCGGCCCCGGCGCGGGTCTTGCCCGCGCCACGACCACCCATGATGACCCAGGTTCGCCACTCGCCTTCTGGCGGCAACTGGTGCTCCAGCGCCCAGAACTCGAAGAGATAGGGCAAGGCCAGAAGCGTGCCCGGCGACAGGTCATTCAGAAACGCCTCCCGCACCTCCGGCGGCGCCGAGGCAAGCAAGACGCCGCCCGATTTCAAGTCTCGCGGCGTCGAAGTCGAGGGCATAGTCGTGGACAATGCCAGCTTGTTCCCGCTGTTCCTTTTCAAGACGTTCCCTTTCCGCGATTGCCGACTGCAGGGCGTTCTTCAGCTCCCGAAGAAGCTTGCCCGCCTCTCCGATCTTGCCGATCTCGCCGTCGTCCAGTTGGTCCACCAGTTTGTCGAGCGCGCTTGTGGCGCGGTCGAGTTGCTTGCGTGCCGCAGAGCGCACATGCCCTGCGGTGTTCTCCCCCGTTTCGGGGATGATCATCACCATTCTTGTTAACCCGCCTCTCCCGGTATCCCGTCGAGAGAGCCATGAACGCGACATCCACCAAGTCTTTCCGGCGTCTTGTCCATGTCTTCCAGCTTGCAGTAATTGATAAAAGGAACAGGCCGTTTTGTCAATGAAAACAGACTTTTAGAACAAAACGGAACCGTTCGAACCGTTAAGGTTTCAAAGGCTTCGAATCGGTTAACACGGGCCCGAGACATCGCGGGCGCCCTTGTTTTGCGGGCGATGGAAAACCCCGCGGCGTGTTCAGGAACATTAACGGGGCCTTGCCAGGGCACGAGCCCAAAAAGACAGGATCCCCACACCATCGGTGCAGGGATCCCCAACTTGTTGACGACGATTTTCAGGCTGCGCGGGGGATTCGTCCCGCCCGCGACTCGCTATTGGCTGCGCTGCTGTTCGATCTGGCGCCAGCGGCGCACGTTGATGTTGTGCTCATCCAATGTCCGGGCAAACACATGCCCGCCGGTGCCATCGGCCACGAAGAACAGGAAGTCGGTCTCGGCCGGATTTACCGCAGCCTCGATCGCCTCCAGTCCGGGATTGGCAATGGGTGTCGGCGGCAGCCCGTCGATGGTGTAGGTGTTGTACGGCGTCGGCCGGGCCAGCTCGCTGCGGAACAACCCGCGCCCCAGCACCCCTTCGCCCCCGGTGATGCCATAGATCACCGTCGGGTCGGTCTGCAGGCGCATCCCCTTGTTGAGCCGGTTGATGAAGACGCTCGACACCCAGGGCCGCTCCTCCGCGACGCCGGTTTCCTTCTCGATGATCGAGGCCAGGATCAGCGCCTCTTCCGCGCTTTCCAGCGGCAGACCCTCGGCGCGTCCGGCCCAGGCAGCGGCCAGGATGGCTTCCTGTTCCTCGCGCATGCGCTGTTGCAACTCGGCCCGGTCCGAGGCCATGGCCACATCGTAGCTGCCCGGCGCAAGGGAGCCTTCCGGGGCAACCTCCACGGGCGCACCAACCAGGAACCCCGCCTTGTTCAGGCTGTCGGCCACCTGCCAGCTGGTCACGCCCTCGGCCATGGTCACCCGCGTGCGGGCAAACCCCCGGCTGAGAAGGTCGTCATAGGCATCGGGCGTGGGATCACCCAGCGTGAAATCGGCGGTGATCTGGTATTCCGAGCTGGCCGGATCCAGTTCCCGCACCCGGATCGTGGTGGTGGCCACGCCGATCCGCAGGTTGATCTCGCTGCCGCAGGTGCTTTGACCGCTGCGGGTCACAAGATCGACGATCTGCTGCATCGAGGCCCCCGGCGGGATCAGGAAGTTTCCGGCCTTCAGACGGTCGGCCTTCTCTTCGTAGTCCGCGCCCACGCGCATCAGTGCGGGGATTTTGATCAAGCCTTTTTCGGCCAGGTCGTCGCTAACGGACGTCATGGTCGCCCCGCGCGGCACACTCAGGCAGACCGCCTCGGTGGACGGCCCCTCGGCACGATAGGAGTTCTGCGCCAGGGCCACGGCAATCCCGACTCCGGCCAGCAGAACGATAAGAAGCGTCAACGCATTGGACGCAACCGAGCGCCAGATCAGCATCCGTCAGCAACCCGCCCCAGCACCAGCGAGGCATTGGTGCCGCCGAAGCCGAAGGAGTTTGACAGGGCCACGTTGATCTCGCGCTCCCGCTTGGCATTGGGCGCCAGATCAAGGCTTGTCTCGACCGCCGGGTTGTCCAGGTTGATGGTCGGTGGCGCCACCTGATCGCGGATAGCGAGGATCGAGAAGATCGCCTCTACCGCGCCCGCGGCGCCCAGAAGATGGCCGATCGAGGATTTGGTGGAACTCATCGTCGCTTTCGACGCTGCCTCCCCCATCATCCGTTCGACCGCGCCCAGTTCGATGGTGTCGGCCATGGTCGATGTGCCATGCGCGTTGATATAGTCGATGGCCTCGGGCTCCAGCCCGGCCCGTTTCAGCGCCGCGCGCATGGACCGCTCGGCCCCGTCGCCGTCCTCGGACGGGGCGGTGATGTGATAGGCATCGCCCGACATGCCATAGCCCAGAACCTCGGCATAGATCTTGGCGCCGCGCGCCTTGGCGTGTTCGTATTCCTCCAGAACCACGACGCCCGCGCCCTCGCCCATGACGAACCCGTCCCGATCCGCGTCATAGGGGCGGCTGGCCCGTTCCGGCTCATTGCCGCGCTTGGTCGACAGTGCCTTGCAGGCGTTGAACCCCGCGATCCCGAGATCGCAGATCGGGCTTTCGGCACCGCCCGCGATCATCACGTCCGCGTCGTCCCACTGGATCAGCCGCGCCGCGTCGCCGATGGCATGCGCGCCGGTGGAACAGGCGGTTACAACCGCGTGGTTCGGTCCCTTGAACCCGAAACGGATCGACACCTGGCCCGAGACAAGATTGATCAACGACGCGGGAATGAAGAACGGCGACACCCGCCGCGGCCCGCGCTCTTTCAGCACGATCGAGGTGTCCGCGATGGTGCTGAGCCCGCCGATGCCCGACCCGATCATCACGCCGGTACGACACCGGGCTTCCTCATCCTCGGGCATCCAGCCTGCGTCTTTCACGGCCTCTTCCGCCGCCGCCAGACCGTAGAGGATGAAGTCATCCACCTTGCGGCGCTCTTTCGGCGCCATCCAGTCATCGGGGTTGAAGGTGCCGTCGCTGCCGTCGCCCAGTGGAATTTCGCACGCATAGGTCGTTGCCAGATGGCTGGCATCGAAACGGGTGATGGGCCCCGCCGCCGATTGTCCTGCCAGCAACCGCTGCCACGAAGTTTCCACACCGCACGCCAGCGGCGAGACCATTCCCAGACCTGTCACGACCACTCGCCGCATATTTCGCTCCTGCACTTGGATCCCTGCCTGAATTGCTCACATAGCTTGGCCAAGGGGGGTGGGGCAAGCGCAACGCCACCTGTGCCCCCCCGCTTTGGCCGGGTTTCGCCCGTCAACCCTGCCTTAATCATGGTTCCGGTTCAACGGTGCGCCGCGCCCCCGATGCATGAGACACTTCGGCAGTCGCCCGCGCACCGGGCGGCAAGGTCGAGTCGTCATTTGTGGAAGAGTTTCCGATGAAACAGGTAGTTGCCAGCGTGCTGTGGCTGTGCGGCGCGGCGGGGGCGGGACAGGCCGCATCGCTGACGCTGCTGGACGATGGCCCCGAGATCGTTCTGCCGCTTGAAGAGGCCCCGACCGGGGCGCCCGACATTGCGCCCCCCACGGCGCAGCGGTTCATGTCCAGCGAATTTCTGGATCTGTCTCAGGCCCCACACCCCGTGGCCCGTCCCGCGTGGGTCGGCCAGGCCGCGAAGGCAAAGGCCGACTTTCCGACCGCGCGCAACTAGGAGGCAAGCCCGGCACCAGACCGGCGCCAGGCTGTTACTGTTCTTCCACGATCACCAGTTCACGCACCGCCGCGCCGCGCGCATGTCTCAGCGCTTCCTGGTATTCCGCAGATTCGTAGCAGGCATCGGCCGCCTCTAGCGACGGAAACCGCGCCACCACGTTGCGCGGGCGATCCGCGCCTTCCTTCTGGATATAGCGGGAGGCGCGTGCCAGAAAGACACCGCCGTGCTTGGCGATGGCCTCGGTGGCCAGGGCTGCGTACCGGCCATAAGCCTCCGCGTCTTTCACATCCACATGGGCGATCCACAAAGCCGTGCTCATGCGGCACCTCCTTCCAGCAAAGATTCGACAGCGGCGATGGCTGCTTCCGCCTTGGTGGCATCCGGGCCGCCGGCCTGCGCCATGTCGGGACGACCGCCGCCCCCCTTGCCACCGAGGGCTTGCGCGGCCGTCTTGACCAGATCCACCGCCGAAACACGGTCGGTCAGATCCTTGGTGACGCCCGCCGCAATCGCCGCCTTGCCGCCTGTATCGGCGATCAGCAGCACCGCGCCCGAGCCCAGCTTGGCCTTGTGCGCATCGATCAACGCGGGAAGATCCTTGCCGGTCACGCCCGACAGGCTTTGGCCCAGGAAGGGCACACCGCCCACCTCTTTCGCCGCAGGACCGCTGCCCTGCGCGCCGCCGCCCATGGCCAGTTCGCGGCGCAGATCGGCCAGTTCAGCCTGCAGCGCCTTGCGTTCATCCAGCAGCGCCTTGACGCGGTCCGGCACCTCTTCGGGTTTGGCCTTCAGGGTCAGCGCGATTTCCGCCAAACGGTGATCCTGTGCCGCCAGATAGTCGAAGGCCGCCGCCCCGGTCAGCGCCTCGATCCTCCGCACCCCGGCCGAGGAAGCGCTGTCGCCCAGCGTCACGAACAGGCCGATATCGCCGGTCTGCCGCACATGGGTGCCGCCGCAAAGCTCCAGCGAATAGGTCTGCTTGTCGCTGCCCTTGCCCGAGCCGGCCTGCTTGCCCATCGACACGACGCGCACTTCGTCGCCGTATTTCTCGCCGAACAATGCCTGCGCGCCCAGATCGCGGGCCTCGTCCGGGGTCATGATCCGGGTTTCGACCTTGTCGTTCTGGCGGATGAACGCGTTCACTTCGCGCTCCACCCGGTCCAGTTCTTCCAGCGTCAGGGCCTTGGAATGGCTGAAGTCGAACCGCAGACGATCCGGCGCATTCAGCGAGCCGCGCTGCGCCACATGATCCCCCAGCGCCTCGCGCAGGGCTTCGTGCAACAGGTGGGTGGCCGAATGGTTGGCGCGGATGTTGGTGCGGCGGTCGTGATCGACGGTCAGTTCGGCACCGGTGGCCTTGGCGATCTCGCCCTCGGTCACCTCGGCGAAATGGATGAACACCCCGGCCACCTTGCGGCAGTCGGTGATGGTGGCCTTGCCGGTGTCGGTCTTCAGCACGCCGGTATCGCCGATCTGGCCGCCGGATTCCGCATAGAACGGGGTCTGGTTCAGAACGATCTGCACCGCGTCGCCCTTGGCCGCCTTGTCCTGCGCCGCACCGTCCCGAACGATGGCCAGGATCTGGCCTTCGGCGGTTTCGGTGTCATAGCCCAGGAATTCGGTGGTGCCGTGGGTTTCCGCGATGTCGAACCAGATGGCGGCATCGGCGGTGTCGCCGGAACCCGCCCAGGCCGCGCGGGCCTTGGCCTTTTGTTCTTCCATCGCCGCGTCGAAGCCGTCGGTATCCACCGCACGGCCTTTTTCGCGCAGCGCATCCTGGGTCAGGTCCAGCGGGAAGCCATAGGTGTCGTACAGTTTGAAGGCCGACTCTCCGGGCAGATCGGCGCCCTCGGGCAGACCGGCCAGTTCGTCATCCAGCAGCCGCAGACCGCGATCCAGGGTCTGGCGGAACCGGGTTTCCTCCAGCAGAAGGGTTTCCTCGATCAGCGCCTGCGCGCGGGTCAGTTCCGGATAAGCCTGCCCCATCTGCGCCACCAGGTTCGGCACCAGCCGGTACATCAGCGGATCCTGTGCGCCCAACTGGTGGGCATGGCGCATGGCACGGCGCATGATCCGGCGCAGCACGTAGCCGCGGCCTTCGTTCGACGGCATCACCCCGTCAGCGATCAGGAATGAGGTCGAGCGCAGATGATCGGCGATCACCCGGTGATGCACCTTGCCGGGACCGGCAGGATCGGTGCTGGTGGCATTGGCCGACCCCTCGATCAGCGCCCGGAACAGGTCGGTGTCATAGTTGTCGTGCTTGCCCTGCAGCAGCGCACCGATGCGTTCCAGCCCCATGCCGGTGTCGATCGACGGCTTGGGCAGGTCTTCCCGGCTGCCATCCTCGAATTGCTCGAACTGCATGAAGACGAGGTTCCAGATCTCGATGAACCGATCGCCATCTTCCTCGGGGCTGCCCGGAGGCCCGCCCCAGATGTGATCGCCGTGGTCATAGAAGATCTCGGTGCAGGGGCCGCAGGGACCGGTGGCGCCCATGGACCAGAAGTTGTCAGACGTCGGGATGCGGATGATGCGGTCGTCACTCAGACCGGCCACCTTCTTCCAGATTTCGGCGGCCTCGTCATCGGTGTGATAGATGGTGACCAGCAGCTTGTCCTTGTCGATGCCGAATTCGCGGGTCAGAAGGTTCCAGGCCAGCGGAATGGCATCGTCCTTGAAATAGTCGCCGAACGAGAAATTTCCTAGCATTTCAAAGAAGGTATGGTGGCGTGCGGTATAGCCGACGTTGTCCAGATCGTTGTGCTTGCCACCGGCACGCACGCATTTCTGGCTGGTCGCGGCACGGGTGTAGTCGCGGTGTTCGACGCCGGTGAAGACGTTCTTGAACTGGACCATGCCCGCGTTGGTGAACATCAGCGTCGGGTCGTTGCGCGGCACCAGTGGAGAACTGTCCACCACGGCGTGGCCGTTGTTGCCAAAATAGTCCAGGAAAGTGCTTCGGATATCGTTCAGGCTGGCCATGATCCGGTCTCTGTCAGGTCAAGTTCGGACCCGTTTAGCCCTGCGGCGCGCGGGTGTCCACTGGCAGCGCCCCAAACGAAAAAACCCCGGCCATCGGGCCGGGGTTCGGGGCATCGTGCGACGGCGGTTCAGCTGTCGACGACGTCATCCTCGGCGCTGCCCGGCGGCATGTCGAATTCCAGCCCGTGGGCGGCGCGGATCTTGTCTTCGATCTCCAGCGCGGTGCGGCTGTGTTCGCGCAGATAGGTCTTGGCGTTCTCGCGCCCCTGCCCGATCCGCTCGTCCCCATAGGAAAACCACGACCCGGACTTGTCGACGACGCCCGCCTTCACGCCCAGATCCAGAAGTTCGCCCATTTTCGAGATGCCTTCGCCATACATGATGTCGAATTCCACCTGTTTGAACGGCGGGGCGACCTTGTTCTTGACGACTTTCACGCGCGTGGCGTTGCCGACCACCTCGTCGCGATCCTTGACCGAGCCGATGCGGCGAATGTCGAGGCGCACCGAGGAGTAGAACTTCAGCGCGTTGCCGCCCGAAGTGGTTTCGGGGCTTCCGAACATGACACCGATCTTCATGCGGATCTGGTTGATGAAGATCACCATGCAGTTGGAGCGACTGATCGACCCGGTCAGCTTGCGCATCGCCTGGCTCATCAACCGGGCCTGTGCACCCACCTGGTGATCGCCCATATCGCCTTCCAGTTCCGACTTGGGCGTCAGCGCGGCGACCGAATCGACCACCACCATGCTGACGGCGCCAGAGCGGACCAGCGTATCGGTGATCTCAAGCGCCTGTTCGCCGGTGTCAGGCTGGCTGATCAACAGATCGTCCAGGTTGACGCCCAGCTTCTTGGCATACTGCGGGTCCAGCGCGTGTTCGGCATCGACAAAAGCGCAGACGCCGCCCTTTTTCTGCTCTTCCGCGACGCAATGCAGGGTCAGGGTGGTCTTGCCCGAGCTTTCGGGGCCGTAGATCTCGATAATCCGCCCTTTCGGCAGACCGCCGATGCCCAGGGCGATGTCCAGACCCAAGGAGCCGGTCGAGGTAGATTCGATCTCCTGCACCGCGCCCTGGCCCAGCTTCATGATCGAGCCCTTGCCGAACTGCCGCTCGATTTGCGCCAGCGCTGAATCGAGCGCTTTCTGCTTGTCCATTTTCCGTGATCCGCCCAGGTCGAGAAGGTTAGCGATAGCCATTGGTCCTGATCCTTATTCCATACCCGCACGCGGGCGGCAACGCTGCCAGATGTTCTGCTCTTGTTCTCCCCTGTATGGCGAGAGAACACGCACAAATCAATGAAAATTCGCAAGACCCAGTGTGGTGCGGCGAGGGTAAATTTTCCCTTACCCGGCGCGCCTCAATGCAGTTGCGCCTGAACCGTCGAGGTCAGCGCCTCCAGCGAGAAAGGTTTGGGCAGGAAGACCGAGTTGGGGATCTTGGTTTCATGATCGCTCAGCGCATCCTCGGCATAGCCGGACACGAAGATGACCCGGGTGTCGGGACGTTCCTGCAAAGCGCGGCGCACCCAGTTCGGACCGTCCATGCCCGGCATGACCACATCCGTCACGAAGACATCCACATCCAGGTCGGGATCTTCGAGCAGTTCCAGCGCCTCTTCGGCGCTTTCCGCCTCGATCACCGTCAGGCCACGCAGCTGCAGGGCACGCGAGGCAAAGGCCCGCACCGGTGCCTCGTCCTCGACCAGCAGGACCACGCCGTCGCGATGGGTGGCAGGGACGGGCTTGGCCTCTTTCGCGGCCGGGGCCGGCAACACCTGGGTTTCGGTAAAGGCCGGGAAATAGATGGTGAAGACCGTCGACACCCCCGGCGTGCTGTCGGCAAAGATGAAGCCGCCGCTCTGCTTGATGATGCCGTAAGCGGTGGACAGGCCCAGCCCTGTGCCCTCGCCGGTCTTCTTGGTGGTAAAGAACGGCTCGAACACCTTCTGCAACTGGCTGGAGGGGATGCCGCTGCCTTCGTCCTGCACGCTGACCACCGCATAGGAGCCTGCGGGGATCACCGCGCGGTTGCGGCACAATTCGGTCTCCAGCGTGACGGCCGAGGTCTGGACGAGGATCTCGCCGCCCTCGGGCATGGCATCGCGGGCATTGACCACGAGGTTCATGATGACCTGCTCCAACTGCCGCTTGTCGGCGCGGATGGCGGGCACCTTGTCATCGTGCTTGAGGGTCAGGCGCACGCGTTCGCCCACGAGGCGGCTGAGCAGATGGGTGAGGTCCGACAGGGCGTCACGCAGGTCAACCACTTCCGGTCGCAGGGTCTGCTTGCGCGAGAAGGCAAGAAGCTGCCCCACAAGGCTGGCGGCCCGGTTGGCGTTCTGGTTGATCTGGATGAGATCGCCATAGTCCGGGTCGCCCTCGTCGTGGCGCAGCAGCAACAGGTCGCAATGGCCCGAGATGGCGGTCAGCAGGTTGTTGAAATCATGCGCCACCCCTCCGGCGAGTTGCCCGATCGCCTGCATCTTCTGGCTCTGGACGAACTGCGCTTCCAGCGTCTTGAGTTCGGTGGCATCGCTGAGCACCGCCAGCAACGCCGGTTCGCCCAATTCGTCGGCAGCTTTCAGCGACACCTGAACGAACCGGTGACTGTCGTTGCAGCGCACCTGCAGGAACTCCGACTGCGACACCCCCCCGCCGCTACTCGCATCGCGCAGCCAGTCGCCCAGGGGGCGGCCAAGGCCCGAGACCAGGTCGTTGAAATGGGTCGACGGCGGGACATCCCGGCCAAGCAGGCTGCGGGCGCCCTGGTTGGCCCAGATGATCTTGCCGTCGATCGACAGTTTCAGCATCGGCACCGGCAAGGATTCGAACAGTTTGCGCGCATCGGCAGCATCGTCGAGATTTTCGGGCAGGATGAAGACTTCGCGGCAGCCGGTCTCGGCATCGTCAACCACCACCACGCGCACCTGCGTGCGGCCGCTTTCGGCCTTGACCTGGCACATGCCGCCCGACACCAGCGGGCGCTTGCCGAATGCTTCGTCCAATACCGCAACTTCACGCCCCAGAAACGCGGTCATCGCCGCGTTCTGACCCAGCACCCGCCCGTCCGGGCCGGCGACCAACACCGGCAAGCCGACCTCGCCGCGCCCCACCGAGGCCGAGCGGGAGGTGAGGTTTTCCAGCCGCCAGACCACCAGATTGCCTGGCGCCAGCGTCGCCGCGAGGCGCACCTTGCCGCTGTGGCTGGCCCGGTCAAGCGCCGAGGATCCGGTGGCCCGCGCGCGGTCCAGCAGTTCGGCCACGCGGCGCACCGGGGCGGCGAACAGGCGGTCGAGCCTGTCCGAGAGCATCTGCCCTTCGGACAAGCCAAGCTCCCCCTGCGCGGCAGCATTGCAACTGATCACACGTCCCGAGAAATCCGTGACCACCCAGACCGCTGCATCGCGGGCGAAGAACCGGCTGACGCGGTTCAACTCGGCCCGCGCAACGCGTCCGCGCAGTCCCTCGGCCAGTTTGACGATCACTAGCGCGACCGCGGCACCCAGGCCGGCGGCCAGAAGCAACACCCGCGGCGTGCCGCTGGCGACCAGGATGCCCAGGGCGGTCAGCCCCAGCGCCAGACCGAGCGCCACCCGTTCCTTGTGATGATACGACAGCACACCGTCCAAACCGTGCTGCGACAAACCAGCGATACGGGTCATGATGCCTCCCAGCAATCTACCGGGGTTTCGTACCGCGCAGGGGGTTAATCACGGCTTAAGCACGGTTCCGGTGCTGGCCGGAATGGTTGGATTTCAGGCATTCCGTGTCAAGTCGGCGAAAAAGAAGCCGTCGCCGCCGTCCTGAGGCAGGAACTGGTGGCTGTCGGCCTGCGACCAACCCGGGGTGCGGGCCAGAAAATCGGCCACCTGCGCGGCGTTCTCCCGCTGCAGGATAGAGCAGGTCATGTAGGTCAGATGCCCCCCAACCCCTACATATGCCGCGGCCTGGTCCAGAATCCGCGCCTGAAGCGCCACCGTCTCGGCCAGCTTCTGCGCGGTCAGCCCCCATTTGCCTTCCGGATCACGACGCCACGAGCCGCTGCCCGAACAAGGGGCATCGACGACAACCGTGTCGAAGATACCGGCGAGTTTCAGCTCATCGGACGTCAGGCAGCGCACCGACAGGCCCGCACGGGCGGCACGGGCCGGCAGATCTTTCATCCGCGCGGGATTGGCGTCATGCGCCACAAACCGCCCCTGCACCCGGCCGGCGATGGCCAGCGTCTTGCCGCCGCCGCCCGCACAATAGTCCAGAAGACTTTGGCCTTCTTCCAGCGGCACCCTGTCCGACACCGCCTGCGAGGCCGCGTCCTGCAATTCGACTTTCCCGTCAAGATAGGCCGCGCTGGTGCGGATCCGGCGTGCGCCCTCGATCACCCTCAACGCCGATGGCGACAGGTCGTGCGGCTCGGTGGTGATCCCTTCGCTGGCAAGCTGCGTCATGGCTTCGGACCGGGGTGCCTTGCGCAAATGGACCCGCAGGAAAACCGGCGCGCGCTGGCGCAGCAATTCAAGACAAGGCCCGGCGGCGTCGCCCAGAGACCCGGTGACCTCGGGATACAGCCAGTCGGGCAGATCCAGACGCTCGGCCGGGCTGTCGGGGGTGCGGCCCGCATCCCGTTCGGCGTCGCTCAGGGCCAGGGGTCCATAGCCTTCGCCGCTGAAGATCTGGTCCACATCCCCGCCAGAGGCCCGCACCCAGCCGATCATCAGCCCCCGACCGGTGTCGGCGCCGCCCAGGGCCGCCAGACTGCGACGCTGTCGAAGCGCATCGAAGACATGGTCGCGCAGCGCCGCGCGATCCTTCGATCCGGCAAACCGGTGGCCCCGCGCCCAGTCCTTCAACGCTTTCTCGGCTGATGTGCCCGACAGGATATCGTCAAGGATGTCGATGGCTGAGGCAATTCTGGCGGCGGGGGTCATCGCGTCTCCGGGCTTTGGCCACGGCCCGGGGGCACGGGTGGCTGCGAAAAATCCGGGGCCGCGCGCCTGATGGCAGTTGGCCTCGCGGTTTGCGGTGGCATTCGCGGCGTCAATAGTCCTACCTTGGGGACGAGTCGACCCGCGATACACGCGGCGCCAGTCAGTCTTGCCTGAAGGACCCCGTCTTTATGCCATTTCCTCCTTATTCCGGACTACGTATCTCGGCCTTGTCACTGGCCCTGCTGGCAGCCCCGATGACCCTTGCACAGGACGCGGGCAGCGGTCAGCCAGCCCCCAAGGTCTCGGTCGCGGCGGCGGTAACCGAGGAGATTCTGGACGACATCACTTTCATCGGCCGGGCCGAAGCGGTGGATAAGGTCGATCTGGTGGCCCGCGTCACCGGCTTCATCCGCGAGGTGAACGTGGCCAATGGCGCCACGGTGTCCGAGGGGGACATTCTGTTCCACATCGAACCCGAACAATACGAGGCCACGCTGGCGGCCCGGCAGGCGGATCTGGCCCAGGCCAATGCCAATCTTGCGCTGGCGCAGGTCGAATTTGACCGGAAATCGCAACTTGTCGAGAAAGAGGCGGTGGCGCAGTCGGAACTGGACGTGGCACGCGCCAACCGGCAGGTCGCCGAAGCCCAGATCGCCGCAGCGGAAGCGGCGATCAAGCAGGCGGAACTGGAACTGAGCTATACCCTGATCGTTGCGCCATTCGACGGGGCCATTGGCCGGACCGAACGCAGCGTCGGAGATCTGGTCGGGCCGACCACCGGGACGCTGGCCACCCTCGTCCGGCAGGAACCCATGTACGTCACCTTCTCGCTCAGCGAGCGGCAGATGATCGATGTGCGGCAACAGGCGCAGGCCGACGATGCGACCAACGAGGACGTCGGCGACGGCTACCCGGTCTATGTCACTCTGCCCGGAGGCACGGTTCTGGATGAAGTCGGCCGGCTGGCCTTTCGCGACAACCGGGTCAACCCTTCAACCGGCACCATCGCGGTGCGCGCAATCTTTGACAATGCCGACCACCTGCTGGTCGATGGCTCTTTCGTGAACGTCGACATCACGGCGCAAGAACCGACGCCTTCCCTGACCGTGCCACAGGCCGCCGTTCAGCGCGACCAGCGTGGCGAGTTCGTGCTGGTTGTCACCAACCAGCAGATCGTCGAGCAACGCTACATCGAAACCGGCCCCAACCATGAGACATCGGTCATCGTGACCCGTGGCCTGCAGGAAGGCGAAGCGGTGATCGTCGAGGGCCTGCAACGGGTACGCCCGGGGGTTCCCGTCGATCCCGTGCTGACCGGCACCGAGGAGTAGACAGCCATGTTCTCCTCTGTCTTCATCGACCGCCCCAAACTGGCGCTGGTCATCTCGCTGGTGCTGACGATCATGGGCGGCATCGCCTATTCCGTGCTGCCGGTCGAACAGTTCCCCGACATCACACCCCCGGTGGTGAACGTCAGCGCCAGTTACACCGGCGCCAATTCGCAGACCGTGGAAAACACCGTTGCCGCGCCGATCGAGGCGCAGGTCAACGGCGTGGACGACATGATCTACATGCAGTCCACCTCAGCCGACAACGGCGGTTATTCCCTGAACGTGACCTTCGAGGTCGGCACCGATCCCGATATCGCGTCGGTCAACGTGCAGAACCGGGTGGGACAGGCGTCCTCGCAGCTGCCCACGGACGTGAATGCCAATGGCGTTGTGACACAGAAAGCCTCGACCAACATGTTGCTGGTGGCGGTTCTGACCTCGCCCAACGGCACCTATGACGAAGTGTTCCTGTCGAACTATGCCTCGATCAACCTCAAGGATGCGCTGGCGCGCGTGAACGGCGTCGGCAAGGCCGATGTGTTGACCGATTTCGCCTATGCCATGCGGATCTGGATGGATCCTGACAAGATGGCGAGTCTCGGGCTGACGCCCGGCGACATCATTGCCGCGATCCGCGACCAGAACCTCGAGGTTTCGGCCGGCCAG
The DNA here is from genome assembly GCF_049800695.1 of Fluviibacterium sp. S390. Lineage (NCBI taxonomy): Bacteria > Pseudomonadati > Pseudomonadota > Alphaproteobacteria > Rhodobacterales > Paracoccaceae > Meridianimarinicoccus > Fluviibacterium sp. S390. Next base: position 89,208 of record NZ_JBNAFN010000007.1, on the reverse strand, counting down.
ATCGGGGCCCCGCCGGTGCCCGGCGACCAGCAGTTCCAGTACACGATCACCGCACAGGGCCGGCTGACAACGGCTGCGGAATTCAGTGATATCGTGATCCGCACCGGCGATGCCGGCGCCATCGTGCGGATGCGTGACGTGGCCCGCATCGAACGCGGGGCCAGCTACTACAACGCCTCGGGCCGTTTCGGCGGACAACCCGCGACCGTCATGGCAGTCTATCAGGCACCTGGCGCCAACGCGCTGTCGGTGTCCGAAAGCGTGCTGGCCGAACTGGAGCGCCTGTCCGCCACCTTCCCCGACGACGTAGTCTACGAGGTGCCGTTCAATTCGACCGCCTTTGTGGAATCGTCTCTGGCCGATGTGCAGACCACCCTGATGCAGACCTTTGCACTGGTGATGGTCGTGGTCTTCATCTTCCTTGGCAGTTGGCGGGCCACGATCATTCCCATGGTGGCCATTCCGGTCTCGCTGATCGGCACCTTCGCGCTGCTGCTGGCACTTGGCATGTCGCTGAACACCATCTCGCTGTTCGCGCTGGTGCTGGCCATCGGCATCGTGGTGGATGACGCCATCGTCGTGGTGGAAAACGTAGAACGGATCATCGCCGAAGAGGGGCTCAGCCCCAAGGAGGCGACCCGCAAGGCGATGGGCCAGATCACAACGCCGATCATCGCCACCACATTGGTGCTGCTGGCGGTGTTCGTGCCGGTCACCTTCATGCCCGGCATCACCGGGCGGCTGTATTCGCAATTCGCGGTGACGATCTCGACCGCGGTGGTGATCTCGTCGATCAACGCGCTGACCCTGTCGCCGGCCCTTTGCGGGATCGTTCTGCGCGCCCGCTCGGGCCCGCCGAAAGGTCTGCTCGCGGTGTTCGAGCGCGGCATCGGTGCCGGACGCGGCGCCTATGTCGGGCTGGTCCGGCAACTGGTGCGGATCTCGATCGTGGGACTGGTCGTGGTCATCGGGCTGGGCATCGCCACCGGCGGCCTGTTCACCGCGATCCCCAAAGGCTTCCTGCCGCTCGAGGACAACGGCTATGTGTTCGTCGATGTCCAACTGCCCGATGCGGCGGCGCTGAACCGCACTGAAACCGTGACCGGCCGGGTCGAGGAAAAGATCCTCCAGATCCCCGGCGTGTCCTCTACCGTTCTGGTGAACGGATACTCGATGCTCAATGGCTCCGGGTCGAACGGCGCCATGATCATCGTCAACCTCGAAAATTGGGAAGAGCGTCACACGCCCGAATTGCATGCCGATGGCATCATCGCCCAGATCTTCGGCATCGCCAATCAGGAGGCCGCCGCCAGCATCATCGCCTTCAACCCCCCGCCGATCAGCGGACTGGGGATGAGCGCGGGCGTCGAGATGATGGTGCAGCAAACCGGGGGCGGCTCTCCGCAGGATCTTTCTGCCACTCTTGGCGGGCTGGTCTATGCCGCCAACCAGCGGCCCGAGATCGGGCAGGCCTATACCACCTTCCGTTCGAACGTGCCGCAGATCTTCGTCGATCTGGACCGTGAGAAAGCCAAGTCCCTGAACACGGCCGTGTCCGAGGTCTTCCTGACGTTGCAGGCCTATCTGGGCTCGTACTACGTCAATGACTTCAACCTGTTCGGGCGGGTCTACAAGGTGATGATCCAGGCCGATGGCAGCTATCGCAACGCGGTGGAGGATCTTGAGGCGCTGTACGTGCGATCGGAAACCGGCGAGATGGTGCCGCTGGGTACGCTGATCGACGTGGAAAACGTGCTGGGGCCAACCCTGTTGACGCGGTTCAACATGTTCCGGGCGGCCACGGTCACGGCGGTTCCGGCGCCGGGCCTGTCCACGGGCGATGCGATCCGCGTGCTGGAGGAGGAATCCCGAACCGCGCTGCCGCCGGGCTATTCCTTTGAATGGACCGGGACGGCGCAACAGCAGCAGGACAGCGCCGGCATGGTGCAGGTGATCCTCGTGATGGCCGTTGTCTTCGCATACCTGTTCCTCGTTGGCCAATATGAAAGCTGGACCATGCCCGCGGCGATCCTGCTGTCAGTGATCGTGGCCCTGTTCGGGGCTGTGGCCGTGGTCGGCGCAACGGGCAATGACATCAACCTGTATACGCAGATCGGGATGATCATGCTGGTGGGACTGGGGGCGAAGAACGCGATCCTGATCGTCGAATTCGCCATGGAGCAGCGCGCCGCCGGGCTGAGCATTCGCGAGGCCGCCCTACAGGCTTCTGCGCTGCGCTTCCGCGCGGTTCTGATGACGGCCCTGTCATTCCTGCTGGGTGTCGTGCCCCTGTTGCTGGCCGACGGCGCCGGGGCGGCCAGCCAGCGCGCCATCGGCATCGCGGTTTTCGGCGGCATGCTGGCGGCCACGGTGGTCGGGATCATCGTGATCCCGGTGCTCTATGTCCTGCTGCAGACCCTGCGCGAACGGATCAAGGGCAAACCGAAGGATCCCGGTCCCGATCCGATCCCGGCCGAATAACCGGCCTTCCCCAACAGCAAAGGGCGCGGGATGATCCCCGCGCCCTTTGGCGTTTCTGATGCGCTGCGCCGCGTCAGGCCGAGTAGTTCGGCGCCTCGCGGGTGATGACCACGTCGTGCACATGGCTTTCCTTCAGCCCGGCGCCCGTGATGCGGACGAATTCGCAGGCCGTGCGCATGTCTTCGATCGTGGCGCAGCCGGTATAGCCCATGGCCGCGCGCAGACCGCCCACCATCTGGTGGATCACCTGGTTGGCCGAACCCTTGTAAGGCACCTGCCCCTCGATCCCTTCCGGCACCAGCTTGTCGCTGGCGGCATCCTTCTGGAAATAGCGGTCGGCCGAGCCGCGCGCCATGGCGCCCAGCGAGCCCATGCCGCGATAGGATTTGAAGCTGCGGCCCTGATAGAGGATCACCTCGCCCGGGCTTTCATCGGTGCCCGCGATCATCGAGCCGACCATGGCGCAGGAAGCCCCCGCCGCGATGGCCTTGGCGAAATCGCCCGAGAACTTGATGCCGCCGTCGGCGATCACCGGCACGTCCAACTCGTTGGCCGCGCGGGCGCAATCCATGATGGCGGTCAGTTGCGGCACGCCGACGCCGGCCACCATGCGGGTGGTGCAGATCGAGCCCGGCCCGATGCCGACCTTGACCGCATCGGCACCCGCGTCGATCAGCGCACGGGTGGCCTCGCCGGTGGCGACATTGCCGGCGATGACCTGAACATGGTTCGACTGCGCCTTGATCCGGCGCACGGCCTCGATCACGCCGGCGGAATGGCCATGTGCGGTGTCCACCACCACGATGTCCACGCCGGCGTCGATCAGCGCCTCGGACCGTGCGAACCCGCTATCGCCCACGGAACTGGCCGCCGCAACACGCAGGCGGCCCAGATCATCCTTGCAGGCGCTGGGGTTCAGCACGGCTTGTTCGGTATCTTTCAGGGTCAGCAGGCCGGTCAGCTTGCCGTTGCCATCGACCACCAGAAGCTTCTCGATCCGGCGTGCCTTCATCAGGCTCTTGGCCTCTTCCAGCTCGGCCGGTTCGCGCAGCATGGCCAGGTTGTTGCTGGTCATCATGGCCTTGACCGGCGTGCTGTCGTCACTGGCAAACCGCATGTCGCGGTTGGTCACGATCCCCACGACTCGACCGTCGCCATTCACCACCGGGAACCCGGTCACGCGATAGCGTTCCTGCAACTCTTTGGCGTCGGCCAGGGTCTGGTCCGGGGTCAGGGTGATGGGGTTGTAGACGATGCCGGATTCGAACCGCTTCACACGGCGCACCTGCCGGGCCTGTTCTTCCACATCGAGGTTCTTGTGAATCACTCCCATGCCGCCCAATTGCGCCATGGTGATCGCCATCTGGCTTTCGGTCACGGTGTCCATGGCCGAGCTGAGCAGCGGCACATTCAGTCTGATCGAGCGGGTAACACGGGACGACGTATTGGCGTCGGACGGCAGAACCGAACTGGCAGCAGGAACCAGCAACACGTCATCGAAGGTCAGGGCCTCGCGAATCTCCATAATCATCTCCCGGAGGGGTCGTTTGGCACGTCCCTATTTCATGGACCGCCCCGAAAGGAAAGGCTTGGATGCGCTCGCGGGCACAGTTTCGGCCCGCGCGGCAGAGGGATCGCTGCATGGCAAAAAGCCCCGACCTGCGCCGGGGCTTTCCGAGGTTGGAAAAAATCGCGCGGGCGGGGGCTTCTGGTGAGCCCCGCGCGCCGTTGCGGGCATCTCAGGGATAGAGCAGCGACTTGCCGTGCAGGAACAGATGCAGGTCGCCGGATTCGGCGGACAGCCGCACCTTCGAGCCGCGCTGGCTGTGCACCAGCCCCGGCAGTTTGGCGATCATCTGCGCGCCATCGGCATCGACGGTGGAATACAGCACCGTCACATCGCCCAGCCGTTCCGAGATCTCGGTCTCGAAATCCAGGAACCCCTGCCCTTCCGGCGCGATGGCCAGATGCTCGGGGCGCACGCCCAGTTCCACGGTGGCGCCCATCATGTCGCCGCGCGACGGAATATTGGTTTCCACCTCGGCCCCCGAGGCAACCTTGACCCGCGTGTTTTCCCCGGTGGCCACGATCTCGGCCTTCATCAGGTTCATGGCGGGCGAGCCGATGAACTGTGCCACGAAAGTGTTCTCGGGTTTCTGGTACAGTTCCATCGGCGTGCCGACCTGGCTGATGCCGCCGCCGGCCAGCACCACGATGCGCGTGGCCAGCGTCATCGCTTCCACCTGATCGTGGGTCACATAGATCATGGTGCGGTCGGGCATCGCCTCTTTCAACTGGGCGATCTCGATCCGCGTCGCCACGCGCAGCGCCGCATCGAGGTTCGACAGCGGTTCGTCGAACAGGAAGACCTTGGGGTCACGCACGATGGCCCGGCCGATGGCCACACGTTGCCGCTGCCCCCCCGACAGCGCCTTGGGCAGACGATCCAGATAGGGGGTCAGTTGCAGGATCTGCGCGGCCTTGTCGACGGCGGCGGAAATCTCGTCCTTGGATTTCTTGGCCAGCTTCAGGGCGAAGGCCATGTTGTCGCGCACCGTCATGTGCGGGTACAGCGCGTAGGACTGGAACACCATGGCAATGCCACGCTGCGCGGGCGGGATGTCATTCATCACCGCGCCGCCGATTTCCAGCGTGCCCCCGGTGATCTTTTCCAGCCCGGCGATCATCCGCAGCAGGGTGGATTTCCCGCAGCCCGAGGGGCCAACGAAAACGATCAACTCTCCCTCGGCGATGTCCAGGTTGATGTTGCTGAGAACCTGGACATCTCCATAGGCCTTGGCAACGTCGTTCAGCTTGAGTTCGGTCATGCGGACTCTCCCGGTTCATCGGTCTGGCGAAGGGCGAAACAGGCCTGATAGGGCGGCAGGACCAGCCCGTCTGCGCCGTCTTCGGGGTGCAGGGGCAGATCCCGGACAATGGTCCAGTCGCCATCTGGCAAGTTCAGCGGCTGTTCCTCTGGGGTCAAGTTGAAGGCGCAGAAGATCATCTGGTTGCCGTGGCTGCGCAGGAAGGACAGATGCCCGTCGTCCGCGTCCAGAATCTCCAGCTTGCCTTTGCGCAAGGCGGTCTGGTCCCGGCGGAAGGCCAGCATGGCGCGATAGAAGGCCAGCGTACTGTCGGGGTCGGCCTCCTGCTCGTGCACCGCCAGGTCGAGATGTTCGGCGGCGACGGGCAGCCAGGACTTGGCTTCGGTAAACCCGCCGTTGCTGGCACCTGCAGTCCAGGGCATCGGCGTGCGGCAGCCGTCGCGGCCCTTGAACTTGGGCCAGAACCGCTTGCCGTAGGGATCCTGAAGATCCTCGTAGCCGACATAGGCTTCGGTCAGGCCCAGTTCCTCGCCCTGGTACAGGCAGATGGAGCCACGCAGCGCCATCAGCAGGCCGGTGTAGACCCTGTAGGCATCACCGCTCAGATCCCAGCGGCTGGCGTGCCGTTCCACATCGTGGTTCGAATAGGCCCAGCAGGCCCAGCTGTCGGGCGCGATGGCATCAAAGCGCCCCAGCACATCGGCCACCCTGGTGCCGGTCAGCCTGCCGCCTGACAGGAAATCGAAGCCATAGCACATGTGCAGCAGGTCATCGCCTTCGGTATACTCGGCCTGCACTTCCATGCCGCGCTGACCTTCGCCAACCTCTCCCACGGCGGTGATGGCGGGGAATTCCTCCATCAGGGCGCGGAAACGGCGCAGGAACGCCAGGTTTTCGGGCCGGCTTTTGTCGTACAGATGGTTCTGGAAGTTATAGGGGTTCACGGCAGGTGCGGTGCTGTCGTTGCGGTCTTCCGGCGCCAGCGGGGGATTGTCCCGCAGTTCCTGATCGTGGACATAGAAGTTGACGGTATCCAGACGAAACCCGTCCACCCCCCGCTCCAGCCAGAAGCGGGCCACGTCCAGTAGTTGCTCCTGCACTTCAGGTTCGTGAAAATTCAGGTCCGGCTGCGAGGTCAGGAAGTTGTGCAGATAATACTGCATCCGCTCGCCATCCCATTCCCAGGCCGAACCGCCGAAAATCGACAGCCAGTTGTTGGGTGGCGAGCCGTCCGGCTTGGCATCGGCCCAGACGTACCAGTTGGCCTTGGCGTTGTCGCGGCTGGAGCGGCTTTCGCGGAACCACGGATGTTCGGCCGAGGTGTGGCTGAGCACCAGATCGATCAGCACCTTGACGCCCAGATCATGCGCCCGCGCGATCAGCGCATCGAAATCCCCCAGCGTGCCGAACATCGGGTCCACGTCGCGATAGTCGCTGACGTCATAGCCGAAATCGGCCATCGGCGACTTGAAGAACGGCGAGATCCAGATCGCATCCGCGCCCAGTTTCGCCACGTAGTCCAGCCGGTGGATGATCCCGGCCAGGTCACCGATACCGTCGTTGTTGCTGTCCTGGAACGAGCGCGGATAGATCTGATAGATCGCGGCCCCACGCCACCAGTCCTTGTCGACCGGCCCGTCCGATTGCCCGGCGTGGCCGGGTTGCGAGTCGATGAAGCTCATCAGGCAGAGCCCTTCCTATTTGACGGAGCCGGCCAGCAGACCGCGCACCAGATAACGTTGCATCGTGAAGAAGACGACCAGCGGCACGGCGATCGACACGAAGGCCGCCGTCGCCAGAATGCCCCAGTCCCCGCCGCGGGAACCCAGAAGGTCGTCGGCAATCTTGACGGTCATCACCTTGCTTTCGTCCGCCGAGGGCAGGAACACCTTGGCCACCAGCAGGTCGTTCCACGTCCACAGGAACTGGAAGATCGCGAAAGAGGCCAGCGCCGGGAAGCTCAGCGGCAGGACGATCTTGGTGAAGACCTCGAAATCGGTGGCGCCATCGACCTTGGCACTTTCGATGATGTCGCGCGGCAGGCCGACCATGTAGTTGCGCAACAGGTAGATCGCCAGCGGCAGACCGAACCCCGTATGCGCCAGCCAGATGCCGACGAAGCTTTGCCCGATGCCGACCTTGTTGTGCAGGTTCAGCAAAGGCACCAGCGCCAGTTGCAGCGGCACCACCAGCAGCCCGACCACGGCCGCGATCAGCAACCCGCGACCGGGAAACTCCATCCAGGCCAGCGCATAGGCGGCGAAGGCCGCGATCAGGATCGGGATGATGGTGGCCGGGATCGTCACCGTCAGTGTGTTGATGAAGGCCACGTCCATGCCGTCGGAACTCAGCACCGTGCGGTAGTTATCAAGACTGAAATCGGGTGGCGTCTCGGCCCCGAAATAGATCCTCTGGCCGCGCTTGCCGGGTTCCTCGGGCGAGGCAAAGCGATAGTCGCCGTTGGTCGCGATGGTCAGGGTCGCGCCGTCGCCAAGATCAGCGGTCGTGCCGGCGGTAAACTCGGTCGGGGCGCGGCCGTTGATGCCGAACGCATTCAGCGTGCCCTTGGCCTCCCCTTCCTCGAAGATGTTGCCGGTCAGCACATAAAGATCGCCCTCGCGGGTGGGCGTGTCCGTGGACACCCGGCCCCGGTAGGTCTGTTCGATGGAAAATGGCGCCTGCCACCAGCCCGAGACCGAGATCTGGTCACGGTCCCGGAAGGAGGACACGAACAGCCCCACGGTCGGGATCAGCCATAGCACCACCATGACCACCACTGAAATATTGACGGCCCAGCTCAGCCCGGCCTTCTGTCCTGCGATATTGTCCATCTCAGCGCATCTCCTTGCGGGACTGTTGGATGTTCCAGATCATCACCGGCAGAACCAGGATCATGATGACGAAGGCCACCGCCGTCGCCCGCCCGTCGTCGCGGAACATGAAGGACATCATGTAGCTGGGCAGGATCTCGGTCCCGAAGTTGCCGCCGGTCATCGTGTAGACGATGTCGAAGACCTTCAGCGTCAGCAGCGTGATCGTCGTCCAGACCACCACGATGGTGCCCATGATCTGCGGCGCCTTGATACGGAAGAAGACCTGCCACGGGTTGGCACCGTCGATGATCGCTGCCTCGATGGTTTCCTCGGGGATGCCGCGCAGGGCAGCCGACAGGATCACCATGGCAAAACCGGTCTGGATCCAGACCAGGATGAACATCAGAAAGAAATTGTTCCAGAACGGCGTTTGCAGGACGTCCACCGCGCTTTCGGCGCCAAGGGCCGCGCGGATCGCGTTGATCAGGCCGATATCGGCGTCATTGGCGTAGACGAATTTCCAGATCAGCGAGGCACCGACGAAAGAGATGGCCATCGGCATGAAGATCAGCGACTTGGCGATGTTGCCCCAGCGCAGCCGGTCGGTCAGCTGGGCGGCCAGCAGGCCAAAGCCGGTGGCCGCGGCGGGGACGAACAGAAGCCAGAGGAAATTGTTGAACAGCGCGGTGCGGAACCCGTCGTCGCCCATCAGGAAGGTGTAGTTTCCAAGCCCCACGAAGTCGGTGCCGGCCCGGTTGTAGAGCGAACGGATGAACGAGCCGACCACCGGATAGGCCAGATACAGACCCGCCGCGAAGATGGCCGGGAACAGGAACAGCCAGGGCCGGATCATGTTCGCCCGGTTGATGTTGCGGGCGATGTTGGGGCCGCGTGCCGGGAACAGCACCTTGTCGATCAACAGGTTGGAGCCGTAGAAATAGCCCACACAGCCGCCGACCCCCAGAAATATGGTCAATGCGCCTTGCACTAGCGGGGACATGGCCTGTCCTTTCGGGAAATGAAGGTTGGGACCGGCCCCCAAAGGCCGGCCCCGTCGAAGACTGACTTACTTGATGGAGTCCCAGCGGTCCTGGATGCCATCGGCCACCGAGGTCGCATCCTCGCCACCGGTGTAGGCCACCATGCCCTTCCAGAAGGCATCGGCACCGATCTCGCCCGGCATCAGGTCAGACGCGTCGAAGCGGAAGGTGGTCGCGTTCAGCAGAACGTCGCCCAGGGCCTTCAGCGTGTCGTTGGCGTAAAGCTCGGAATTGGCGCCCTTGAACGGGGTCAGGAAGCCCGATTGCGCCATCCACACTTCATGCGCGATGGGGGTCTTCAGGAAGTCGATGAAGCCGCGGGTGATATCGCTGTCCTGCGTGATGGCAAACAGCGTGCCTGCCCCCAGAACCGGCTTGCCCAGATCCTTGCCCTCATACGCCGGGAAGTAGAAGAAATCGACGTCCTCGCCCACTTCGGTGCCTTCGGGGAAGAAGGTCGGGATGAAGCTGGCCTGCTTGTGCATGTAGCATTCCGGCGGGAAGGTGAACAGACCGCCGGGGCTGTCGCGGAAGTCGGTGTTGGCGACCGAGGCCGCGCCGCCCTTCACATAGGCGTCATTCCTGGCGAAATGGCCGAATTCCTCGATCGCGCCGACCACGGCGGGATCGTTGAACGGGATCTCGTTGCGCACCCAGGCGTCATAGGTCTCGGGCGATTGGGTCCGCAGCATCATGTCCTCGACCCAGTCGGTCGCCGGCCAGCCAGTCGCCGCGCCAGAGCCCAGGCCGATGCACCAGGGGGTGCCGCCGTCGGCGACGATCTGGTCGGTCAGCGCCTTCAGATCCTCCAGGCTTTCGGGCACGTCATAGCCAGCTTCCTCGAAGGCCTCCGGCACGTACCAGATCAGCGACTTGACATCGATCTTGTAGAAAAAGCCAAAGGTCTCGGGCGCACCGTCGGCATTGTTGTAGGTGCCCAGATCGATCCAGGACTGACCCGCCGCGTAGTTCTCGCCGATCCACGACACGGTGTCGTCATCCAGCGCCGACAGGTAACCGCGTGCCGCCATATCCGCGGCCAGACCCGGCTGCGGGAAGATCGCGATGTTGGGGGCCGAGTTGGCCTGCGCGCTGACCACGATGTCCTGCTCGAAGCTTTCCGAGCCGGAATACTTCACGGTGCCACCGGTCGCGGCCTCGAAATAGGCAATGACGCTTTCCACCAGTTCCTTGTCCAGGCCGGTCCAGGGGCCGGTCATCGTCATTTCCTGGCCGGAATAATCATGTTCGGCGGCGAAGCTCTCGTAACTGGACCAGTTGAAGTCACCCTCTCCGACAGGGAACTTCAGGTCCTGCGCCCCGGCAGCGCCCGCGAACAAGGCGACGGCGGCCACAGTGGCCAAATAACGGTTCTTCATTCCAACCCTCCCAAGGTCATAAAGCGCCGCACCCTATGTGCAATTTCAGGGCTGCGTTCGAATCGCAGGCCAAAGCGCTTTGGATATCGAATAGTCATAAAGCAGTTTCACAATCTGTCAACGGCGACGGTTTCGTGTTTGATCCTGAAAACAAAGGTATGTTAGCGGTATCGAATATTGCCTCCATGGATTCAAAGCGCTTTGACGAATTTGAAAACTCCGGCTAGTCTTGCCGTCGACCATAGCACGGACGCCGCGATGAACCTGAAAGATCTCTCCAGCCTTCTCGGCCTCAGCCCGACCACGGTCAGCCGCGCCCTGAACGGCTATCCGGAGGTTTCGGAAGCCACCCGAGCGCGGGTGCTGGAAGCCGCCGCCGCCCATGGCTACCGCCCCGACAGCCGCGCCCGGTCGCTGGCCACCGGGCGCGCCATGGCCGTGGGTCTGGTCGTGCCGGTGAATTCGCGCCACGAACGCGTGAACCCGATCTTCGCCGATTTCATTGCTGGCGCTGGCGATATCCTGTCGGCCCGCGGCTATGACATCATGCTGTCGCTGGCTTCGGGCGAGGATGAGGCCGGAACCTATCGTTCGCTGGCCGCACGCGGGCGCGTCGACGGGGTGATCGTGCAGGCGCCGCTGATCCGCGACTGGCGGATCAAGATGCTGCGCGACCTGGGCCTGCCCTTCGTGGTGCATGGCCGCATCTCGGGCGAGGACGCGGCCTATTCCTGGATCGACATGGACAACCGCCGCGCCTTCCGGAAGGCCACCGATCACCTGCTGGATCTGGGCCACACCCGCATCGCCCTGCTGAACGGGCTGCGCGACATGGATTTCGCGCACCGGCGCGAGGATGGGTTCTTGCAGGGCATGGCGGCGCGCGGACTGTCGCCCCTGGCCCGGCACATCCAGAACGCGCCCATGACCGAGGATTTCGGCTATGCCGCCACAACCGCCATGCTGGAGGCTGAAGACGCCCCCACCGCGATCCTGACGGCCTCGGTGCTGGTGGCCTTCGGTGCCCGCCGGGCGATCGAGGCGAAGGGGCTGAAGGTCGGGCGCGATGTCTCGATCGTCACCCATGATGACGTGCTGACCTATCTGCCCAACACCGGCGATCCGCCGATGTTCACCGCCACCCGGTCGTCGGTCCGGCGGGCCGGGGAACAGGCGCTGGAAATGCTGTTGCAGCTGATCGACGCTCCGGGTTGCGGCCCGCTTCAAACGCTGATGGAGGCGGAACTGGTGCAAGGCACCTCCTCCGGCCCCGTCCTGAACAAGGAACCCCACGCACATGCTGACACGTAGCCAGTTTCCCGAGGATTTCATCTTCGGCACCGCCACCTCGGCCTATCAGATCGAAGGCCATGCCCAGGGCGGCGCCGGGCCGACTCATTGGGACAGTTTCGCCGCCACCCCCGGCAATGTCGTGCGCGCCGAGGATGGCGCGCGGGCCTGCGACCACTATCACCGCTATGAAGCGGATCTCGACCTGGTGGCCGCCGCGGGGTTCGACGCCTACCGGTTCTCGACCTCCTGGGCGCGGGTGCTGCCCGAGGGGCGCGGCACGCCCAACAGCGACGGGCTGGATTTCTACGACCGGCTGGTCGACGCCATGCTGGAACGCGGCATCAAGCCCGCTGCCACATTGTACCATTGGGAACTGCCGCAGGCGCTGGCCGATCAGGGCGGCTGGCGCAATGGCGACATGCCGAAATGGTTCGGCGAATTTGCGGATGTGATCGCCCGCCGGCTGGGTGACCGGCTGTGGAGCGTGGCGCCGATCAACGAACCCTGGTGCGTCGCCTGGCTGTCGCATTTCATGGGCCATCACGCCCCCGGCCTGCGCGACATCCGCGCCGCCGCCCGCGCCATGCATCATGTTCTGGTGTCCCATGGCACCGCCATTTCGGTGATGCGCGACCACGGGATGACCAACCTTGGCGCGGTGTGCAATTTCGAATACGCCCTGCCCGCCAACACCACCCCCGAGGCTGCAGCCGCCACCGCGCGCTATGATGCAATCTACAACCAATTCTTCCTGTCGGGCCTGTTCAGAGAGACCTATCCCGAACGGGTGCTGGAAGGACTGGAACCGCATCTACCGAAAGGCTGGCAGGACGATTTCGCCACGATACAGGCGCCGCTCGACTGGCTGGGGCTGAACTACTACACCTGCAAGCGCATCGGCGCGAACGACGGCCCGTGGCCAGCCTGTGACGAGTTGGACGGCCCGCTGCCCAAGACCCAGATGGGCTGGGAGATCTGCCCCGACGGGCTGTCGCATTTCCTGACCGCCACGGCGCGCGACTATACCGGCGACCTGCCGCTTTATGTCACCGAGAATGGCATGGCCAACCCGGACGTGCTGCGCGATGGCGCGGTCGAGGATCCCGAACGCATCGACTATCTGACGCAGCATATGGATCGCGCCGCGACCGCGATCGCCGAAGGCGTGCCGCTGAAGGGCTATTTTGTCTGGTCGTTGCTGGACAACTACGAATGGGCCCTGGGCTATGAAAAGCGCTTTGGGATGGTGCATGTGGATTTCGAAACCCTGACCCGCACCCCGAAACAGTCTTGGCACTGGATGCGGAACCTGCTTGTTGGGGCGCAAACATGATGCTCAGCCGGGACCGCATGTCATGACCATTCTTGTCGCCGATATCGGCGGAACCAACACGCGCGTCGCCCTTGTCAAAGAGGACGCCACCGCGCCGCACAGCGTGGCGCGCTTCCGCAATGCCGAGTTTTCCTCGCTTGAGGCGGTGCTGGATCGCTACCTGACCGATCTGGGCCGCCCGCCCTGCACGGCCGCCTGCGTGGCGGTGGCGGGTCCGGTACGCAATGGCGTCGGGCGCATGACCAACCTGGCCTGGGAGATGGACAGCGAACGCCTGTGCGCGGCCACCGGGGCGGCGCGCGGCTATGTCATCAATGATCTGGAAGCGCAGGGTCATGCGCTGGAAAACGTGCCGACGCGCTGCCTGATGGGCACACCGATGCCGCAGGAAACCGATGAGACGCGCCTGGTGGTGGGGCTTGGCACCGGCTTCAACGCCGCCCCCGTGCACGCCGGCGAAGGCGCACAATACACCGTAGTGCCGTCGGAATGCGGCCATATCAGCCTGCCGGTCTGGGACGAGGCCTCGATGGCGCTGGCGATGGAACTGGCGGCGGTTCATGAATTCGCCTCGGTGGAAGAGGCGCTGTCCGGGCGCGGGCTGATGGCCGTGCACGCCCATGTGGCGGGCGAGGCCGCCTGGGCCACCACGGTGGAACTGATCGAGGCCTTGCAGGGGCTGGAAGTGCGCGATGTCGATCGCGACACAATGCGGCTGTTCTGCCAATTGCTGGGCCGGGTTCTGGGCGATCTGGCGCTGGTGCACCTGCCCTTCGGCGGCATCTACCTGATCGGCGGCTTGGCCCGCGCGGTCAGTCCCTTCTTCGTCGAAGGCACCCTGCCCGAGGCTTTCGCCGACAAGGGCCGGTTCCGCGAGTTCATGGCGGATTTCAGCCTGTATCTTGTGGAAGACGATTACGCCGCCCTGACCGGCTGCGCACGCTACGTCGGGCGGCAGATCTGAGGGATCTGCCCGCCAGACGCTGGGCTACATGGAGAACGAGGTGCCGCAGCCGCAACTGGCCGTGGCATTCGGGTTCTCGATGATGAAGCGGGCGCCGATCAACTCTTCTGAAAAGTCGATCACGGCGTTTTCCAGGAACGGCAACGACACCCGGTCGACCACCACGCGCTGACCGCTGCTTTCGATCACCAGATCATCCTCGGCCGGGTCATCCAGCTTGATGTCGTATTGAAAGCCCGAGCAGCCGCCGCCTTCGACGGCCACCCGCAGCGCCTTGGGCGCCGTGCTGGTTTCGTTGATCTCGGCCAGACGCGCAAACGCCCGGTCGGTCACTTTGGGAGGCAGGGAAAGGTCCATATCGTCACGGGGGATTTGCTTCGGTTAATGAGAAATATATGCACGCCCAAGGGATGCCACAAGACGAAGGGCCCAAATGCGCCAAAGCTATGCCTCTGACCCGGCCCACAGCCGGGGGCGACTCTACCCCGAGGGGCTGAGCACATTCCGCTCGCCCTACCAGCGGGATAGGGATCGGATCATCCATTCCAGCGCGTTCCGGCGGCTCAAGCACAAGACGCAGGTGTTCGTAGAACACGAGGGCGATTACTTCCGCACCCGGCTGACCCATTCCATCGAAGTCGCGCAGGTGGCCCGCACCATCGCCGGGGTGCTGGGGCTGGACACCGACCTGACCGAGGCGGTGGCGCTGGCCCATGATCTGGGCCATCCCCCCTTCGGCCACACCGGCGAGGATGCGCTGAACGTGCTGATGGCGCCCTATGGCGGCTTCGATCACAACGCGCAGGCGGTGCGCATCGTCACCAGCCTGGAACGCCACTATGCCGAATTCGACGGGCTGAACCTGACATGGGAGACGCTGGAGGGGCTGGCCAAGCACAACGGGCCGGTCACCGGCGATCTGCACTATGCGCTGGCCGACTACAACGCCCGCCACGATCTGGAACTGAACACCTATGCCAGTGCCGAGGCCCAGGTGGCGGCCCTGTCGGATGACATCGCCTATAACAACCACGACCTGCACGACGGGCTGCGGGCCGAGCTGTTTTCCACCGACGAACTGGCGGAAATGCCGATCCTGAAGGACTGTTTTGCCGAGGTGGACCGCAGGTTTTCCGACCTGAACTACTACCGGCGGCGGCACGAGGCGTTGCGCCGGTTCTTCGGCATTCTGGTCGAGGATGTGATTGCGCAGGCGCGCGGCCGTCTGACAGATCTGGACCCCGCCACCGCGCAGGACATCCGCAATGCCGGCCGGCCCATGGTCGTGTTCTCGGACGGGGTCTGGAAGGATCTGACGGTGATTCGCCAGTTCCTGTTCCACCGCATGTATCGCGCGCCGTCGGTGGTGGTGGTCCGCGAGAAGGTCACCCAGGTGGTGATGGATCTGTTCCCGCTGCTGATGAACACCCCCGAACTGATGCCGCGCCAGTGGCGCAAGGACGTGGCCGAGGCCGAGACCGAAACTCAGTTGGCCCGCATCGTGGCCGACTATATCGCCGGGATGACCGATCGCTTCGCCCGGCAGGTCCACGCGAAATACCTGGGCGGCCCGGCCAGCCAATGACGGATTGCGCCCCGCGCCAGCCGTGCTAAACCCCGCGCAAACGACGGGAAGATGAGCCATGAACCTTTTTGACGAGATCCGCAGCCTTGTTCTGGACAGCCTCGACGCGCTGGAGCGCGACGGCGTTCTGCCGCAGGGGCTGGAGCGCCGCGCGGTCTCGGTCGAGCCGCCGCGCGATGCGGCGCACGGGGACATGGCCACCAACGCGGCGATGGTGCTGGCCAAACCGGCGAAGATGAAGCCGCGCGACATTGCCGAGGCGCTGGCCGCCCTGCTGGCCGACGATCCGCGCATCGACACCGCCGAAGTGGCCGGACCGGGGTTCCTGAACCTGCGGCTGGCCGCCGGGCAATGGCAGGGTCTGGTCACCGGGATTATCGAAGCGGGCCACACCTATGGCCGCTCGACCCTTGGCACCGGCAAGCGGGTGAACGTCGAATATGTCTCGGCCAATCCCACCGGACCGATGCATGTGGGCCACACTCGCGGCGCGGTTTTCGGCGACGCATTGGCCAGCCTTCTGGCCTTCGCCGGCTACGATGTGACCCGCGAATACTACATCAACGACGGCGGCGCGCAGGTCGATGTGCTCGCCCGCTCGGTCTATCTGCGCTACCTCGAAGCCTTCGGGCAGGAGGTGGCCTTTCCCGACGGCACCTATCCCGGCGACTACCTGATCGCCGTGGGTCAGGCGCTGAAGGCCAAGGTCGGCGACGCTTATCTCGACAAGGGTGAAGACGTCTGGCTCGACGCGGTGCGCAGTTTCGCCACCGAGGCGATGATGGATCTGATCCGCGCCGATCTGGCCGCCCTTGGCGTGACCATGGACAATTTCTATTCGGAAAAGGCGCTGTATGGCACCGGCAAGATCGAGACCGCCCTGGCAACGCTCAGCGCCAAGGGCCTGATCTACGAAGGCGTTCTGGAACCGCCCAAGGGCAAGACCCCCGAAGATTGGGAACCGCGCGAACAGACCCTGTTCAAATCCACCGCCCATGGCGATGACGTGGACCGCCCGGTGAAGAAATCCGACGGCAGCTGGACCTATTTCGCGCCGGACATCGCCTATCATTATGACAAGGTTTCCAGAGGCTTCGACGCGCTTGTTGATGTATTTGGCGCCGACCACGGCGGCTATGTCAAACGCATGAAAGCGGCCGTGTCGGCGCTGTCGGATGGCAAGGTGCCGCTGGATGTCAAGCTGATCCAGCTGGTCAAGCTGACCCAGAATGGCGAGCCGGTGAAAATGTCGAAACGCGCCGGCACCTTCGTCACCCTGCGCGATGTGGTCGATCAGGTGGGCGCCGATGTGACTCGATTCGTGATGCTGACCCGCAAGAACGACGCGCCGCTCGAATTCGACTTCGACAAGGTGCTGGAACAGTCCAAGGACAACCCGGTTTTCTACGTGCAGTACGCCCATGCCCGCGTCTGTTCGGTGCTGCGCAAGGCGGTTGAAATGGGCGTGGATGTGTCCGACGCCAATCTGGCGCAACAGGACCTTTCGGTGCTGACCGATCCGGCGGAACTGGCCGTGATCCGCAAGCTGGCGGAGTGGCCGCGCCTGGTCGAGATCGCCGCCTCGGGCAGCGAGCCGCACCGCGTCGCCTTCTACCTCTATGACCTCGCCTCGGAATTCCACGCGCTGTGGAACCGCGGCAACGACAACCCGGCGCTGCGCTTCTTGCAGGATGACCCGCAAGCAACGGCTGCAAAAATCGTGCTGCCTCGGGCGGTTGCCGTTGTTATTTCGACCGGTCTTGGTATTCTTGGCGTGACGCCCGTGGAGGAAATGCGCTGAGATAACGGCCGCCCCACGGGTCGCGAGCAGGCACAGGCCGGGGCTTTCGGGACCCGGACAGGATATTGGGGCAAATGATGGCGTATTCGGACAGCTATGGTTCGGGGCCGGCGGACTCGCATCCGCAGGGACCCGGTGTTTCGGCAATCGTGGGCTGGCTGGGGGCTGCGACCTCGGTCGCGCTGGTCGCGGGGCTTGGATACTGGGTCTACGACCTGGCCACCCGCGACATCACCCGGGTGCCGGTGATCCAGGCCATGGACGGCCCGCCGCGCGTGTCCCCCGAGGAACCCGGCGGGTTTGAAGCCGCGCATCAGGGCTACTCGGTCAACGCGATCGCCTCCGAGGATGTCGAGGAACCGCTGGCCGAACGGCTGGTGCTGGCACCCGAAGCCGTTGGCCCCACACCCGAGGACAAGGCCCCCGGCGAGCCCGCCGATCCCCTCGCCTCGATGCGCGACGCGGTACAAGGCGCGCTGAGCGAGGTTCTGGGGCTGGAGGCCGACGCCCCCCTGCCCGATCTGGAAGGTCTGGCCGTGCCGCAGGCCGACCCGACCCCCGGCGGGCCGCGTCCGTTGCAGCGCCCCGATCAGGACGTAGCAACGCGGGCCGCCACCGACACCTCTCCGCCTCTGCTGCTGACCGCCGTCGCCACCACCAGCGAAGTTGACCCGAGCCTGATCGCCTCGGGCACCCGGTTGGTGCAACTGGGCGACTACGACACCGAGGCCGAAGCCGCCGCTGCCTGGGATCGCCTGGGCCTGCGGTTTTCAGATTTCCTGGCGCCCAAGGCGCGGGTGATCGAACCCGTCACCCTGGCCGGCACCACCCGTTACCGCCTGCGCGCCTATGGCTTTGTCGGCCTGGCCGACGCCCGCAACTTCTGCGCCGCCCTTCTGGCCGAACGCGCCGAATGCATCCCGGTGCGGATGCGCTGAGCGATTGCATCCCGGCCCTGAACAGGCAATCCTGCCGGGCAGAATGACGGAGGCGATCATGGCCCAGGGGGCAACGATATTCGGCTGTTCGGGGCTTGCCCTGACCCGCTCCGAGGCGGCGTTCTATCGCGAGGCCGACCCGTGGGGCTTCATCCTGTTTGCCCGCAACATCGACACCCCCGATCAGGTCCGCGCCCTGACCGCCGACCTGCGCGCGGCTGTGGGCCGCGATGCCCCGGTGCTGATCGACCAGGAAGGCGGACGCGTGCAGCGCATGGTGCCGCCGCATTGGCGGCAATGGCTGCCGCCGCTGGACCAGGTGGACCGGGCCGGTCCCCATGCCGCCGCCAGCCTGACCCTGCGCGCCCGCGTCATCGCGCAGGAGCTTCGCGCGGTTGGCATCGATGTGAACTGTGCGCCCGCTGCCGATGTCGCCACCGACGACACCCATCCCTTCCTGCGCAACCGCTGTCTGGGCACCGAGGCCGCGCAGGTCGCCGCCAATGCCCGCGCCATGGCCGAAGGCTTTCTTCAGGGTGGCGTGCTGCCGGTGCTCAAGCACCTGCCCGGCCACGGCCGCGCCACGCTGGACAGCCACAAGGCGCTGCCACGGGTGGACACGCCGAAGGCGACACTCGCCACCACCGATTTCGCGGCCTTCAAGCCACTGGCGGATCTGCCCCTGGCGATGACCGCGCATCTGCTGTTTCCCAACATCGATCCCGACCTGCCCGCCACCCTGTCGCCCCGGCTGATCCGCCTGATACGCGACGAGATCGGCTTTGATGGGTTGCTTATGACCGATGACATCTGCATGGGCGCCCTTGGCGGCGCATTGGCCGACCGCTGCACCGCCGCCCTGTCCGCCGGTTGCGACGCCATCCTGCACTGCAACGGCGAAATGGCCGAGATGCAGACGGTCGCCGCGGCCTCTGGCACCTTCTCGGCCAGGGGACAGGCCCGCGCCGAGGCCGCATTGGCCTTGCGCCATGCTCCCGAGGAGGCCGATGCGGACGCCTTGACCGCGCAGATGGCCGCCCTGCTGGACCCGGCCGCATGACGCCCACGGGCACATCGTCGGACGACAACGTCACGCCGCTGGAAGCCCGCCTCGCCTCCGAGGCGCTGATCGTCGATGTGGATGGGTTCGAAGGCCCGCTCGACCTGCTGCTGACCCTGTCGCGCACCCAGAAGGTGGACCTGCGCAAGATCTCGGTGCTGGCACTGGCCGAGCAATACCTGGTCTTTGTCGACAAGGCCAAGGAGTTGCGCATCGAACTGGCCGCCGACTATCTGGTCATGGCCGCCTGGCTTGCCTTCCTGAAATCGCGCCTGCTGTTGCCCCCCGACCCCGAGGACGACGGCCCCTCGGGCGAGGATATGGCCGCCCATCTGGCCTTCCAGTTGCAGCGGCTGGAAGCCATGCGCGAGGCTGCCGCCAAGCTGATGGGTCGCGACCGGCTGGGCCGCGATGTCTTTGCCCGTGGCGAGGAAGAAAGCGTGGCCCGCCTGCGCCGTACCCGCTTCACCGCCTCGCTGCTGGACCTGATGCAGGCCTATGCCCGCCTGCGCACCAAGGACGACTTCCGCCCCTTCGTGCTGGATCGCGGCCCGGTGCTGACCATGGAAGAGGCGCTGGACCGTCTGCGCCCGCTGGTCGCCTTCGCCGGCGACTGGACCGATCTGTCCAGCTATCTGCCCGACGGCTGGCTGGAGGATCCGAAAAAGCGCCGCTCGGCCCTGGCCGCCACCTTCGCCGCCTCACTGGAACTGGTCAAACGCGGCCAGGTCGAGTTGGACCAGTCCGACACATTCGCCCCCATCCGCCTGCGCCGCCGAAAGGATGACCCATGACCGAGGACACCCCGAAGGACGACCCCAGCCTGTTCACGGCCCCCCCCATGGGCGAACAGGAACGGATGGTCGAAGCGGTGCTCTTTGCCTCTGCCGCGCCGGTCACCCTGAAGGAGTTGTACGGCCGCCTGCCCCATGGCTCCGACCCGGTCACCGCCTTGGTGCATCTGCAAAAACGCTACGAAGGCCGGGGGGTGCAATTGCTGAAACTGGGCGAGGCCTGGGCCTTCCGCACCGCGCCGGACCTGGCCTTCCTGATGAGCCGCGAGACGCTGGAAACCCGCAAGCTGTCGCGCGCGGCCATCGAAACCCTGGCGATCATCGCCTACCACCAGCCGGTCACCCGCGCCGAGATCGAGGAAATCCGCGGCGTCGGCGTCAGCCGCGGCACCATCGACCAGTTGCTCGAGATGGAATGGATCCGGCTCGGCCGCCGCCGCATGACCCCGGGCCGCCCGGTGACCTTCGTGGTCACGGAAACCTTCCTCGATCACTTCAGCCTGGAAAGCGCCCGCGACCTGCCCGGCCTCAAGGAATTGCGCGCCGCCGGCCTGCTCGACAACCGCCCGCCACCGGGCGCGGACCTGCCTGATCAGGACACCGGCGACACCGATCAATCCGAATTGTTCGAAGGCGGGGACAGTGCCCCCCCGGCCCCCGAGGCGCCCTGACGCTTGGCAGATACACACTCACGACCCGTCGCGGGGTCGGCTGAAGTTCCGCCCATTCGCGCCTGAACCGATCCCCCGGAGCGTTTCCGAGACGGCTGGGGCTCCGCCCATTCGCGCCTGAACCGCTCCCCCGGAGCGTTTCCGAGACGGCACTCATTCTTCTTGGCGAAAATACTCCCGCCGGAGGCATGAAATCCGCGCGTCAGCGCGCGCCGTCGTCCTCCAGCCGCGCGCCCAACTCCCGCATCAGGGGCACGAAGATCGGGAAGGACGTTGCGATGGGCCCGGCGTCATCCACCGTCACCGGGTTTTGCGCGGCCATGCCAAGGCACAGGAAGGACATGGCAATCCGGTGGTCCAGCCGCGCGGCCGCCGTGGCCCCGCCCGGTACCCCGCCCGCACCCATGCCGTGCACGATGAAGGTGTCCTCATCTTCCTCGATGGTCACGCCACAGGCTTCCAGACCGCGCGCCATGGCGTCGATCCGGTCGCTTTCCTTGACCCGCAGTTCCTTTACCCCGCGCATGACGGTCTTGCCCGTGGACAGCGCCGCCACCACCGACAGGATCGGGTATTCATCGATCATCGACGGGGCGCGCTCGGGCGGCACCTCGATGCCCTGCATGCTGTCCGAGAATCTGGCGCGCAGATCGGCTACCGGCTCGCCGCCCTCGGTGCGTTCGTTCTCATAGGTCAGATCCGCGCCCATCTCGCGCAGGGTGGCGAACAGCCCGGCCCGCGTCGGGTTCAGCCCGATATTGGGGATCAGCACGTCCGAGCCTTCGGTGATCAGCGCCGCACAGACCGGGAAGGCCGCCGAGGAGGGATCGCGCGGCACCACGATGGTCTGCGGTTTCAACTCTGGCTGGCCGGTCAGGGTGATGACCCGGCCCTCGTCGGTGTCCTCGGTCGTCACCACCGCCCCGAACCCCGCCAGCATCCGCTCGGAATGATCGCGGGTGGCTTCCTTTTCGATCACCACGGTCTGGCCCGGCGCATTCAGGCCGGCCAGCAGAACCGCCGATTTGACCTGTGCCGAAGGCATCGGCGTGACATAGCGCACCGGCACCGGGGCGGCAGCCCCGACGATGGTCATTGGTAGACGCCCGCCCTTGCGGCCATGGCTTTGTGCCCCGAAAAGGGCGATGGGATCGGTGATCCGCCCCATGGGACGGCTGCGCAGCGAGGCATCGCCGGTGAAGGTGGCCGAGATCGGCGTGGTCGCCATGCAGCCCATGATCAGCCGCACCCCGGTGCCGGAGTTGCCGCAATCGATCACATCCTCGGGTTCGGAAAACCCACCAACGCCGACGCCATGCACCCGCCAGGTGCCATCGGCATCGCGGGCCACATCGGCGCCGAAAGCGCGCATGGCCTTGGCGGTGTCCAGCACGTCCTGCCCTTCCAGCAGACCGGTCACGCAGGTTTCGCCCACGGCCATGGCCCCAAGGATCAGCGACCGATGCGAGATCGACTTGTCACCCGGGACATGTGCGGTTCCGGTCAGCGGGCCCGCGCGGTGCGCGGTCATCGGGGCGGCGGGTCCATGGGACGACATCGGGGGCTCCTCTTGAATGGGTCGGCCATCTGTTAGCGGCCTGCTGCGGCAAGGTCCATGGGGGCGCAAACGATTGGGCAGACGGCGGTCCCGCTGCGGTCAGATCTTGCGGAAGGTCAGGTAATGCGGCGTGCGCCCCTCGCGCAGCGCCTTTTGTTCATAGCGGGTCGAAATCCAGTCGTCCCAGGGCGCGCGCCAATCCTCGGGGCCTTCGGCCAGCCATTCGAAATCGGGCCGCGCCATCAGTTGTTCCAGCGCCTGCCGCACATAGTCGGGAATGTCGGTGGCGATGCGGAAGATGGCACCGGGCTTCAGCACCCGCGCCAGCGGATCCAGATGCTCGGGCGTCACGAACCGGCGTCGGTGGTGGCGCTTTTTCGGCCAGGGATCGGGATACAGCAGGAAGGCGCGCGAGATGCTGGCCTCGGGCAGAACATCGAACATGTCGCGCACGTCGCCCGGATGCACCTTCAGGTTCTCGACCCCGGCGCGGCGGATCTTGCCCAGCAGCATCGCGACGCCGTTGATATAGGGCTCGCAACCGATGATGCCGACATCGGGGTTTTGGGCCGCCTGATGCACCATGTGCTCGCCGCCGCCGAAACCGATCTCCAGCCAGACCGGTTTGCCGCCGAACATGGCGTCCAGATCCAGTGGCACGCGTTCGGGGTTGGCGTCCCAGTCCACCTTGCCCGGCGAAAGCGCCACGAGGTCTTCGTTCAGATAGCCCTTCTGGCTATCCCGCAGGCCCTTGCCACGACGGCGGCCATAGAAATTGCGCCACGGAGCGCCGGAGGGAGAATTGCTGTCGGTCATGGGCCGGGGATGTGCGCGGCTGGCGACGAAAGGTCAAGCCCCTCGCACGCGGCGCAACCCCAGACCGGCGATCAGGACCAGGGCCGCGATCAGCACCGGCCAGTTCCCGGTGCGGGAATAGAGCGTCGGCGGCAGCGGCGCGGGCAGCGCCACGTCGATCACCCCGGCCACGCCCAATGGGATCTCGGCCAGCATCCGGCCTGCCGGACCGATCACCGCCGATATGCCGGTGTTGGCGGCGCGCACCAGCGGCACGCCCTGTTCCACTGCCCGCATCCGCGCCTGCGCCAGATGCTGCTGCGGGCCCGCGAACTCGCCAAACCAGGCGTCATTGGTGAGTTGCACGATCCAGTCGGCGCGGGGGCCGGGCGCGAAGCCGTGGCGCGGGAAGATGGCTTCATAGCAGATCAGCGGCAGCACCCGGCCCAGCCCCTGCCCGCGCAGGTCCAACACCTGCGGGCCCGGACCAGAGGTAAAACCGCCCAGCATGTCGGTGGCCAGCCCCGCCAGCCCCAGACGGGCCGCCAGCGCGCCGCCGGGAAAATACTCGCCAAAGGGCACCAGATGGAACTTGTCGTAAACCGCAAGAGGCTTGCCATCGCCATCCAGCACCCCGACCGCATTGCGCAGTTCAGATCCTTCGAACCGCTGCGCGCCCACCAGCGTCACCGCCCCACCTGCCGCGCGAGCGATCTGGGCATTGCCCTCGGTCTCGCCGCCCCAGAGGTAGGGAAGCGTCACCTCGGGCCAGACCACCACATCCGGGGTCAGCGTGCCGGGCTGGCCGGTCAACTCCAGCTTGCGTCGCCAGAACACCGGGATCATGTCGGGCTGCCATTTCTGGTGTTGGGGCGCGTTGGGCTGCACCACCCGCACCACCGGGCCTTCGGGCGCCACGGGTGACTCAGCGGGCAAGCTGGCCGTCCCGCCGACCCAGACCGCCAGCAGCAGCACCGGGCCCGCGGCCCCGCGCCAGCGTCTGGCCCCTTGCCCGAACAGCAGCACCGCAATGCCGCCTGCGGCCAGAACAGTCAGTGCCACAAGGGCGTAGGGCCCGCCCCAGGCCGCGCCCATGCGCACCGGCGTGTCGATCCAGAAGCTGGCCACCATGCCCCAGGGAAAGCCGGTGAACAGCACCGCGCGGATCATCTCGGCCAGCGGCAGGGTGGCGGCCAGTGCCAGCACCCGCAGGCCCAGCCCTGCCCCGCGCCCCAACCAGACCGCAGCCGCCATCGCCACACCCCAGAACAACGCCATGCCGCCGGCCAGCAGCACCAGCGCGAAGGGCGCCATCCAGCCGTGGCGGGCGATGTCCACAAGGAACGGCTCGACGATCCAATGCAGGGTGGCCAGGAAATAGCCCAACGCCAGTCCCCAACCGCGCCAGAACCCGGCGCGCGGGGTCGGCGCGGGCAAGGCCAGCCCCAGCCCCACGGCCAGCACCAGCAGCGCCACCAGCGGCCAGCCGAAGGGCGCCTGCCCCAGCGCCGCCGCCGCCCCGCAGAGCGTCAGTGCCAGCCAGAGCCTGCGGCCCGAAAGCTCAGCCCGCATCCGGTTTGCTGTTGGGTGTGCGAATGCGCAACCGCTTGATTCGGCGCGGGTCGGCATCGACAACCTCGATCTCGACCCCGGCGGGATGCTTCAGAACTTCGCCCCGTGCCGGCACCCGGCCCATGAGCAGGAAAACGACGCCGCCCAGGGTATCGATATCCTCGTCCACACCCGGCATGTGCAGATCAACGCCGATAGCCTCCGAGAACTCGTCCAGCGGGGCCCGCGCCAATGCGACGAAGGTGCCCGGCGCCTCTTCGGTCCAGGGCTGAACTTCTTCTTCGTCGTGCTCGTCCTCGATCTCGCCGATGACCTGTTCGATCAGGTCCTCCAGCGTCACCAGCCCATCGGTGCCGCCGTATTCGTCGATCACCAGCGCCATATGGGTGCGCTGGGTCTGCATTTTCTGCAGCAGCACGCCGATGGGCATCGAGGGCGGCGCATAGATCAGCGGACGCACCAGATCGCGCAGGTCAAACCCGTTGTTGTCGTGATCGAAGCCGTGCTTCAGCGCCACGTCTTTCAGGTGCACCATGCCAATGGGGCTGTCGAGCGTGCCGTCATAGACCGGCAGCCGCGAATAGCCGCTGGTTCGGAACAGGTCCACCAGATCGGTGAGCGGGCATTCCATCGTCACGGCGGTGATCTCGGCTTTGGGCACCGCCACATCCGAGATCTGCATGCCCCGCAAGTTGGACAGGCCGGGCCGTTCCTTCTGATCGCCTGCGTCGATGGCGTGGCCGTTTTTCACGTGAGGGTCCGAGGCCCGGTCGGCGCGACTGAACACGCGCCCCAGAAGGCCCCATCGGCTGGTTTGGTCGTCTTGCGAGTCGGCCGTCTCCGGACTGGACCCGTCTCCGTCGTTCATTGTCTCATCCGTTTTGATCAGGGAATCCACCCTGCTCGGCATATGGGTCTGCGATCCCAAGCTTCGCAAGTATCGTGGTCTCGAGCCCTTCCATCAAGGCTGCATCTGCATCGGTTTCATGATCGTACCCCAAAAGATGCAGGATGCCATGCACGAGAAGGTGTGTGACGTGATCGTCGGCACTGCGGCCGACGGCTTCGGCCTCGCGCAGGCAGGTTTCCAGGGCGATGGCCACATCGCCCAATTCGATCGGCTCATCGGGAAACAATCCCTGTGGCGGTTGCGGTGCGCCGCCCGGCACATCGGCGGCGCGTTCGTCCGAGGGCCACGACAACACGTTGGTGGGTGCGGGCTTGCCGCGAAACTCGGCATTCAGATCGGCGATACGGGCGTCGTCGCAACCCAGCAGGCTGATCTCGAACCCTGCCGGGTCATGGCCCAGATGCGACAGCACGGCGCGCGCCGCCGCATTGGCGCGGGCGTCGAGATCGAGGGCGCTCCAGCCGTCAGCGTCGAGGGTGGTTTCAACCGGTTTTTCTGGCATCCGCAGCGTCATAGGCCTCGATGATCCGGGCCACAAGCGGGTGGCGGACCACATCCTTGGCGGTGAAGTAGTTGAACGAGATTCCCTTGACGCCGCTGAGCAGGCTTTCGGCATCGCGCAGCCCGCTTTTTACCCCGCGCGGCAGATCGACCTGGCTGCGGTCGCCGGTGACCACCATGCGCGACCCTTCGCCCAGACGGGTCAGGAACATCTTCATCTGCATGGTGGTGGCGTTCTGCGCCTCGTCCAGCACCACGAAGGCATTGGACAGGGTGCGGCCGCGCATGAAGGCCAGCGGCGCGATCTCGATCTTCTTTTCCTCGATCAGCTTGGTGACCTGCTTGCCGGGCAGAAAATCGTTCAGCGCGTCATACAGCGGCTGCATGAAGGGATCGACCTTGTCCTTCATGTCGCCGGGCAGATGGCCCAGCTTTTCGCCGGCCTCGACCGCCGGGCGGCTGAGCACGATCCGGTCCACATGACCGCCGATGAACATCGACACGCCCACCGCCACGGCCAGATAGGTCTTGCCGGTGCCCGCCGGGCCGATGCCGAATGCAAGTTCGTTGTCGAACAAGGACTTGACGTAGGCTTTCTGGGCGTCTGTGCGCGGCTCGACGGTCTTCTTGCGGGTCTTGATCTCGACCTCTTCGCGGCGGAACATCTCAAGCTGATCGCCGTCGCCCTCTTCGGGCGGCACCGGCGTGTTGGTCATTCGCAATTCGCCGTCGATGTCGCCGGGGCCGACGGTTCGGCCCGATTCCAGACGGTGATAGAGTGCGCCAAGAACCTCGATCCCGCGCGACTGCGCGTCCTTGGGACCATACAGAGCAAGCTGGTTGCCACGTCGGAGGATCTGAACACCCAGGGCGGTTTCGATCTGGGTGAGGTTGCGATCATATTCGCCGCAAAGATCAATGAGCAGACGGTTGTCCTGAAACTCGACCTGGACCTCGGGAACTTCCGCCCCTTCCGTGGGCGGGGTCAGCATGCTGGTGGTCAAAGACGTCTCCTTGCAGGGGGCTTGAGGCCAGCCTGCCAACTCCCCGGCGGCAAGGCAAGCGCGGTGCGCGATTTGTCACGACAACGCCATGGTTTTCCCCACCTCCGGCGCCAGAGCCCCCTGCGGCGGGCGGCGCGGATGCGGGCGCAGCATTGGCGGCAAACCCGCCGGTTGGCAAGCGTCTGGAAAAGGTATGGCCGGCGTATGGCAGTGCAGGCGCAGAAACCCGCGCCAGCCGCCCGGTCAGATCAACTCGCCCTTCAGCGAGTTCGGCGCGCTTTCGACGATACGGACGCGGGCGACCTTGCCGATCAGGTCCGCCGGGGCCAGCGCATGGACCGCGTGCAGATGGTCGGATTTGCCGACAAGCTGGCCGTCCAGACGTCCGGGCTTTTCGAACAGAACGCCGACCACTTGCCCGACCATCGCATCCTGCCGGGCTTTCTGCTGCTCGGTCAGCAGCGCCTGAAGCCGTTGCAGGCGGTCCGAGGCGACCTCGGCGGGCACCTGCCCCTTGCGTTCGGCGGCGGGGGTGCCGGGGCGCGGCGAATACTTGAACGAATAGGCCTGCCCGTAGCCGACGGTGCGGACCAGATCCATCGTGTCCTCGAAGTCCTGATCGGTCTCGCCGGGGAAGCCGACGATGAAATCGCCCGACAGCAGCAGATCGGGACGCGCGGCGCGGATGCGGTCGATCAGCGCGATATAGTCCGCCGCCGTATGCTTGCGGTTCATCGCCTTCAGGATGCGGTCCGAGCCGGACTGCACCGGCAGATGCAGATAGGGCATCAGCTTGGGGCAATCGCCATGGGCGGCGATCAGGTCGTCTTCCATGTCGTTGGGATGCGAGGTGGTGAAGCGGATACGCTCCAGCCCGTCGATCTCGGCCAGGCGGCGGATCAGCCGGGCCAGCCCCCATTCGCCGCCATCCGGCCCCGGCCCGTGGTAGGCGTTGACGTTCTGGCCCAGCAGGGTGATCTCGGCCACGCCGCGCGCCACCAGATCCTCGGCCTCGGCGATCAGGCGGGATGCCGGGCGGGACACCTCGGCGCCGCGCGTATAGGGCACCACGCAGAAGGCACAGAACTTGTCGCAGCCTTCCTGCACGGTCAGGAAGGCGGTCGCTCCGCGCTTGGCCTTGGGGCGGTCCGCCAGCTTGTCGAACTTGTCTTCCTCGGGGAAATCGGTGTCCAGCGCCGCCTCGCCCTTGCGGGCGCGGGCTTCCAGATCCGGCAGGCGGTGATAGCTTTGCGGGCCGACCACCAGATCCACCGAGGGCTGGCGGCGCAGGATCTCGGCCCCCTCGGCCTGGGCGACGCACCCGGCGACGCCGATCTTCAGATCCGGGTTGTCGACCTTGAGCGCCTTCAGCCGGCCCAGTTCGGAATAGACCTTCTCGGCGGCCTTTTCGCGGATGTGGCAGGTGTTGAGCAGGATCATGTCCGCATCGTCGGGCGTGTCGGTGGTGACATAACCCGAGGGGCCAAGGGCCTCGGCCATACGCTCGCTGTCATAGACGTTCATCTGACAGCCGTAGGTCTTGATGAAAAGCTTCCGGGGGTCGGACATGGGATGCGGGCCTTTGGCGGGGATGCGGGATTGGCGCGGTGTAGCGAAAGCCGGCCTGCGACGCAATGACCGGCGGGTCAGACCAGGTCGGTGCCGGTGTCGGCAAGGATATACAGGCCTACGCAGATCATGATGAGCGGCGCCAGCCAGGCGCCATGCCGTTCCAGCGCCGCGCGCAGCCGATCGTGGCCCAGAACCCGGCCCAACACCGCCGCCAGAACCGCCGTGCCCATGGCCATGCCCACGACGATGGCCAGCCGCAGCGGGCTGGCGGTTTCGGCCAGCAGCGGCGTCAGCGTGGCCAGCGTATCGGTGCTGTTGACCAGCAACAGCGCCACCATGGAGCCGCCCGCCGCAACCGGCGCCTCGTCTGCGGACGCGCCGCCACGCAGCGCGCGCCATCCGGCAAACAGCCCCAGCCCCAGCGGCACCAGCCCCATCCAGCGGGAATGATGCGCCGGAAGACCTGCGGCCAGCAGCGACAGGACCCAGGCCGCGGCCAGAACCAGCGCCGCGGCAATCCACAATGCCCGCCGCCCCTGCCGCGCGCCATCGGCCAGCGTGCCGGCAAGTGCGGTCAGCACGACAATATTGTCCAGATTGGTGCCCAGCGTGATCGCCAGCCCCGCCGCCAGCAGCGTCACCATTTCATCCAGAAGGCCGGACATCATCAGCGGCTCGGCCCCGCGCGATGGATCAACGAAGAACCGGGGGGAAGGTCAGCCGCGCCGCAGACGGATGACCACATCCACCTTGGCGATACGCGCCCCTTCGGGCAGCGTGGGCAGGCGCGTGATCTCTAGCTCTCCGCTGGGGGCATCCGTCAGTTCGGCGGTGTCTTCCCAGTAGAAATGCGGGTGATCGTCGGTGCGCGTGTCGAAGTAGCTTTTCGAACCATCGACGGTGATTTCCTGAAGCAGCCCGGCCTCGCAAAAGGCGCGCAGGGTGTTGTAGACCGTGGCCAGCGCCACACGCTCGCCCCGGCCCAGAACCTCGGCAAACAGGCTTTCGGCGGACACATGGCGGTCCTGCCCGTCGCCGACCAGAAGGTCGGCCAGGATCAGGCGCTGCCGCGTCGGGCGCAGCCCGGCGGTCTTGAGCCAGTCGGAAGCCCGTGCAGCCGGGGATGTGGTCGAGGGAAATGGCGTCTGTGTCATCACTGCCTTTATAAAGGGCGTTGCGAGTTATTTTCAATTGAAATCGCAAACCTGCGGGGGCCGGCGCTCCGTCGCGCCGCCCTTGAATCCCGGCGAAAGCAGATGCTAATGGGAACCAACCGATAAAAACGACGAAGGGGCAGGCTTCCATGGCCGACTATCCGACCACGTTTGACAAGGATGCGCTGATCGCCTGCGCGCGGGGAGAGCTTTTCGGCCCCGGCAACGCGCAACTGCCTGAACCCCCGATGTTGATGATGGACCGCATCACCGATGTGTCCGCGGACCGGGGCGAACACGGCAAGGGCCATATCCGCGCCGAGCTGGATATCACCGACGACCTGTGGTTCTTCCCCTGCCATTTCCCCGGCAACCCGGTGATGCCCGGCTGCCTGATGCTGGACGGGCTGTGGCAGTTGACCGGCTTCAACCTGGGCTGGCGCGGCTGGCAGGGCCAGGGCTTTGCCCTGGGGGCCGGAGAGGTGAAACTGTCGGGCATGATCCGTCCCGATCGCACGCTGGTCACCTATGAGGTGGATTTCACCCGCGTCATCGACCGCCGCCTGAAAATGGGTGTGGCGGATGGCCGGGTTCTGGCCGATGGTGAACTGGTCTGTGCCGTCACCAACATGAAAGTGGGCCTGGCCGCCGCCGAAGGCTGAGCCACCCGCCCACAACCGACCACAAGGAGACCGCCATGCGCCGCGTCGTCATCACCGGGATCGGGATCATCTCGCCCATCGGCAACACCGTGGAAGAGGTCAAGGACAGCCTGTACCACGGCAAATCCGGCATCCGCAAAGAAGAGGTCTATGCCGAACACGGGTTCCGCAGCCAGGTTGCGGGCATCCCGCAGATCGACCTGACCGAAGCCATCGACAA
Organism: Fluviibacterium sp. S390; assembly: GCF_049800695.1. Taxonomy (NCBI): domain Bacteria; kingdom Pseudomonadati; phylum Pseudomonadota; class Alphaproteobacteria; order Rhodobacterales; family Paracoccaceae; genus Meridianimarinicoccus; species Fluviibacterium sp. S390. The sequence continues at coordinate 58,280 of NZ_JBNAFN010000007.1, read as the reverse complement.
GCGCCAGCTGCGCTTCATGGGGCCGACCGCCGCCTATGCCTTTCTGGCGATGCAGCAGGCCATCGCCGACAGCGGCCTGACCGACGAACAGGTCAGCAACGAGCGCGCCGGCCTGGTGGCCGGGTCTGGCGGGCCCTCCACGTCGAACTTCTTCTCGGCCCACAAGACCGTGATCGAAAAGGGCGCGCCCAAGCGGATGGGGCCGTTCATGGTCACCCGCTGCATGTCGTCCACCGTGTCGGCCTGCCTGGCGACGCCGTTCAAGATCAAGGGCGTGAACTATTCCATCACCTCGGCCTGCTCGACCTCGGCCCATTGCATCGGCAACGGTGCAGAGCTGATCCAGATGGGCAAGCAGGACGTGGTCTTTGCCGGCGGCGGCGAGGAAGTCGACTGGACCCTGTCGTGCCTGTTCGACGCCATGGGCGCCATGTCGTCGAAGTACAATGACACCCCCGAAACCGCCTCGCGCCCCTTCGATGCCACCCGCGACGGCTTCGTCATCGGCGGCGGCGGCGGCATGGTGGTTCTGGAAGAACTGGAGCACGCCAAGGCGCGCGGCGCCAAGATCTATGCCGAGATCACCGGCTATGGCGCCACCTCGGATGGCCACGACATGGTGGCCCCGTCCGGCGAGGGCGGCGAACGGTCGATGCGGCAGGCGCTGGCCACCGTCGGCGATCGCAAGATCGACTACATCAACGCCCATGGCACCTCGACCCCCGCGGGCGATGTGACCGAGGTGGAAGCGGTGCGCCGGGTCTTTGGCGAAGGCAACACCCCGCCCATCGCCTCGACCAAGTCGCTGACCGGCCATTCGCTGGGCGCAACCGGCGTGCATGAGGCGATCTACAGCCTGATCATGATGGAGAACAACTTCATCGCGGCCTCGGCCAATGTCACCGAACTGGACCCTGCCCTGAAGCCCGACGAGATCGTGACCGAGCGGCGCGACAACGTCGACCTGGACACGGTTCTGTCCAACAGCTTCGGTTTTGGTGGCACCAACGCAACTCTCATCATGAGCAAATATCACGGGTAACGCGATCATGGCGGATCTGATGACCGGAAAGCGCGGCCTCATCCTGGGGGTTGCCAACGAACGTTCCATCGCCTGGGGCATTGCCCGGGCCATGGCCGCCGAGGGCGCGGAACTGGCTTTCACCTATCAGGGCGAGGCCTTTGGAAAACGCGTGGCGCCGCTGGCCGAGTCGGTGGGATCCGACTTTCTGGTCGATGTGGATGTGACCGACGACGCGTCGATGGATCGCTGTTTCGAGCAGTTGTCGGCGCGCTGGGATCGGCTGGATTTCCTGGTTCATGCGGTGGCGTTTTCGGACAAGGCCGAGTTGAACGGCCGGTTTTCCGACACCTCGCGTGCCAACTTCCTGAACTCCCTGAACATCTCGTGCTATTCGCTGATCGAACTGGCGCGGCGCGCCAAGCCGATGATGACCGACGGGGGCACCATCCTGACCCTGACCTACCAGGGGTCGAACCGGGTGACGCCGTTCTACAACGTGATGGGCGTGGCCAAGGCGGCGCTGGAAAGCTCGGTGCGCTATCTGGCCAATGACCTGGGCCCGGACGGGATTCGCGTCAACGCGGTGTCGCCCGGCCCGATGAAAACCCTGGCCGGCGCCGCCATCGGCGGGGCACGCAAGACCTATCGCAACACCGAGATGAACGCGCCGCTGCGCGCCAACGCAACGCTGGAGGCCGTGGGCGGCACCGCGGTCTACCTGGCGTCGGATTACGGCGCCTGCACCACCGGCGAGATCGTCCGCGTTGATGGCGGCTTCCACGTTCTGGGCATGGCGCAGCCGGAAAACCTGTAGGACCACGGACCAGGGCTCACAGACCGGACCCGGCCATCGCGCCGGGTCTTTCCGTTCTTGCCCCGACGTTCAGGGCGGGCCAAATCCCGGCACCGGCACCGCCTGAAACTTCATCATATGGGCATGTGCACGCCCGTTTTACGGCATTGTGAACGCGCCGACCCCGAACAATGCTGCAAGCGCGTTGTGTGCACGCCCCCGAATCTGGCAGACTGGTCCTGTCAAGCGGAGGTGGCATGTCCCATTGCTCCTCCCTGGTCCACCGCCACGCTCCGCTCGACACCCCCTCTGAAAACACATAGATGTCAGTGCCTTGGCGCAACCTGTTGCCGTTGGATGACAGTGAGGCTTTCCCGACTGGAAATCTTAACGGTAACCATTAGTCTAAATTGACATTGATTTTGTAATTATATTACTCTGTAATTATTGAATGGGACAAAAGGATCAAGGAAGGTTCCAATGCCAACGCCCGTCACACAGCCTGACCCGCAACGACCGACAACTTCGCAGGCACCCTCTGCGCCCGTGCAAAACCCGCCGGTTCAATTTCGTGACTGGGCGTCAATCTGAACCTTTTTCGCCCCGTGCCCCTTGGAGTGGCGTCTGCTCTGCTTATCTCAGGCGCGGCCTGACCCGAGGCCGGGGAACATCCCCGCGTCGTCGGCGTTGAGGCTTCAGTGACCGTGAGTGATCGAAAGGACACGACATGAAAAAGACAGCCGCGCCGACCCGCCCGACCCCTGCGCAGAAACCCGGCCAGGAAAGCCGGCGCCCCGGTTTTGTCTTCACCGACTGGGCCATGATCTGACCCTTTCCCTTGTGGGCGCGTCCGGGCTATGCCCTGCGTAAGAGGACGCGCTCATGCCCACCCCGATTGACCAGATCCGCAATCTTGGTCCGGCCATGGCCGAGGCTTTTGCCAAGGTGGGCATCCAGTCCGCCGAGGACCTGCATGAACTGGGCCCAGACGCCGCCTATGGCCGTCTGCTGGCCCAGGGCCACCGCCCCCATTTCATTGCCTATTATGCCATGGTAATGGGCCTGCAGGGCCGCCCGTGGAACGATTGCCAGGGCGCCGAGAAAACCGCCCTGCGCGCGCGATTCGACGCCTTGAAAGCGGCGGCCAGCGCGCCCCCCGCACAGCAAAAGGGCCACGCCCGGATGGACGCGGCCCTTGCCGAAATCGGGGTGATCAGGCGGACCGATCAGCCGACCAGTTCAAGACCCGAGAAGAAATAGGCGATTTCCTCGGCCGCGGTTTCCGGCGCGTCGGAACCGTGGACCGAGTTCTCGCCGACCGATTCCGCGAATTCGGCGCGGATGGTGCCGGGGGCGGCATCGGCGGGGTTGGTGGCGCCCATGACTTCGCGGTTCTTGGCAATGGCGCTTTCCCCTTCCAGCACCTGCACGACCACCGGCTCGGAGGCCATGAACTCGCACAGTTCGTCATAGAACGGGCGTTCGGCGTGTACCGAATAGAACTGGCCGGCCTGCGCCTTGGTCAGGTGAATGCGCTTCTGCGCGACGATGCGCAGGCCCGCGTCTTCGAACTTGGCGTTGATCTTGCCGGTCAGGTTGCGCTTGGTGGCATCGGGTTTGATGATCGACAGGGTGCGTTCGGTCGCCATGTTGGAAAATCCTTCAGAAGATTGGATCGTGCCGGACGCCGTGTCCGGACGAAATCGCGCGTCTGCTAACACGCGCGCGGGCGGTTGAAAAGTCACCTGTTGTGATGGCGACGGCGGGCTTTCATTGTGCGGTCGGATTCCGGGCCGGAGCAGAGTTTGGGCCAGAGTCCGCCGGAACCGCCGAGTGTTGCATATTTTCTTGCAAAATCATGCAGTCAGACGCAGTTTGTTGTTTAAATTGCAACAGTTTGGCAGAATGACCCGCGGATATCTCGATCAACGCCTGTTTCTGAGGGTCATCGAACTTGGCTCCCTGCGCGCGGTTGCGCGGGAGGCGGATCTGGAGGCTTCTTCGGTCTCGCGGCGGCTGACACGGCTGGAAACCCGGCTGGGCGTGCGCCTGCTGGAACGCGGCACCGGGGCGACCGAACCGACCGAGGCCGGCCGGCAGTATTACGAGGCGCTGCGCCGCCTGCTGGCCCAGATCGACATGCTGGAAGCGGGCATCGCCCGGCAGCCCGAGCGCCTGAAGGGGCTGTTGCGGGTGGCGGCGCCGGCCGATTTCGGCCGTGCCCATGTGGCGGCCTGGCTGCTGTCGTTCCGCGCCCGGCATCCGGGGCTTGAGATCGACCTGGTGCTGGGCGATCCGACACCGGCCCCGGACCAGACCGGCGCCGATCTGGTGCTGACCTGCGATCCGGTGGCGCGGCGGCTGGGGCTGGGGCGACAGAAACTGGCCCAATGTCGGCAAATGCTGGTCGCCGCCCCCGGCTATCTGTCACGCCACGGCACCCCGCGCGAGGCCGCCGATCTGGCGGGCCACCAGCATGTGTTCCGCCACCGCAGCGAGATGACCGCGCAGCTGCGCCTGACCGGGCGTGACGGGCGCCGCCATTCGGTCCGCCGCAACGGCGCGCTCAGCCTGGGTGCCCTGTCCACGGCGGTCGAGGCCGCTTGCAGCGGCGAAGGCGTGCTGTTCGGGCCGGAATGGGCGCTGGCCCCGGCGCTGGATCGCGGCCAACTGGTGCCGGTGCTGGCGGATCATCGTTTCGATCTGGCACCGCTGACCGCGCTGTGGTCCGAGGCCGAGATCCTGCCCGGCCGCATCCCCGGCTTCGTCGCTCATGCCCTGGGCGAGGTGCGCCATGTGCCCGGAACCGAGGATTGGGGCTGATCCCCCCTTTTGCCGGGCCGTCCGGGGTGATAACCGCCCCTCATGTTGCGCATCGAAGATATCTCGTATTCCGTCGAAGGCCGTCCCCTGTTTGAAGGGGCCAGCGCCGTCATACCCACTGGCCACAAGGTTGGCCTTGTCGGCCGGAACGGCACCGGCAAGACCACGCTGTTCCGACTGATCCGCGGCGAACTGGTGCTGGAAGGCGGGCGCATCAGCCTGCCCGAGCGCGCCCGCATCGGCGGCGTCGCCCAAGAGGTGCCGTCTTCCGAAACCTCGCTGCTGGACACGGTGCTGGCCGCCGATACCGAGCGCGCCGCCCTGCTGGCCGAGGCCGAGACCGCCAGCGATCCGACCCGCATCGCCGACATCCAGACCCGGCTGGCCGATATCGACGCCTGGTCAGCCGAAGGCCGCGCCTCGGCCATCCTCAAGGGGTTGGGCTTTGACGATGCCGAACAGCGGATGCCGTGTTCGGCCTTTTCGGGAGGCTGGCGGATGCGGGTGGCGCTGGCGGCGGTGCTGTTCTCCCAACCCGACCTGTTGCTGCTGGACGAACCGACCAACTATCTGGACCTGGAAGGCGCGGTCTGGCTGGAAAGCTATCTGGCGCGTTATCCCCATTCGGTCATCATCATCAGCCACGACCGCGGGCTGCTGAACCGGGCGGTGGGCGCGATCCTGCACCTGGAAAACCGCAAGCTGACCTTCTACCAGGGTCCCTATGACCAGTTCGTGCGCCAGCGCGCCGAACAGCGGGCAGTGCTGGCGGCGCAATCCAAGAAACAGGATGCGCGGCGCGCCCATCTGCAAGCCTTCGTGGACCGCTTCAAGGCCAAGGCCAGCAAAGCCAAACAGGCGCAAAGCCGGGTCAAGATGCTGGAGAAGATGACGCCCATCGCCTCGCCCGAGGAAGCGAAAAGCCGGGCGTTTTCGTTCCCCGCGCCGGAAGAACTGTCGCCACCGATCATCGCCATGGAGGGCGCCGAGGTGGGCTATGGCGACACACCGGTGCTGCGCAAGCTGTCGCTGCGCATCGACCAGGACGACCGCATCGCGCTGCTGGGCAAGAACGGTCAGGGCAAGTCGACGCTGGCCAAGCTGCTGTCGGACCGCCTGCCGGCGATGTCGGGGCGCATCGTGCGGGCGTCGAAGCTGCGCATCGGCTATTTCGCGCAACACCAGCTGGACGAGCTGGAGATCGACGAAACCCCGCTGGACCACCTGCGCCGCGAGCGTCCCGGCAGCCCGCCGGCGAAGCTGCGGGCACAACTGGCGGGGTTCGGGCTGGGCGCGGATCAGGCCGACACGGTGGTCGCCCGGCTGTCGGGGGGTCAGAAGGCGCGGCTGTCGCTGCTGCTGGCGACGCTGGATGCGCCGCATATGCTGATCCTCGACGAACCGACCAACCACCTGGACATGGAAAGCCGCGAGGCGCTGGTCGAAGCGCTGGCCGCCTATTCCGGCGCGGTGATCCTTGTCAGCCATGACATGCATCTGCTCAGTCTGGTGGCCGATCGCCTGTGGCTGGTCAAGGATGGCCGCGTGACGCCCTATGAGGACGACCTGGAAGCCTATCGCAAGATGCTGCTGGCGGGCGAACCCAAGCCCGAGTCCAGGGCCAGGGCCGCTGCGGCAGCGAAACCGGCGCCGAAGAAGCCGTCGCGCGACCGCATCCTTGCGTTGCGGGCCGAGGTCCGCAAATGCGAGGAGCGTCTCGGCAAGCTGAACGCGATGCGTGACCGGCTGGCCGGCAAGCTGGCCGACCCGGAACTGTACGACGCGCCGCGCATCAACGAAGCCGAGGTCTGGCAAAAGAAATACGCCGAGGTGATGGAGGCGCTGGACCGCGCCGAAAGCCTGTGGCTGGATGCACAGGACAAACTGGAAAAGGCAGGAGGCTGACCCGGCGCGCCCAGCCTTGCCACAACGCCGGAGGACCGGATGGATCTTGCCTTTGCGCTCAGCACTTTCGTGACGCTGTTTCTGGTCATCGACCCGATCGGCATGTCGCCCCTGTTTCTGGCGCTGACCAGCGGCATGGACAAGGCGCGCCGCCGCAGCATCGCTTTCCGCGCCTGCGCCATCGCCTTCGTGGTGCTGACGATCTTCGGCCTGTTCGGCAACGCGGTGCTGGAAGGGCTGGGCATTTCACTGGCCGCCTTCCGGATCTCGGGCGGGCTGATGCTGTTCCTGATTGCCGTGGACATGCTGTTCGAACGCCGGACCGAACGCCGCGAGGGACGCACCACCGATGCCGATCACGATCCGTCGGTGTTTCCGCTGGCCACGCCGCTGATCGCCGGGCCCGGCTCGATGGCGGCGATGGTCCTGCTGACCGGCAGCGGCACACCGGGCTGGCTGGGCATTCTCGAGGTTCATCTGGTGCTGGCCGCCGTCATCGGGCTGGTGCTGCTGCTGTTCCTGATCTCGGGTGTGATCGAGCATATCCTGGGCCGCACCGGCATTCTGGTGGTCACCCGCCTGCTGGGGATGCTGCTGGCCGCACTGGCGGTGCAATTCGTGCTGGACGGGCTGCGCGACCTCGGGGTGCTGAGCCTGACGTGACTTCGGCCCCGGCAGTACCTATCTGAAAGGGCAGGCTTGGAGGCGCATATGGGTTCTGACCAGATCGGATCGCTGATCTATCTCATTCTTCTGGGGTTGCTGGTGGGCAGCTATGTGCTGGTGGCGAACCGGCGCAACCTGGGACAGATGACCCGGCACGCGGTGCTTTGGGGGCTGATCTTTCTGGGCATCGCCGTCGGGGCCGGGCTGTGGCAGGACATCCGGCAGGGCAGCGCCCTGCAGCAAAGCGTACAGGCCGAGGGCGAGACCATCACCCTGAACCGGCTGCGCGACGGGCATTTCCACATGGCGCTGAAGATCAACGGCGCGCCGGTCAACTTCCTGGTGGACACCGGCGCCACCGAGATCGTGCTGAGCCTTGAGGATGCCGAGAAGGTCGGGATCGACACCGGCAAGCTGGCCTTCCTGGGGCGCGCCCGCACCGCCAACGGCCAGATCGAAACCGCGCGGGTCTGGCTGGACCGGGTCGAATTGGCCGGACAGGTGGAAACCAAGGTGCCCGCACAGGTCAGCCGGGGCGAGATGCCGGGCTCGCTTCTGGGCATGTCCTATCTGTCGCGGTTCGAGCAGATCACCATCAACGGCGACCGCATGGTGCTGACCCGCTGACGGCCCCCTGCCCGCGCGCTCAGCGCTTGCGTTCCCAGCGGCCGCTTTCCTCGCTCCAGTATTCGGCCTCGGCCCCGGCGGCGGTCAGCGCCTTCCATTGTCCACGAGCATGGCCAAGCGCATCGGCATCGCCGCCATCGAACAGGATAAACGCCCGATCCAGCACGGCGGCCTCCCCCTCCCCTACCGGGGCGCCCTCGATGCTCATCAGGCAGCGGGTGGTGGGCGATAGGGTTTCGGACAGGGTCAGCAGCACCGGTTGCAGATCGTCCTGCGGCCCGCCCGCGATGCCATGCGGCAGAAAGGCGGCCTCATCTCCCAGCCAGAGCTTCTGATCCAGCCAGTCGAGCTTTTCGGCGCTGCGCCCGCGCACCTCGACCCGCAGCCCGGCGCCGATGGCGCGTTCCAGCAGACGGGCCAGCGCGTTTTCGACCGGGCTTTTGGTCAGGTGGTAGAAGCGCACGACGCCCATCAGTCTTCCAGCATGTCCTGCACCAGCCGGTCCAGCGCCAGAACGCCCCAGCCGCTGGCACCCTTGGGGGCAAAGGCGGTGGCCTCGGGGGTGCGTGCGACCCCGGCAATGTCCAGATGCACCCAAGGCGTGCCGTCCTTGATGAAGCGTTGCAGGAACTGCGCGGCGGTGATCGATCCCGCCGGGCGGCCGCCGACGTTCTTCATGTCGGCGATCTGGGATTTCAGCTGCTTGTCATAGGCCGGGTCCAGCGGCATCCGCCAGGCGCCCTCGCCCTCGGCCTCGGCGGCTTTCAGGAAGGCGCCCGCCAGCGCGTCGTCATTGGCAAACACCCCAGCCCTGGCATGGCCCAGCCCGATGATGACCGCCCCGGTCAGGGTGGCCAGATCAATCACGCCGCGCGGCTCGAACCGCTGCTGCGCGTACCACAGCACATCGGCCAGAACGAGCCGCCCCTCGGCATCGGTGTTGATGACTTCGACCGTGTCGCCCTTCATCGAGGTGATGACATCGCCGGGACGGATGGCCTTGCCGTCGGGCATGTTCTCGACCAGCCCGACCAGACCCACCACATTGGCGCGCGCCTTGCGCAGGGCCAGGGTGCGCATCACACCCGCCACGACGCCCGCGCCGCCCATGTCGGCGGTCATCTCTTCCATACCGCCGGCAGGCTTGATGCTGATGCCGCCGGTGTCGAAGACCACGCCTTTGCCGACCAGCGCCAGCGGCGGTTCGCCCTCGGCACCGCCGTTCCAGCGGCTCACCACCACCTTGGACGGGCTTTCCGAGCCCTGCCCCACCGCCAGCAGGGTGCGCATCCCCAGCTTTTCCAGCTCGGGTTCTTCCAGAATCTCCACGTCCAGCCCGATCTCCTGCATGGCGGCAAGGCGGGCGGCGAAATCGTCGGTGGTCAGGATGTTGGCGGGCGCGTTGATCAGGTCGCGGGTGAAGAACACGCCCTCGGCGCGGGCGGCCATGTCGCGGGCGGCGGCGGCCACAGCCTCGGGGCGTGTGACCATCACCGAAACCCCGCCTTCGACCGGCGCGGCCTCGGACTTGTGATCGGTGAAGGCATAGGTGCGCAGCGCCAGCCCGAAGGACAGATCTGCGGCGCGCGGATGAGCGCCGGCCAGCACCAGCAGCGGCTTGCCATCCTTGGCCCCGGCAATGGTGGCCCCGGCCTTGCGCACCGACAGCGCATCGGCCTTGCGGTCCAGCTTGATCACCTGCACCGCCGTGGCGGCCATATTGGCGGGAAAGCCCATCTCCAACGCCTGCCCGGCCTTCAGATCGGCAAAGCCCGCACTTTCCACCGCGCGCAGCAAGGCCCCGCGGGTCAGCTTGTTGACCCGGCGCGCGGCCGGATCCAGTTTGGCCTCGGCGCCCACCAGAACGACGACACGGCCTTCGGCCTGGGCGATCCTGTCCAGATCAAGCTCTTCGAACCGGATGGCGACGGGGGTGGTCATGGGGCAATCTCCAGCGTTGTCTGCCCCTTTTCAGTAATCGTGCCGCGCCGCGATGGCCAGAGACCAGTTTTCCATTGCGGCGGGATCGGTTAAGACCGGGGTCACGAACACGGAAAGGGTGGTGAGTGGGGCGTTTCGACCGGTATATCCTGTCCCAGCTGATGCGGGTCTTCGGCTTCTTTGCACTGGTGCTGGTCGGGATCTATTGGGTCAACCGCGCGGTGATCCTGCTGGACCGCTATCTGGCCGAAGGCCAGGGCGGCGGGCTTGTGCTGCAACTGACGCTGCTCAGCGTGCCCGGCATCATGCTGATCGTGCTGCCGGTGGCGGGCTTCGTGGCCGCCGCCTATACCACCAACCGTCTGCATGCGGACAGCGAGTTGGTGGTGGTGCAGGCGACCGGCTATTCCGCCTTCCGGCTGGTGCGGCCGTTTGCGATGTTCGGGGTGATCGTGCTGCTGCTGATGTCCCTGCTGGCGCATCTGGTGGTGCCCGCCGCCGCCCGCGAGCTGAACCGTCTGGAGGCCCAGTTGGCCGATGCGATCTCGTCGAGGCTGCTGGTGCCCGGCACCTTCCAGAGCCCGACACGCGGCGTCACCGTCTATGTCCGCGACATCTCGCAGGATGGCACGCTGGAGGGGCTGCTGGTCACCGATCGCCGCGAGCCGGTGCGCGAGACCACCTACAGCGCTCATCAGGCCCTGCTGGTCCGGCACGAAGACGGACCACGGCTGGTAATGTTCGACGGCATGGCCCAGACCCTGACCCACAGCACCGGACGGCTGGCCACCACGGTGTTCGACGATTTCACCGTCGCCATCGGCGATCTGGCCACCACCCCTGCGCAGCGGCGGCTGGATCAGCGGCAACTGTCGACCCTGACCCTGCTGAACCCCACCCCCGAGATCGAGGAACGGACCCGCCGCAGCGCCGCCTACCTGCAACGCGAGGCGCATCTGCGGATCACCCAGGCGCTGCTGTCGGCCACCGCCGCCGTGGTGGGCTTCGCGGCCCTGATGCTGGGCGGCTTCAGCCGCTTCGGCCTGTGGCGGCAGGTGGCCTTTGCCATCGTGCTGGTGGTGCTGGTCAAGCTGGTGGACAATGCCGCCATCGACGTGGCCAAGACCGATCCGTCGAAATGGCCGCTGGTCTATGTGCCCTGCCTGATGGCGGCGGCGCTGTGCCTGCTGCTGCTGGCAGTGGCCGACAGCACCCTGGGCGCACTGCTGCGACGGCGGGGGCGCGCATGATCCTGCACCTGTATTTCGCCCGCAAGTTCCTGACCACCTTCGCGGTGATCCTGGGCGGGTTCACCCTGTTCATGTGGCTGGTGGAACTGCTGGAGCATATCCGCCGCTTCGACACCGGCGAGGTCAGTTTCGGGATGCTGGCCTATATGGCGCTGCTGCATCTGCCCGAGGTGCTGTACCAGATCCTGTCGCTGATCGTGCTGCTGACGGCGGTGACCATGTTCATCTCGCTGGCGCGCACGTCGGAACTGGTCATCACCCGCGCCACCGGGCGCTCGGCGATCCGCAGCCTTGTGGCCCCGGCACTGGCGGCGATGCTGCTGGGCTGCGTGGTGGTGGCCATCGGCAACCCGGTGGTGGCCACGATTTCCAAGGAATACAACGAAACCGAGAACCGCATCCGCGGCTCGGAACGGGTCGTCTCGGTCAGCCGCGAAGGCCTGTGGCTGCGCCAGGGCCGCCCCGGCGAACAGGTCGCCATCCATGCCGAAAGCGCCAACATGGACGGCACCAAGCTGTTTGGCGTGTCCTTCTTCAGCTTCGACGGCGAGGATCGGCCGCTGTACCGGATCGACGCGGCCTCGGCGGAACTGGGCAATGGCGCGTGGGTGCTGATGCAGGCCAAGCGCTGGGATTTCGACACCGAGGGCAATCCCGAGGCCAGGGCCCAGATCATCCAGGCGACCACGGTGCCCACCGATCTGACCCGCAACCAGATCCGCGACAGCTTCGGCACCCCCTCGGCGATCCCGATCTGGGAATTGCCGGAATTCATCGCCCGGCTGGACTCCGCCGGGTTCTCGGCACGGTCGCACCGGGTGTGGTTCCAGGCGGAACTGTCCAAACCGATCAGCTTTCTGGCGATGGTTCTGGTGGGGGCCATGTTCACCTTGCGCCACACGCGTTTCGGTCGCACCGGGCTGATGGTCCTGGCCGCGGTGCTGTGTGGCTTCGGGGTCCATTTCGTCGGCAATCTGGCGCAGGTCATGGGCGACAGTGGACAGTTGCCGGTAATGGTGGCCATCTGGGCCCCACCCGCCGCCGCCATCTGCATGGCGCTGGCCACATTGCTGCATTTCGAGGACGGTTGAGCATCGTGTCGCGACGCCCCCTTCTACCTGCCCTGCTGACCCTGCTGGTCGTGACCCTGACCGGTCTGGGGCTGGCCGCGCCTGCCTGGGCGCAGCAGGACGCAGCGGAGGCCCCGGTACTGACCGCGCTGGCCGCCGACCTGGTGCGGATCGAAGGCGAGGATGTGCTGGTGGCCACCGGCAACGTCGAGATCTTCCACGGCGACACCCAGTTGCGCGCCGACAGCCTGCGCTATGACCGGGCCAAGGATCGGATTTTCGTCTCCGGTCCGATCACCATCATCGATCCCGACGGCACCATCCTTCTGGCCGATCAGGCCGAACTGCAAGCCGATCTGGAAACCGGCCTGCTTAGTGGCGTGCGCCTGATCCTGGACCGGCAATTGCAGATCACCGGTGCGGAAATGGCCCGTCGCCAGGGCCGCTATTCCGATCTGCGGCAGGTGGCGGCCTCAAGCTGCGAAACCTGCGAGGATGGCCGCGCCCCGCTGTGGGAAATCCGTGCCAAGCGTGTCGTCCATGATGAAGAACTGAAACAGATCTACTTCTACCACGCGCGCTTTCGCATCTGGGGCGTGCCGGTGTTCTACTTGCCCACCCTGCGCGTGCCCGATGGCACCGAAGACCGGGTGTCGGGCTTCCTGACCCCGTCGTTCTATTCGACGACGGAATTCGGCAACGGCATCAAGCTGCCGTATTTCTATGTCATCAACGAGCATTCCGACCTGAAGCTGACACCCTATGTCGCCACCGACCATACCACGACGCTGGAGGCGCGGTACCGGCAGGCGTTTGCCAAGGGGAACATCACCGTCGAAGGTGCGGTTTCGCAGGATTCCATCGAGCCGGGAGAGACCCGTGGCTATCTGTTCGTCAACGGGGCGTTCCGGGTGCCCTATGACTTCTCGCTGAATTTCGATCTTGAGACGACGTCGGACGACCCCTATTTGCGCGACTACGGCTATTCCGCGAAGGACCGCCTGGACAGCGCTATCTCGCTGCTGCGCACCCGCGAGGACGAGCGGATCTGGGCCAATATCACCCACTACCAGTCGCTGCGCGCCGACACGACCAACGAGGATGAATACGAACCCGTGCTTTCGGGCGATCTGCGTTGGAACCGCCGCTATCAGCCCGCATCCTTCGGTGGGTGGCTGGACTCGGATCTGATCGGCCATTTTCACGTGCGTGATTCAGATCAGAACATCATCGGCCGCGACATGGCGCAGTTGCGCGGCCGGGTCGACTGGGCGCGGGATTGGACCGGGTGGAACGGGTTGCGGATGCAGGCGCGCACCCGGCTCAACGCCGAGGCCAAGCAGATCACCAACGACGATCGCTACCCCACCTTTCAGACCGCGCTGATCCCCGAAGCCGCCGTGACCCTGTCGTGGCCGATGATCAGCCCGACCAATGACGGCGTGTCCTACATGCTGGAACCGGTCGCCCAGTTCGCCTGGTCCGATGCGGGCCAGATCAGGTCGCCCAACGACGACAGCCGGGCGGTGACGCTGGACACGGGCAACCTGTTCCGCCTGAACCGCTTTCCGGGGCTGGATCGTTACGAGGACGGCGGCCGGGTCAACCTGGCCCTGCGCTGGAGCCGCCAGTCCACCGAAGGCCTGACGCTGGCACTGACGAGCGGGCGTATCTATCGCTATGACGACTGGGACATCTTCCCCGACGGATCGGGGCTGAGCGGGCCACGCTCGGACTGGCTGGCGCAAGTGGACATCGATTTTGCGAACAACCTGGCGCTGCGCACCCTGACGCTGCTGGACAACGACTTTGAACCGGCGCTGTCGCAAACCCGGCTGTCGTTGGCCTATGGCGACCTTGATCTCAGTTCCAGCTACATCTGGCAGCGCGAAGATCGCAGCAGCGACCAGACCAAGGATCTGAACGAAATCGCCGCCAATCTCGACTACCAGATCAACGAAAGATGGTCGAGCGAACTGGTCATCCGGCGGGACTATACCGCGAAACGGACAAACTTTGCCGAGCTTGGCCTGGCCTATGAAAACGAATGCGTCAGGGTTGATCTTTTCGCCCGCCGCAGATTTAGAGCAACCACAGATGTCGAACCCACGCTCAGCTACGGCCTGTCCGTCAGCCTGCCCGGGTTCGGCAGCAACGAGACCGCTGCGCGCCGCCGCCGCTGCACCAGTTGAGGACCACAGACCCATGGCCATCCTGCCCCTGCTGCGCCGATCGATCCTGGCTGCTTCCCTTGCCCTCGCGCCCGTCGCGGCCGCGGCGCAATCGCCGTTCGACACGGTGGCGCGGGTCAACGATGGCGTGGTGACCCGGTTCGAGGTCGAGCAGCGCGAGTTGTTCCTGAACGTTCTCAGCATTCTGGCCGCGGATCGCGAGGTCGCGCTGGAGTCGCTGATCGAGGATCGTCTGAAGCTGGACGCCGCCGCCACCGCCGGGATTCTGCCGACCACCGACGAGCTGGAATTCGCGATGGAGAATTTTGCGGGCCGCGCCAATGTCAGCAAGGAAGAATTCGTCGCCGCGATTGCCGATGTGGGCATTCAGGAGCAGACCTTCCGCGACTATGTGCGCGCCCTGCTGGCCTGGGGCGACGTGGTGCGTGAACGGTTCGCCAGCCGCGCCCGCCCGACCGAGGAAGAAGTCGACCGCGCCATGGCGCTTGGCACCGGGGATCGCTCGACCCAGGTCAAGCTGGCCGAGATCGTGCTGCCGATGAACCCTCAGGTGGCCGAGATCAACGAAGTGCGCGCCGAGGCCTTCCAGAAGATGACCAGCTTTTCGCAGTTCTCGAACGCGGCGCGGCAGTATTCGGTGTCGCCGTCGCGGGTCAATGGCGGCGAGATGCCCTGGCGGCCACTGTCGGAACTGCCGCCGCAGATCGCGCCGCTGTTTCTGTCCATGCAACCCGGTGAGGTGACCGAACCGCTGATGACCAATGGCGGACTGGTGCTGTTCCAGTTCCGCGCGCTGCAGGACGCGCGGCCGTCGCTGACTGGCAATGTGACACTGGATTTCATCCGGGTCGCCCTGCCCCTCGGCACCAGCCCGACCGCCGAGATCGCCCGGATCCGGCCCGAGGTCGATCGTTGCGAAGATTTGTACGGGGTGTACTTCAACGGCCCGCCCGAGCAGTTGCAACGCACCACCGAAGCGCGCGCCAAGGTTCCGGGCGACATCACCCGTACGCTGGATATTCTGGACGAGGGCGAAATGGCGCCGCTGGGCAGCGGCATCGTGATGCTCTGTGCCCGCACCGGCATTCCGAACGAGGACCTGAGCCGCGAGGACGTGCAGGTGCAACTGCTGGCGCGGCGCCTGGACAGCTATGGCGAAAGCTACCTTGAAGAGCTGCGCGCCGACGCGTTCATCGAGATCGTGCGATAATGCTGCCGGTGGCGCTGACCTGCGGAGAACCGGCGGGGGTCGGCCCCGAGATCGCCGCCAAGGCCTGGGATGCCCTGCGCACCCGGTTGCCGTTCTTCTACATCGGCGATCCCCGGCATCTGCCCTCGGGCACGCCGGTGACCGAGATCGCCGATCCGATGGAGGCCCTGACCGCCTGCAAGCGCGCGCTGCCGGTGCTGACCCATCGCTTTCCCGAACATGCCCATCCCGGCGTGCCCTCGCCCGCCAACGCGGCGCAGGTGATCGAGGTGATCGCGCGCGGCGTCGACCTGGTGCAGCGTGGCAGTGCGGCGGCGCTGTGCACCGCACCGATCCACAAGAAGGCGCTGAAGGATGGCGCCGGGTTCGCCTATCCCGGCCATACCGAATACCTGGCCGCGCTGGCCGGGGTGGAACGGGTCGTCATGATGCTGGCCTGCGAGGGGCTGCGGGTGGTTCCCACCACCATCCACATCGCCCTTGGCGACGTGCCCCGCACCCTGACCGCGGAACTGTTGCGCGACACCCTGCGGCTGACCCATCGCGCCCTGCAAAGCGACTTTGGCATCCAGGCACCGCGCATCGCCGTGGCCGGGCTGAACCCCCATGCGGGCGAAGGCGGGGCCATGGGTCACGAAGAAATCACGATCATCTCGCCGGTGCTGGAGGCGCTGCGCGCCGAGGGGCTGGATCTGAAGGGTCCGGCCTCGGCCGACACGATGTTCCATGCGGCCGCGCGGCGGAACTATGACGTGGCGGTGGCCATGTACCACGATCAGGCGCTGATCCCGATCAAGACCATCGGTTTCGACACCGGCGTCAACATCACGCTCGGGCTGCCGTTCATCCGCACCTCGCCCGACCATGGCACCGCCTTTGACATCGCCGGTCAGGGGCAGGCCGATCCCACCAGCCTGATCGAGGCGCTGATCCAGGCCGACCGCATGGCCCGCTTCCGTGCCCAGGCCACCGCATGAGCGCCATCGACACCCTGCCGCCCCTGCGCGAGGTCATCGCCAACCACGGCTTGAGCGCGCGCAAGTCGCTGGGCCAGAACTTCCTGCTGGATCTGAACCTGACCGCCAAGATCGCCCGCAAGGCCGGTGATCTGACTGGCTGTGACGTGCTGGAGATCGGCCCCGGCCCCGGAGGACTGACGCGGGGCCTTCTGGCCGAAGGCGCGCGCAAGGTCGTCGCCGTCGAGAAGGATCGCCGTTGCCTGCCCGCCTTGCAGGAGATTGCCGATGCCTACCCCGGCCGGTTGGAGATCATCGAGGGTGACGCGCTGGAGGTGGACCTGTCGGGCCATCTGACCGGCCCGGTGCGGGTCGCCGCCAACCTGCCCTATAACGTCGGCACCGAGTTACTGGTGCGCTGGCTGACCCCGGACAGCTGGCCGCCTTTCTGGGAAAGCCTGACCCTGATGTTCCAGCGCGAGGTGGCGCAGCGAATCGTGGCCAAGCCCGGCTCGAAAACCTACGGGCGGCTGGCCTTGCTGGCGCAATGGCGCTGCGATGCGAAAATCGTGCTGGACCTGCCGCCGCAGGCCTTCACGCCGCCGCCCAAGGTCAGCTCGGCGGTGGTGCATCTGACCCGTCTGGACGCGCCGCGGTTCGAGGCCAACCCAAAGACCCTGTCGCATGTGGTGGCCACGGCCTTCAACCAGCGCCGCAAGATGCTGCGCGCGGCCCTCAAGGGGATGGCCCCGGATATCGAAGATCAGCTGCGCGCTGCCGGACTGGACCCCACCGCACGGGCCGAGGAGATCTCGCTGGAAGGGTTCTGCGCGCTGGCCCGGCAGTTGGACGGCAGCTAGAGTCCCCACGCCCTACGCACATGCAAAAGGCCACGCAGCGGACTGCATGGCCTTGAAAACGTTGTGGCAAGTTCGCGGCGATCGCGGGCCTATTCGGCGGCTTTCGGCGGCTCTTCGGTCGCGGCGGCGGGGGCTGAATTGCCGTTGTCCGCGTCGGTTGCAGCACCATCGTTGGGCGCGGCATCACTGGCGGCGGACTCGGGGGCGACGGCGTCGCCGGGGGCGGCGTCTTTGGGATCCTTGGCCTTGGGCTTGCGGGCGCGGCGGGGCTTCGGCTTGGGCTTGGCCGGAGCGCTTTCGGGCGTCTCCACCAAGCCGCTGTCCTGGCTGTCGGCGGGCGCCAGATCCAGCACATCGTTGCTGGTGGTCTTCTGCGGCTCGGGTGCGACGGCGACGTTGTCGCTGTTGGTATTGTTGGTATTGGTATTGTTGCTGTTGTTGTCCTGCGCGGCAGCGTCCCGCGACCTGTCGCCGGTGTCGTCGCCACGATTGTCGCCCTGCGCGGGCTGCTGATTCTGGCGCGGCTCGTCCCGGTCGCGCTGGCGATCACGGTTCTGCTGTTCCTGCTGCTCGCGCTTGGCATCGGCTTCGCGCTGCGCCTCGCCCACAAGGCGGGTATAATGCTCGGCGTGCTGCTGGAAGTTCTCGGTGGCCACGCGATCGTTGCTCAACTGCGCGTCGCGGGCCAGCTGGTTGTATTTCTCGATGATCTGTTGCGGCGTGCCACGGACCTTGCCCTCGGGGCCAGAGCTGTCGAAAACGCGATTGACAATATTGCCGACCGACGACCGGTTGCGGTTCGACTTCGACCGCGATCGTGACTTGGAAGATCTCATACGTAGTTTTCTCGGCCTTAGTTTCTGCCTTCAGCGCGGCGAGGCAATTCTGCCCGGTCTCGATACAGCGCTGTCCATTTTACGGCTTAGCGTCGGGGGAACAGCCTTCGTTGGCGCTCCAAGCATCCGACTTCTCGGTGTAAACCATGCACGGCGGGGCAAGACAAGCAAAAATTGGGCACAAGGTGAACCCTTTGGCGGCCTCAACCGCACGACAGGGTCATGACCCGGCCCCGGTCGTCAAGGTCCGGCAGGCAGGCCACGCGGGCAAATCCGGCGTCGCGGGCTATCCGGCCCACGTCGTCTTCCTGCCCCACCCCGATCTCAAGCAGGACGCGCCCGCCCTCGGCCAGCAGCGCGGGCACCCCCGGCAGGATGCGGCGATAGGCGTCCAGCCCGTCACCGCCCGGCGTCAGCGCACCGCGCGGTTCCCAATCGCGCACTTCCGGCGACAGGGTCGCGTGGTCGGCTTCGGTGATATAAGGCGGGTTCGATACGATCAGGTCGAAGGGGCCGGCCACGCCGGTCAGCCAGTCGCCCTTGCGCAGGTCGGCGCGGTCCCGCACGCCCAATGCACGCGCGTTGCGCGCCGCCACCGCCAGCGCGGCCTCGGAGGCGTCAATGCCCAGCCCCGTTGCCTTGGGCCATTCCGCCAGAAGGGTCAACAGGATACAGCCGCTGCCGGTGCCCAGATCCAACAGGCGCGCGGCGGGCCGGTCCAGGGCCGCCAGCACCAGCGCCTCGGTCTCGGGGCGCGGATCCAGCACATCGGGGGTGACGTGGAAATCGCGCCCGAAGAAAGCCCGGGTGCCGGTGATCTGTGACACAGGCTGGCGGGTCGCGCGTGCGGCAATGGCGGCCTCGAATCGGGTCTGCGCCGTCTCGGGCAGCGGATCGTGCAGCAGCAGGGTCAGGCGGCCCGGCGGCACCTGCATCGCATGGGCCAGAAGGCGGCGGGCATCGCCCATGGGGGCCACTATCCCCGCCGCTTTCAGACGCGGCAGAGCGGCCTGCAGCGCCTGGGCGCCGGTCATGCCTGCATATCCGCCAGTTGCGCGGCCTGCGCATCGGATATCAGCGCGTCGATGAAGTCATCCAGATCGCCCGCCAGCACCTGATCCAGCTTGTAAAGCGTCAGGTTGATGCGGTGATCGCTGACCCGCCCTTGCGGAAAATTATAGGTGCGGATGCGTTCCGAACGGTCGCCCGACCCCACCTGCCCCTTGCGATCCGCCGCGCGTTCATCGGCCAGCCGCTGGCGTTCTTCATCATAAAGACGCGTCTTCAGCACCTGCATGGCGATGGCGCGGTTCTGATGCTGTGACTTCTCGGAACTGGTGACGACGATGCCGGTGGGCACATGGGTGATCCGCACCGCCGAATCGGTGGTATTCACGTGCTGGCCACCGGCGCCGCTGGCGCGCATGGTGTCGATGCGCAAATCGCCGGGATCTATGTGGATGTCCACATCTTCAGCTTCCGGCAGCACCGCCACGGTCGCTGCCGATGTATGCACCCGCCCCCCGGATTCGGTGGTTGGCACCCGCTGCACCCGGTGCACGCCGCTTTCGAACTTCATCCGGGCAAACACCCCGGCGCCGTCGATGCGGGCGACAACCTTGGATATGCCGCCCAATTCGGTGCCGGTTTCTTCCAGGATTTCAAAGCGCCAGCCGCGCGCCTCGGCATAGCGCTGGTACATGCGCAGCAGATCGCCGGCAAACAGGGCCGCCTCGTCACCGCCGGTGCCGGGACGGATCTCGATCAGGGCGGCGCGTTCGTCGGCGGCATCCTTGGGCAACAGCGCCAGTTGCAGCGCGTGTTCGACCTCGGGCAATTGCGCGGTCAGCTCGGGCAGTTCGTCCTCGGCCAGCTCCTTCATCTCGGGATCGTCCAGCATCGATTCCGCCTCGGCGATGTCCTTGCGCAATTGGCGATAGCGGTGGATCTGGGTCACTACCGGGCGCAGGTCGGAATATTCCTTGGCCAGCGCGGCGATATCCTCGCCCGCCGTGCCGTCGGCCATTCTGGCTTCGAGGTATTCGAACCGGGCCGTGATCTGCTCTAGCTTGTCTTCAGGTACCATGCCTGTGGCATCTGTCCGACCCAAGCCATCGGGTCAAGAGGGATTGGGCAGAGACCGGGCCCGCAAGGCCTGCATCCAGGCGGTGACCCGCGCCGCGTTGACCCCCAGATCATCGCGGCCGAACCGTTGCCGGGCAAAGACAACCAGCCGCGCGCCATCGCTTTCGGGCACGCCCCGCACCGAGATGTAATCGGGAAACCCCCAAAGGGCCGAGCGGGCAACAAAGGTCACGCGGTCCGGGCTTTCGGCCAGAACCCGCACGCGTGGTGTCTGCAACGCCACTTCGGTCAGGGCTGCAAGCGCCTGATCCGGTGCAGCGGCCACCACCACACCCGGCTGATCGCCATCGCCCGGACGATACAGAACATGTGCCTTGTCCTGAGGACGCGTCACCGTCAGCGGGTCCACATGCCAGACCGCCGGATCCGACGGCGCCAGCCGGACATAGAGCATCGCCGCGGCGACCAGCATCGCCAATCCGATTGCAATCCAAACCATCACGCGCATCTGCCTGCTTTCCTGATCCTGACATTCAGGTAGGCCTTGCGCCGCCCTGCGCAACCCCGTCCCATTCCGGCGCGGATCGGGCAACCGGCTGGACAAGCCCGCCCGGCTCTGCCCATCTGCGGCAACCCCTGCCGTGGAGATCCCGATGACCGACGACCTGATCCATGACCCCAAGGGCGGCATGCCCCGCCTGCTGGAAATCATGCGCCGCCTGCGCGACCCCGACAGCGGCTGCCCCTGGGACATCGAGCAGACCTTCGACACCATCGCCCCCTATACCATCGAGGAAGCCTATGAGGTCGCCGACGCCATCGAACGCGGCGCCATGGGCGAGTTGAAGGGCGAATTGGGCGATCTGCTGTTGCAAGTGGTCTATCACGCCGAGATCGGCACCGAGGCCGGGCATTTCGATTTCGACGCCATTGCCAACGGCATCTCGGACAAGATGGTGGACCGCCACCCCCATGTGTTCGGCGATGAAAGCCGCGACAAGTCGGCGGAACAACAGACGCTGGACTGGGAAACCCAGAAGGCGCGCGAACGGGCGTCCCGACAACGCGCCGGTGTGCTGGCCGATGTGGCCCTGGGACTGCCGGCGGCGATGCGGGCGCAAAAGCTGCAGAACCGTGCCGCCCGCGTCGGTTTCGACTGGCCCGACACCAGCATGGTTCTGGACAAGCTGGCCGAGGAAAGCCGCGAGTTGGTCGAAGCCCGCGACACCCTGGGGGCCGCCGAGATTGCCGAGGAATTCGGCGACCTGCTGTTCGTGGTTATCAACCTGGGCCGACATCTGGGCGTGGACACTGAAACGGCCCTGCGCGCCGCCAACGCCAAGTTTACCCGCCGATTCGAAGCCATCGAGGCCGCGCTGGCCGCGCAGGGCCGCGCCCCCGAGGACTCCTCGCTGGAGGAAATGGACGCCATCTGGAACGCGACCAAGGCCGCGGAAAAGGCCGCGCGCCAGGGCTGAGCGCCCGGCAATCGCCCCGGCACAGATCCGCGGCGCGACATTCCGACTTTTTTTGTCAGTTATCCCGATCGGGGCCTTGACCGGCCCCGCAAGTTTCGATTTATCTCCGCCAAACACGACAAAAACAGTCAAGCTAAAACCGGAGTTTCCTGATGCTGACCCGTCTGAACCATGGCCTGAGCGCCGCCTTTCTGGTCGTTGCCGCAGTTCCCGCCTTCGCGGATGAGGTCAACGTGTATTCCTACCGCCAGCCCGAACTGGTGGAACCGCTGTTCGACGCCTTCACCGAGGAAACCGGCATCTCCGTCAATTCGGTGTTCCTCAGCAAGGGTCTGGTCGAGCGTCTGAAATCCGAAGGCGACCGCTCCCCCGCCGACCTGGTGCTGACCACCGACATCTCGCGCCTGTCGCAACTGGTGGAAGAAGGCGTCACCCAGCCGGTCGAAAACGCCACGCTCGAGGCCCAGATCCCGGCGCTGTTCCGTGATCCCGGCAACCAGTGGTTTGGCCTGACCAGCCGCGCGCGGGTCGTCTATGCCTCGAAAGACCGTGTCGCCGATGGCGAGGTGACCACCTATGAAGACCTGGCCTCGGACAAATGGGAAGGCCGCATCTGCACCCGTTCGGGCACCAACGCCTATAACGTCGCACTGACGGCGGCGGTGCTGGCGCATCACGGCGAAGACGGGGCCACCGAATGGCTGGAAGGGGTCAAATCCAACCTGGCCCGCAAGCCCCAGGGCAATGACCGCGCACAGGTCAAGGCAATCTGGGCCGGCGAATGTGACATCGCCATCGGCAACACCTACTACATGGGCCTGATGCTGAAGGACGACGAACAGAAGGCCTGGGCCGACAGCGTGCGCATCGTCTTCCCCACCTTCGAGGACGGCGGCACCCATGTGAACGTCTCGGGCATGGCAATGACCAAATCCGCGCCCAACCGCGAGAATGCCATCAAGCTGATGGAATTCCTGTCCTCGACCGCAGGCCAGGAACTCTATTCCGAGATCAACAACGAATATCCTGTCGACCCGAGCGTTCCGGCCTCGGAGCTGGTCTCCTCGTGGGGCAGCTTCACCGCCGATGACGTGAACCTCATGGATCTCGCCAAACTGCGCCCGGCCGCCCTGCGCCTGACCGAAACCGTCGATTTCGACGGCTGATCGCGGACCTGACCCGCGATATGCCCCGGCGTCCCCACCGCCGGGGCTTTTCTTTTTCTCCCAACCTGCCAAGACTGCGCACATGAGCACAGACAACGCCCCCACCCCGCGCAAGATCATCATCGACACCGATCCCGGACAGGACGATGCCGTCGCCATCCTGCTGGCACTGGCGTCGCCGGAAGAGATCGATCTGCTTGGCATCACCACCGTGGCCGGCAATGTGCCGCTGGCACTGACCTCGAAGAACGCCCGCATCATCTGCGAACTGGTCGGGCGCAGCGACGTGAAGATCTATGCCGGGGCCGAGGCACCACTCGAACGCCTCCTGCGCACGGCAGAACATGTCCACGGCGACACCGGGCTGAACGGCCCTGCCCTGCCCGATCCGTTAATGCCGCTGCAGGACACCTCCGCGGTGGATTTCATTGTCGACACGCTGCGGCGCGAACCCGCGGGCAGCGTCACCCTGTGCCCCCTCGGCCCGCTCACCAACATCGCCATGGCGCTGCAACAGGCGCCCGACATCGCCCCCCGCATTGCCGGGATCGTGCTGATGGGCGGCGCCTATTTCGAGGTCGGCAACATCACCCCGGCGGCGGAATTCAACATCTACGTCGATCCCGAAGCGGCACAGATCGTCTTTGCATCCGGCGTGCCGCTCACGGTGATGCCGCTGGATGTGACCCACAAGGCGCTGACCACCGAACCGCGGGTCGAGGCCTTCCGCAACATGGGCACCCCGGTGGGCCGCGCCGTGGCCGAATGGACCGATTTCTTCGAACGCTTCGACATGGAGAAATACGACAGCCCCGGTGCCCCCCTGCACGACCCTTGCGTCATCGCCTGGCTGATCCGGCCCGAACTCTTTTCAGGACGCTTCATCAACGTCGAGATCGAGACCCAAAGCGCGTTGACCCGTGGCATGACCGTCGCCGACTGGTGGGGCGTCACCGACCGGGCGCCCAACGCCCTGTTCATCGGAGATGTGGATGCCGACGGCTTCTTCAAACTGCTGATCGACCGCATCGCGCGGCTCTAGGCGCACATTTCCGGGGCCCAACTTCTTCTTGGCCTAAATACTCTCGTCGAAGGCGTCCCGCCCCCTGCCAAAGGCGCATGGCATCCGGGGGCCGCAGAACCTATATCTTCTGTATCCCTTAGAGGCTCGCCATGACGCTCCAGATCCCATTCGACAACAGCTACGCCCGCCTGCCGGACCGATTCTATGTCCGGCAACCCGCCGATCCGGTGACCCGTCCCGGCCTGATCGTGATCAACGCCGCCCTTGCGGCGGATCTGGGGATCGAGGCCGAAGCCCTGGCCAGCGAGGCGGGTCTCGCCGTTCTCGCCGGCAACGCCGTGCCCGAGGGTGCGGCACCGCTGGCGCAGGCCTATGCCGGGCACCAGTTCGGCGGCTGGTCGCCGCAACTGGGCGATGGCCGGGCGCTGCTGCTGGGCGAGGTTCTGGACCGAAACGGCAACCGCCGCGACATCCAGCTCAAGGGTTCGGGCCGCACGCCGTTTTCGCGCATGGGCGATGGCCGCGCCTGGCTTGGCCCGGTGCTGCGCGAATACGTGGTCTCGGAAACGATGCACGCCATGGGCATCCCCAGCACCCGCGCGCTGGCCGCCGTCACCACCGGCGACCGGGTGTTCCGCGAAGGCGGCGCAATGCCCGGCGCGGTGCTGACCCGCGTGGCCGCCAGCCATATCCGCGTCGGCACCTTCCAGTATTTCGCCGCTCGTGGCGATGAGGAGGCCGTGCGGCTGTTGGCCGACCACGCGCGGACCCGCCACTACCCGCAGGCCGAAACCGCGCTGGACCTGCTGAACGCGGTGATCGACGCGCAGGCCCGGCTGATCGCGAAATGGCTGGGCGTGGGGTTCATCCACGGGGTGATGAATACCGACAACATGACGATCTCGGGCGAGACCATCGACTATGGCCCCTGCGCCTTCATGGATCGGTTCGAGTCCGGCAAGGTCTTCAGTTCCATCGACCAGTTCGGCCGCTATGCCTACAACCGCCAGCCCGACATCGCGGTGTGGAACATCGCGCAACTGGCCACCTGCCTGCTGCCGCTGATCAACCCGGACCAGGATCGCGCGGTCGAGATCGCCACCAAGGCTGTGCACCGCTTCCCGGAGGTGTTCGCGCTGGAATGGCTGGCGGTGTTCCGCGCCAAGCTGGGGCTGACCGCCGATCCCGACGACGGGGATCTGGCCGAGGCTGACAGCCATCTGATCAACGACCTGCTGTCCGCGATGGAAACCGGGCGCGCCGATTTCACCAACACTTTCGCCGGTCTGGCCACCGGCACCGCCGAGCAGGCCTTTGCCGACCCCGCCCCGCTGGCCCCGTGGCAAGCGCGCCATACCGCCCGGCTGGCGCAACAGGGCGGTGCCGACACCGCGGCGATGGGTGCCGCCAACCCGCAGGTCATTCCGCGCAACCATATGATCGAGGCGATGATCTCCAGTGGCGTCGAGGGCGACCTCGCCCCCTTTCGCGCCCTGCTGGAAACCGTCACCCGGCCCTTTGACGCCGCACCCGAAAGCTTCACCCGCCCGCCCGAACCGGACGAGGAAGTGCGCCAGACCTTCTGCGGCACCTGAACCTGCCTTCGCCTGAGCGCCGGTGCCGCAGGTTTAGAGGTGGAGACGGCGGCACAAATCCCGTAAGTCAGTGCCCATCGAAGCCACGAGACGACGCGATGACCGACACCATCACAGCCCGCTGCGAAGAAAAGGGCCTGCGCATGACCGAGCAGCGACGGACCATTGCCATGGTCCTGGAGCGGACCTCGGATCACCCCGATGTGGAAGAGCTCTACACCCGCGCCTCGGCGGTGGATCCGCGCATTTCGATCGCCACGGTCTATCGCACGGTCAAACTGTTCGAGGAGGCCGGCATCCTCGAAAAGCATGAATTCGGCGATGGCCGGGCGCGCTATGAAAGTGCCGACCGCGATCACCACGATCACCTGATCGACATGAACTCGGGCGAGGTCATCGAATTCGTCGATGCCGAGATCGAGGAGCTTCAGGAACGCATTGCCGCCAAGCTGGGCTACGAGTTGAAGGGCCATCGGCTGGAGCTTTACGGCGTGCCCAAGAAGCGCCCCGGCTGAGCGGTCCGCCGCCGTCCCCCGATCCGGTGGCTTGCAGCGCCGTCGCCTTTCGGCGATGTCGGACAGGCATTCGGCGCGCGCGGCAAGGGTCGCGATGGCGCCGCTCCTAACAACATGTGACGGCAATGGAAAACATCCGCGGCATCGTGCTGATGGTCGCCTCGATGGCGGGCTTCGCGCTGGAAGACATGTTCGTCAAATCGGTGGCAGACGGGCTGCCGGTCAGCCAGATCCTGATCCTGCTGGGATTCGCGGGCGCCCTGATCTTCGGCATCTGGGCCAAACTGCGCGGCGAGCGTCTTCTGCCGCCGGAAATCAAGAACCCCCTGATGATCCTGCGCAACCTTGGCGAGATGATCGGCACCGTGATGTTCGTCAATGCCATCGTGCTGATCCCGCTGGCCACGGCCTCGGCCATCCTGCAGGCCACGCCGCTGGCGGTGACGCTGGGCGCGGCGCTGTTCATGGGGGCCGAGGTCGGCTGGCGGCGCTGGTCGGCAATCCTTGTGGGATTCGCCGGGGTGCTGATGGTGGTCCGCCCCGGTCTGGCCGGGTTCGATCCGGCGTCGTTGCTGGCCGTTGGCGCGGTCTTCTGCCTTGCGGCGCGGGATCTGGCCACGCGCGCGGCCCCGGCGCATCTGTCCTCGCCGGTGTTGTCCTGCTGGGGCTTTGTCGCCGCCGGTGTGGCCGGTCTGGTGCTGATCCCGGTGTCAGGCGCGCCGCGCTGGCCTGCGCCGGATCACTGGCTGATGCTGGGCGGCGCCCTGGGCTGCGGTGTCGCGGCGTATTACGCCATCACGCTGGCGATGCGGGTGGGCGATGTGGCGGTTGTGACCCCGTTTCGCTATTCCCGCCTGATCTTCGCGGTCATCATCGGGATGCTGGTTTTCGGCGAACGGCCTGACCTGTGGACGCTGATCGGATCGGCCGTGATCATCGGGTCGGGGCTGTACACCTTGATGCGGGAACAGATGCGCCGCCGGGCCGCGCAGCGGGCGTTGGCTGGGCGGACGCCTTGATTGCGCTAACATGCCCCACAACTGACGCTTCCCCCGGCAGGGGCAGCAGGGTAAACAACGCGCAGATCAACTTGCGCACAGCGAAGGAACCGTCTTCATGAGCATCATCATCGACATCGTCGGCCGCGAAATCCTGGACAGCCGGGGCAACCCGACCGTGGAAGTGGACGTGATCCTGGAGGACGGCACCCTGGGCCGCGCCGCCGTGCCCTCGGGGGCCTCGACCGGCGCCCATGAGGCCGTGGAAAAGCGCGACGGCGACAAGTCCCGCTATTCCGGCAAGGGCGTGCTGGACGCCGTCGCCGCCGTCAATGGCGAGATTGCCGAAAGCCTGGTGGGCATGGATGCGACCGAGCAGGTCGCCATCGACGGCACCATGATCGAACTGGACGGCACCCCCAACAAGGGCCGATTGGGCGCAAATGCCATCCTCGGCGTGTCGCTGGCCGCTGCCAAGGCTGCGGCGGATTACACCGGCCAGCCGCTGTATCGCTATGTCGGCGGCACCTCGGCCCGGGTCCTGCCGGTGCCGATGATGAACATCATCAACGGCGGCGAGCATGCCGACAACCCGATCGACATCCAGGAATTCATGATCATGCCGGTCAGCGCGACCAACATCCGCGACGCGGTGCGCATGGGGTCGGAAGTGTTCCACACCCTGAAGAAGGAACTGTCGGGCGCGGGCTATAACACCGGCATCGGCGATGAGGGCGGCTTCGCACCGGGGCTGTCGTCGACCAACGAGGCGCTGGACTTCATCCTGCGGTCGATCGAGAAGGCCGGCTACAAGCCCGCCGAAGACATCTATCTCGCGCTCGACTGCGCCTCGACCGAATACTACCGCGACGGCAAATACGACATGAAGGGCGAGGGCAAGGTTCTCAGCTCGGCTGAAAACGTCGCCTATCTGGCCGATCTTTGCGCCAACTACCCGATCATCTCGATCGAGGACGGCATGGCCGAGGATGACTGGGACGGCTGGAAGGCCCTGACCGACGCCATCGGAGACAAGGTGCAACTGGTGGGCGACGACCTGTTCGTGACCAACCCGGTGCGTTTGGCGGATGGCATCAAGCAGGGCGTGGCGAACTCGATGCTGGTGAAGGTCAACCAGATCGGCTCGCTGACCGAGACCCTCAAGGCCGTCGATATGGCGCATCGCGCGCGCTATACAAACGTGATGTCGCACCGTTCGGGCGAGACCGAGGACGCGACCATCGCCGATCTGGCGGTTGCCACTAATTGCGGCCAGATCAAGACCGGCTCGCTGTCGCGCTCGGACCGGCTGGCCAAATACAACCAGTTGATCCGCATCGAAGAGATGCTGGGCGAAACCGCCGAATATGCCGGGCGGTCGATCCTGAAGTAATCCTTGCCGACATGGCACCACGAAGGGGGCCGCAATGGCCCCCTTTTGCATGTGTGGGAAAGGCAGGTTGGCAGACAGGCAGCGGGACGGGCGGTTATTCGAACCAGCCCTTTTCAACCTCGGGCAGACCCATCAGCGACTCTTCGGTGTGGCGTGTGACCAGCGCATAGTCGTCATCGCCATCTACCAGCGGAACGATGCGCACATTTTCCATCGGCAGCAGCACATGCTTGTCGCCGATGCCCAGGAAGCCGCCCACATCTGCGACGATGCCGACCATCTGGCCGCTGGAGTTCAGAACGATATCCTCGATCTCGCCGATGGCCTTCCAGCTTTGGACCGCGGCGTCGATGGGGCCATCGTCCTTCCACGGCACATCCGACAGGTCGGTGTAGATATTGCCGCCGGTAATGTCATCGGCGACGATCATCGTCGACGGGTCGATTTCCATGGTCGATTTGGTGTCGGCAACGACCGGCAGGGCAAAAGCAGCAAGGGCCAGGGCGGAAACGGTAAACTTTTTCATCGTGTACTCCTTTCGCTTTGTACAGGCTGACAACGGAAGACACCGGCAAAAGGTTCCGAAAAAATTCTTTTTTGTTTTCAAGGGGCCGCAGGGGATACTGTTGACCAAGGGTCAGGCTTGGCCAAGATATCGGGGGCACGGGACCGGGCGGCAACGCCGTGATGTGTCCGGCCAGCTAGGGGAAATATCGCATGGATCAGATGACCGCCGACCAGATCATCGCCGCGTTGAATCTGTCGCCGCATCCCGAAGGCGGTTGGTATGCCGAAACCTGGCGTGCGGCCAGCGGGTCGGGTCAGAGGCCGACCGGAACGGCGATCTATTTTCTTCTGAAAGCGAGCGAGCGCAGCCATTGGCACCGGGTGGATGCAACAGAGATCTGGCACCACTACGCGGGCGCGCCGCTGACCCTGCACCTGGCGGAATCCGAGGCTGGCCCGGCGACCGCGCAGACCCTGGGCCCCGATCTGGGCGCCGGGCACAGGCCGCAGGGGATCGTGCCGCCGCACTGGTGGCAGGCGGCGGAAAGCCAAGGCGGTTGGACGCTGGTGGGATGCACCGTTTCGCCGGGGTTCGATTTCGCCGGATTCGAACTGGCACCTGCGGGCTTCGACATTCCGCGCGGGGCCGCAAGTGACGTTTGAGATCACCCCTGCCGACTGGTCCGGGTTCCAGATCGTCATGGGCCCCAAGGGCGGTTGCGGCGGCTGCTGGTGCCGATTGTGGCGGGTGCCGAAGAAAGTCCATGACGCCGACAAGGGCGACGGCAACCGCGACGCCATGCGCGCCCTCTTCGACAGCGGCGCGGTGCCGGGTCTGCTGGCCATGGACGGAGCAACGCCGGTGGGCTGGATTTCGGTCGCCCCCCGGACGGAGTTTCCCCGGCTCAAGGCCTCGCGGATCCTGCAGCCGGTGGACGATCTGCCGGTGTGGAGCGTGTCGTGTTTTCTGGTCATGCCGCCCTATCGGCGGCAGGGGCTGTCCGTACACCTGCTGCAGGCCGCCTGCGCCTTCGCGTCTGAACGCGGTGCCCCGGCGATCGAGGGCTATCCCATCGACGGGAAAGACAAATACCCGCCGGTCTATGGCTGGACGGGGTTCGCCGGCGCCTATCGCAGCGCCGGCTTTACCGAAATCGCGCGCCGGTCTCGGACGCGGCCCATCATGCGCAAGTCGTTGGACTGAGCCTCAGGCCCCGCGCACATACTCTACAAGCTGGGTGGTGGAGCCGTCCTTGCCTTCGGTGGTGGCATGGCCTTCCAGCACCGGTTTCAGGGCGTTGGCCAGTTCCTTGCCCAGTTCCACGCCCCATTGGTCGAAGCTGTTGATCCCCAGGATCACCCCTTCGACAAACACCCGGTGTTCATAAAGCGCGATAATCTGGCCCAGCACCTCGGGCGTGAGCTGCGGGTAGATCAGTGTCGTCGAAGGCCGGTTGCCCGGGAACACCCGGTGCCGGGCCTGGCGGTCCAGCTCGGCCCCTTGCAGACCGGCGGCGGCCATCATGGCGCGTGCTTCCTCCAGCGTCCGGCCGCGCAGCAGGGCTTCGGACTGGGCCAGGCAGTTGGCCACCAGCAGGGTCTGGTGATGCGCCAGATCGGGCTCATGCCCCTTGGCGCCCAGGATGAACTCGCAAGGCACAACGGCGGTGCCCTGGTGGATCAACTGATAGAAGGCGTGCTGGCCGTTGGTGCCGGGTTCGCCCCAGACGACGGGGCCGGAGACCCGCGTCAGGTCCTGCCCGTCCATGCTGACCCGCTTGCCGTTGCTCTCCATCTCAAGCTGCTGAAGATAGGCCGGCAGGCGCGACAGGCGCTGATCGTAGGGCAGCACGGCGCGGCTGCCGTGACCGCAGACCTGGTGGTGCCACAGCCCCACCAGCGCCAGCAGCACCGGCATGTTGGCGTTCAAAGGTGCTTCGCGGAAATGGGTGTCCATCGCCGCCCCGCCGGCCAGAAAGCGGCGGAAGTTCGACGGGCCGATGCCCAGCATCAGGGCCAGCCCCACCGGCCCCCACATGGAATAGCGCCCGCCGACCCAATCGGCGAAACCGAATACCCGCTCGGGCGGGATGCCGAAAGCGGCGGTACGCTCGGCCGAGGTGGAGACCGCGCAGAACTGTGCCGCCGGGTCGCTGACGGTTTCGGCCATCCAGCGGCGCGCGGTTTCGGCGTTGGTCATGGTCTCGATGGTGGTGAAGGTCTTGGAGGCGACGATCACCAGCGTGGTGGCGGGGTTCAGCCCGGCCAGCGTTTCGGTAATCTGGGCGCCATCCACGTTCGACACGAAGTGCAGCCGCGGACCGTCAGAATAGGGGCTGAGCGCGATGGCCGCCATGGCCGGTCCCAGATCCGAGCCGCCGATACCGATGTTGACCACATCGGTGATCGGCCCGCCCTGCCCCAGCATCACGCCGTTGCGCACATCCTCGGCAAAGGCGTCCATCCGCGCCAGCGTGGTGCGAATTTCCGGCATGATATCGGCGCCATCGACCATCAGGGCGCCATCGAGATTGCGCAGCGCCGTGTGCAACACCGCGCGGCCCTCGGTCTCGTTGATCTTTGCGCCGGCGAACATGGCATCGCGGCGGGCCTCGATCTCGGCCTCTTGTGCCAGGTCCAGCAGCAGGCCGCGCGCGGTGGCGTCGATGTTGGTCTTGGAATAGTCGAACAGAAGATTGCCCAGGCGGACGGAATACTCCGCTGCCCGGCCATTGCCGTCAAACAGCGACAGGATCGGCCGGGATTCGGTTGCGGCACGATGCTGTGCCAGTGCGTTCCAGTTATACGACATGACTTGTTACTCCGCCCAATGGACCGAAGCGGCCCCAAGAATGACAGATACCGGTGCCTGCATCGGATCATCAAGCGCCACGGCCTTTTCCAGCGCGTCGCGTTTGTCGCGCCCGGTAATCAGCACATGAACCGCCAGTGCCGATTTCAGCGCCGGTGCGGTCAGGGTAACGCGTGGCTCGGGCGCACCGGGGGCGGTCACCGCCATCAGCGCAGGCGCGTCATCGTCCAGGGCCGCGGCAAGCTGGTCCGAGCCGGGAAACAGCGAAGCGGTGTGCATGTCTGCGCCCATCCCCAGCAACAGCACCGAAATGGGCAGCAGCGGCGCGATGCGATCCGCCGCCTTGGCAACACCGGCGTCGGACAGGTCGCTGCCGTCGTAATAGCCGATGAACCGGGCCTTTGCCGCCTTGTCCTGCAACAGCCGTTCGCGGATCAGCCGGGCGTTGGAGCGGTCCGAGGTTTCCGGCACCCAGCGTTCGTCGGTCAGCAACACCTGCACGCGGCTCCAGTCCAGGTCCGCCGCACTGAGCGCGTCGAAGGCCGGACCCGGCGTGGTGCCGCCGGGCACCGCGAAGGTCACGGTGTCATGGGTCATCAGCGCGGTGTTCAGATCGCCGGCCAGCTTGTGGGCCAGGTCGATCATCAGAAATTCCCGATCGGGATAGTCTTCCAGGTTCATCCCCTCAACTCCCTCCATCTGCGCCCGTCACGGTGGATCAGTTCCAGCGCGCTTTCGGGACCGGCGCTGCCGGAATCATAACCGTCGGGCTGCTGATCCCCGTTTTCCCAGGCTTCGATGATCGGATCGGACCAGGCCCAGGCCGCCTCGACCTCGTCGCCGCGCATGAACAGGGTCTGGTTGCCCCGGATCACATCCATGATCAGCCGTTCGTAGGCGTCCGGGATGTCCTTCAGCTTGACGCCCAGGATTTCAGAGAACGTCATGTCGAGGGGCACATCCACCAGGCGCATGCCGCCCGGCCCCGGTTCCTTGATGGTCAGGCGCAGGTCGATGCCTTCGTTGGGCTGCAACCGGATCGACATCTCGTTTGCCGCACTGCCGCTGTTCGGCCCGAAGATCGAATGCGGGGTTTCCTTGAACCGGATGACGATTTCCGAGGTGCGGTTGCGCAGGCGTTTGCCGGTGCGCATGTAGAACGGCGTGCCTTGCCAGCGCCAGTTCGAGATCTGCACCTTCATCGCCACGAAGCTTTCGGTGATGCTGTCGGGATCCTCCACGTCTTCCAGATAACCGGTCAGATCCTTGCCGGCGCGATACTGGCCGCGCACCACGTCCGTAGGCGGCACCGGGTCCAGCGCCCGGATCACCTTCAGCTTCTCGTCGCGGACCGCGTCGGGCTCAAACCGCGACGGCGGCTCCATCGCGATCAGGCACAAAAGCTGCATCAGGTGGTTCTGGACCATGTCGCGCATGGCCCCGGATTTGTCATAATAGCTGCCACGTCCGCCGACACCGACGGTTTCGGCCACGGTGATCTGAACGTGGTCGATGAACTGGGCGTTCCACAGCGGTTCGAACAGGATGTTGGCAAAGCGCACGGCCATCAGGTTCTGCACCGTTTCCTTACCGAGATAATGGTCGATCCGGTAAATCTGACCTTCGTCGAAATAGGTCGCCAGCGCGGCGTTCAGCGCCTTGGCAGACTTCAGATCGCGGCCAAAGGGCTTTTCCACCACGATACGGCTGTCCTCATCGGCAAGGCCCTTGGTTTTCAGCCGTTCCGCGATATCCCCGAACAGCGACGGTGCAACCGAGAAATAGAAGGCCCGCACCACGCCGTCGCGCAACAGCCCGCGCAATTCCGCCCAGCCGTCATCGCCGGTGGCATCGACGGTGACGAATTCCAGGTGCCGCAGGAAGCCTTCGATCACATCATCGGGCTTGGATTCCAGATCGGCGAACTCCAACAGGGCTTCGCGCACCACTTGTCGATAGGCGGTCACATCCATTTGGGATCGCGCGGCCCCGATCAGCTTGGCATCCTCGGGCATCTGTCCCGAGGCAAAGCGGCGAAACAGACCTGGCAGGATCTTGCGGCGCGCCAGATCGCCTGTGGCGCCGAAAATCACCAGGTCGAAGCTGTCGACCGGTATCGTGCGAGAAACCATGGTACCCTTTCCCTCCCTGGAAAGCCCTTGTCGGGCAGCAGAGCATCCGCGCCCTGATAGCGCAAACATTTCCATTCCAGCGGTTACTAGCAGAACCTGAGATTATCACAAGCGTGTCACTCTATCGCTGCAATGCTTCCCATATGACTGACACAGCAATACAACGGTCATTCGAAAAAGTCGTGGGGCGAGTGGATGAAAGACGTTGCAGCGCAGGTACCGGGTAAGTTCTCCGATCCGTTCGTCACGGCGAAAGGCGAAACGCGCGCTTCGGTGGCGCTGCGCGATCCGCAGACGCTGTGGTTCAACACCGGCACCCTGTGCAACATCGAATGCGTGAACTGCTACATCGACAGCTCTCCCACCAATGATCAACTGGTCTATCTGACCGCCGAAGAGGTCGCGGAATACCTTGACCAGATCGCCACGCGCGGCTGGCCGGTGCGCGAGATCGGCTTTACCGGCGGTGAGCCGTTCATGAACCCGCAGATGATCGCCATGGCCGAGGATGCCCTTGGTCGCGGCTTTTCCGTACTGATCCTGACCAATGCCATGCGCCCGATGATGCGCCCGACGGTCCGGGCCGGTCTGACACGGCTGCAAGAGACGTTTGGCAACAAGCTGACCCTGCGCATCTCGCTTGACCACTGGTCGCCCGCGCACCACGACGAGGAACGCGGCACGGGCAGTTTCGACAAGACCCTTGAGGGCATGATCTGGCTGCGCGAGCAAGGCATCGCGATGGATGTGGCCGGGCGCACCATGTGGGGCGAGGCCGAAGCCGAAGCACGGGACGGCTTTGCCCGGCTGTTCGATGCCCATGGTTTCGACATCGACGCCACTGACCCCGGACGCCTGATCCTGTTTCCCGAGATGGACGCCAGCGTCGATGTGCCCGAGATCACGACCGACTGCTGGGACATCCTTGGCAAAAGCCCCGACGACGTGATGTGCGCCTCAAGCCGGATGGTGGTGCGCCGCAAGGGGTCGGATCATGCCACGGTGCTGGCCTGCACGCTGCTGGCCTATGATCCAGAGTTTGAATTGGGCCGCACGCTGGAAGAGGCCGAACAGCCGGTGCAATTGAACCACCCCCATTGCGCGAAATTCTGCGTTCTGGGCGGCGCCAGCTGCTCGGCCTGATCCCGCAGCCGACACGGCCACAGGACCGGCCAGCCAAAATGCCTCAGGCGTCGATCTGGGCCACCATGCGTTCCAGACGCTCCATCGCACGCACGCCATCGGCAATCTCCGGCACATCGCGCGCCTCGCCGCGCAGGACCGCCGCCGCATCGCGCAGCAACGCGGCATAACCCTTGTGATCCTCGTTCGCCGCGGCCGTGAAATTCGGCGTCCATGACAGGGTATCGCAGGCCGGGTTCAGGGTGGCACCGGGATCTTCGGCCTTGAAGGGCGGATCGCGGTAGAGGGCGACATTGATGATATTGTCCACGTGCAGGCGGGCGTGATCGCCCATGATCCGCAATTCCTCCATCGGGGTGCCGCGCGACTGGACCGTGCCCATCACCACATTGCCGATCACCCCGGCGCCGGTGGTGAAGTTGAGGTGCAGCAGCAGTTTTCCGGGCTGGGGAGAAACGCTGCGCACCTGCATGTCGCCAAAGTCTTCGCCTATGAACCACGGGATCAGATCCATGTAGTGCACGCAGTGATGCAGATAGAAGCCGGTATAGTCCGGCGCGCCCTCGAAATAGGTGGGCGCGGTCATATAGGTACCGCCAAGGCCCAGAATCGCGCCGAATTCACCGCCTTGCAAGACGTTACGGGCGATGCGGTTTCCGGTGGAATAGCGTTTCATGAACCCCACGATCACCGGTTTTCCGGCCGCTTCGGCGGCACGGGCCACAGCGCGCGCGCCCTGGGCGGTGGCGGCGGGCGGCTTTTCCATGAACACCGGCAGCCCGGCCTCCAGCGCGGCGATGGCCGCGGCCTGATGCAGGTCGGGGCCGACCGCCATGCCGATGGCATCCAGACCGGGCGTGGCGATCAGGTCGCGATAACCGCTGTGACAGGCGGTGACCCCGTATTCCAGGGCCGTGCGGCGCAGCGCCGCCGCGTCGCGATCACAAAGGGCGGCGATGCGAATGTCGTTGCGCCCCAGTTGCGGCAGCAGCATCTGCCGTGCGTGACGGCCGCACCCGATCCAGCCGATATTGATCATTGGTCCACCCCTGCCAGTGTGAGCGCATGTCGGATCACCCCCAGCCCGGCGCGCAGCTTGGCGCTTTCATCCTCGCGCGGGGCGCGCCAATGGGCGATGGGCAGGGCGACGCGGTCATCGGCACGGCGGAACGGCTCCAGCGAGATCGGCCCGGAATAGCCCACCTGGTGCAGCGCCCGCATGATGGCCGGCCAGTCCATGTGGCCGGTGCCGGGATGGCCGCGATGGTTCTCGTTGGCCTGAAAATGCACGATGTGACCCCCGGCCAGCCGGATGGCGTCGGGGATCGAGCGATCCTCGATGTTCATGTGAAAGGTGTCCAGCAGCACGCCCAGCCCCGGATCGTTGACGGCCTGCACCACCTCGACGGCTTGCCGGGTGGTGGACAGGATGTCGGTCTCGAACCGGTTCAGCGCCTCGACCGCGAAGGTGATCCCGGCGGCGCGGGCAATCGGCGCCACCTGCGCCAGCCCTTCGACCGTGTGGGCAGCACGGGCCGCAATCTCGGCATCTGTGCGCGGCACCGGGGGTCGACCGGCAAAGACCATCGGTTCGCCATACAGCGGCCCGCCGACGATGGACACGCCCAGTTCCGCCGCCACCTCGACACAGTGCTTCAGGTAGTCCAGCCCGCCCTGCCGCTGCGCCGGATCGTCGGAAGCGATGGAACGTTGCGGCGTCACCCGTGCGGCCAGTACAAGAAACACGCCCGCCTCGGCTGCGGCGGCCTTCACATCGGCCAGAGGCAACGCATCCTCCGGCTCGGGCACCAGCAGTTCGATGAAGTCGAAGCCAAGCCCGGCGGCCGTCTTGAAATAGTGCAGGTCGCGGCCGGTGAACGGACGCGTGAACTGCATGGAGATGATGCCGATGGGATTGTCCAAAGCCTTGTCCTTTCCTAGCCCTTGACCGCGCCCTGCGTCAGCCCCGAGATCAGGCGCTTCTGTACCAGCAGGAACAGCACCGTGGCGGGCATGGCCCCGACGATGCCGCCTGCGGTCAGCAAGCCCCATTGCACTTCGTATTCGCCGATCAGCGTCTGCACCGCGACGGTGATGGTGCGCACGTTACGCCCGCCCAGCGTGAGCGCATAAAGGTATTCGTTCCACGAGGTGATGAAGATGTAGATGCCGGTGGCGATGATCCCCGGCAGACACAGCGGCAGCACCACCCGCACCAGCGCCTGCATCCGGGTACAGCCGTCGGTCATCGCGGCTTCGTCCAGCGATCGCGGGATGCCGTTCATGTAGCTGACCATCATCCAGATCGAGAACGGGATCGCGATGGTGGAATTGGCGATGATCAGCGCCAGATGCGTGTCCAGCAGCCCCAGCACCCGCATCAGCACGAACAGCGGCAAGATCAGCAACACCAGCGGAAACATGTTGATCAGCAGGAATTGCAGCATCAGCAGCCGCTTGCCCGGAAAGTTGAAGCGCGAGAACGCATAGGCGGCGGTGACGCTCAGCGACAGGCCAACCAGAACGGTGCCGCTGGCCACGATCAGGCTGTCCAGCAGGTTGTCACCGAAGCCGACCGTATTGAACAGGCGGGTGTAATTCTCGATGGTGGCATTCCAGATCGACGGGCCTTCTGTGAACAGGGTGCTTTCGCGGCTGATCGAGGTCAGGAACATCCACAGGTACGGGCCCAGCGTAAAGGTCAGGATCGCCAGCATCGGCAGATCGACGGTCAGCAGGCGCTTGCCCAGCGACGGTTTGTGCAGCGCCATCAGGACACCGCCTTTCCGGTCCGCTTCAGATAGAACACCACGACCACCATCAACAGCAGGGTGAACAGCACCGCGATGGCCGAGCCATAGCCGAAGTCCAGATTGGTGCGCGCCTTCACGAAGGCATAGAGCGGCAGCGTGTAGGTGGCATAGCCCGGCCCGCCGCCGGTCATCACGAAGATCACGTCGAAACTGTTGGCGACCCAGATCATCCGCAGCAGCACGGCGGTCATCATCACCCCCGAGATGCCCGGCAGGGTGATGTAGCGAAACTGGTTCCAGGTGCTGGCGCCATCGATCGACGCCGCCTCGTAATAGCTGCGCGGGATGGATTGCAGCCCGGCCAGGATCATCACCGCGAAGAAGGGAAAGCCCTGCCAGGTCAGGGTCAGGATGATCGCCGCCAGCGCGGTATCGGGATCGGCCAGCCACGGGATGGCGCGCTGGATCAGGCCCAGCCGCAGTAGGAACTCGTTGGCGATGCCGTAGTTGCTGTCATAGATCCAGACCCACATCAGCGCGATCACCACCGAGGGCAACGCCCAGGGAATGATGATCAGCGCACGCGCGACGGGCCGCCACGGGAACGGCTGGTTCAGCAACAGCGCGGTGACCAGTCCCAGCAGCAATTGCGCGGGGATGGTGGTGGCCATCCAGATGATGGTGTGGCGCAGCGAAATCCAGAACACCTCGTCCTGAAGGGCGGCCTTGAAGTTGCCCAAGCCCACCCATTCGAAGTCATTGGGACGGAACAGGACATAGTCATGCAGGCTCATCCAGGCGGTCTGCACCATCGGAAAGAACACGATCGCAAGGGTGACGATCACCGCAGGCGACAGCATGGCATAGGGCAGGATCCGCCGCGACAGGGCCCGCGCGGGCGGGACATCGGCGTTCTGGACGGGGGGCAAGGATGCGTCTGTCATGACCTGCGGCGTTCGGGAAAGGAAGACAAGCGGCCGGGGCGCGACAGGCGCCCCGGCCAGGGGAGGACCCTATTTGCCGAAAAGCTCGGCAATCTCGGCATTCATCTCGGCGGGTGTGATGTCCCCGATCAGCACCCGTTGCATCGAGGTCGGCCAGACCGTGTTCACGAAGTCCGCCGTGGCCGAGCTGTTGGGCAGCATTTGCGCGAACGGCAGACTGTCGACGGTGGCTTGCACGAAGCGCTGCGGATGCAGCGACCAGCT
Source organism: Fluviibacterium sp. S390 (assembly GCF_049800695.1). Lineage (NCBI taxonomy): Bacteria > Pseudomonadati > Pseudomonadota > Alphaproteobacteria > Rhodobacterales > Paracoccaceae > Meridianimarinicoccus > Fluviibacterium sp. S390. The sequence continues at coordinate 19,318 of NZ_JBNAFN010000007.1, read as the reverse complement.
TTGGCTGTCGGCCTTGACCACGGGAAGCTGCCCGGTGGCCGCGTTGAACATGGAATTGTTGCCCGCCGAGGACAGGAAGCTGATCCATTTCCAGGCGGCCTCCTTGTCTTCGGCGTTGGCCAGCACGGCGGTGCTTTCGTCCCCGAAGGCGGTCCAGCGTCCGCCGCCGCATTCCGGCACCGGCGCGGCCGACACCTTGTCGCCCAGGGCTTCGACCATGCCGTTGGCCGAGCCGATGTGATGGATCGTCATGGCCGTCTTGCCGGCCTTGAAGCCACCAATGATCTCCTGAAAGCCGTCGTTGGGCGCGGATGGCGGGAAGGCCTCGTCGGTCTGGAACAGGTCGGCTACGAATTGCGTGCCAGCCACCCCCGCTTCGGAGGTCAGCCCATCGGTCAGGCTGACGCCCTCGCGACCCAACGTGAAACTGGCCCAATGGTCGTGCCCGCCCTTGGCACCGCGAAACCCGAAGCCATAGACATCGATCTGGCCATCGCCGTCGGTGTCGCGGGTCAGCGCCTTGGCCGCATCGCGGAATTCCTCGCAGGTGGTGGGCACCGCCAGCCCCAGTTCCTCGAACATGTCGGGGCGGTAATACAGGTACAGCACCACGTATTGCACCGGCAGGTAGTACTGCTTGCCATCCGGTCCCTTGGCCAGCTCCAGCAGGTTGTCCAGAAGCTGGTCCCGCCCGTCCCAGCTTGCCAGTTCGTCGTCGATCGGAGCCAGCGCGCCCATTTCCACCAGTCGGGGCTGGGCGAAGGCCTTGACCATGGCCGCATCGGGCGCGTTGCCGCCGATGATCGCCGTGTACAACTGGTCGTAATAGCTGTTCCATGGCACGTTGTCGGCTTCGATCTTGATGCCGGGATTGGCCTCTTCAAAGGCTGCGATCAGCGCATCCATCGGGTTGTCGGCATTGTCGAAGTGATACCAGAACCGAACCGTGCTGTCGGCCTGCGCCAGACCGGCCACCAGCGCCAGTGCCGAGGCAAACCCCAGTGTTTTCGCGAGTTTCATTCGAAGTCCTCCCTTGCTAGTCCGCCCTTCTCAGGCGGTGATGTCCTGAAAGATCTGCCCGGCGCGGTCGAAAGCGCCCCGCGCTTCCGGCAGCGCCTGCCCCATCTGCATGAAGCCGTGCACAACGCCATCGATCCGGTCATATCGATCGTCCCGCCCCAGCCCGCGCAGGCGGGCAACCAACTGTTCGGTGTCCGACAGCAGCGGGTCGAGTTCGGCGGCATTGAGATAAAGCGACGGCAGCGCGGCCAGTTGCGCATCGCTTGCCCGCAGCGGGGCGACACAGGCATCGGCGCGCATATCGGGATCGGCGTACCAGTTCCAATAGCGATTCATCTTGTCCCGCGTCAGGCCCGGCCCTTCGCCATGCGCGACATAGCTTTCGGTATCGAAATCCGCGTCGTAGACGCCGTAGAACAGCAAGGCCGCGACGGGCAGATACTCTGCCGCGTCGATCATGCGCAGCATCGCCGCGAAGGCCAGGTTCGCGCCGGCACTGTCGCCGCAAATGCCCCAGACACGCGCGCTGTCTCGCCCCCGCCAGGCCGCCAGAACATCCTCAAGACCCGCCGGATAGGGGTTTTCCGGGGCCAGCCGGTAGTCCACCGTCAGAACCGGGCAGGCACAGGCCAGCGCCAGACGCCGGGCCGCGCCTTCGTGCGTGATCGGCGAGCAGAACGCCCATCCACCGCCATGCACATGCAGCAGCGCATGGGTGCCCTTGTCATTGGCGGGCACCACCCAGCGCGCCGGCAGACCCGCATGAAGCACATTGCGCGCCTCGGCCATTTCGGGCAGCGGATCGTTCCAGCGCAGGTTGCACAGGGCGGCCATCGTGCGCCCGTGCTGCGGCGCCATCCGGGTCGGATCGCCAAGGTCCGCATCCTCGCGGGCCAGGCGGTCAAGCACCCGCCGCATCGAGGGGCTGGGCTGGGTCATGTGGACACTCCCTGCAGGGTCAGGTCGGGACCGAAATCCACGATGGTCAGGATATGATGCGACAGCAGCCGGTGCAGTGCGGGCGCATCCCGCGCTGCCAGCGCCTCGATGATCGGCACATGGCGTTCGGCGGTTTCCTCCAGCGCGCGGTTGGGCTGGGACCGCTGGATCTTGTAACGGTGGTTGTGGATCAGGCAGCGGGTCAGGATCGGCGTCACCAGCGGCAGATCGGCGGTTTCGAACAGGCGCAGGTGAAAGGCCCGGTCATAGACCGAAAGCAGGTATTCATCCGCATCCCGCGCGGCATTGCGCATGGCATTCAGCAGATTGCGCAGATCGGCCAGCAATGGTTCGTCGGTGCGCGCGACAACGCGGTCCAGCGTGCTGCATTCCACCTCGTGCCGGATCCTCAGCAGTGCGGCGGCATCGTCGGCATTGCAGGGCGCCACATGAGTGCCGCGATTGGGTTGGCGGATCACCAGCCCCTCCTCGTGCAACTGCATCAGCGCCTCGCGCACCGTGCTTTGGCTGCATTGAAACCGCTGCGCCAGATCCAGCTCGGTCAGGGCCTTTCCGGGCGCCAGATCGCCCAGCACGATGTCCTTTTGCAGCGCCACGAACAGCGCATGGCTGCGGCGGCTGGACTGGCGCGGCACCAGCGTCGGGACCGCGGATGTGTCAAAGCTTTCGATGGCCATGGCCTGCGTGCGCTCCCCGTCGCCCGGTCAACGGGCTTGTTCGTGCATCTCATTATCGATAACATCCTTATTATCGATAACGCAAGGTTGCAGTTGGCTTGCACCCGGAAGGAGACAGCACATGGCGGACATCCGGCTGGAGGGGATCGTGAAGGACTACGGCGCTGTCCGCGCCATTCACGGCGTCGACCTGTCTGTAAACGATGGCGAATTCGTCGCTTTCGTCGGCCCGTCCGGTTGCGGCAAGTCCACCATGTTACGGATGATCGCGGGGCTTGAGGAAATCTCGGGCGGGATCCTGCGAATCGGCGGCCGCATCGTGAACGAGATCGAACCAAAGGGCCGTGATGTGGCGATGGTCTTTCAGGATTACGCGCTGTACCCGCACATGACGATTCGCGACAACATCGGCTTCGGCCTGAAGATGCGCGGCTGGAAACCCGCCGAGATCGCCGCGCGTGTGGCCGAGGCCGCCCGCATCCTGAAGATCGATGACTATCTTGACCGCAAGCCGGGCCAATTGTCCGGCGGTCAGCGCCAGCGCGTCGCCATGGGCCGCGCCATCGTGCGGGAACCCGCGGTGTTCCTGTTCGACGAGCCGCTGTCCAACCTCGACGCCAAGCTGCGGGTGGAAATGCGCACCCAGATCAAGCGGTTACATGCGATGCTTGGCACCACTATGATCTATGTGACCCACGATCAGACCGAGGCGATGACCCTGTCGGACCGGGTGGTGGTTCTGAAGGGCGGCCACATCGTGCAGGAAGGCCCGCCGATGGAGCTATACGCCCGCCCCAATTGCCGCTTTGTCGGCGAATTCATCGGCTCGCCGCAGATGAACATCTTTTCCGGCAAGGTGGATCGCAGCGGCGACCGCCCGAAACTGCGGTTCGGCGAGACGGCGCTGGAATTGGGCGCGGTGGCCGCGCAAGACGGCGACCGGATCGACGTGGGCCTGCGGCCTGAGCATTTCACATGGGCCGAGGCGGGCAAGGGGCGGATCGCGCCGACGGTGGATGTCTATGAACCCTTGGGATCGGACACGCTGGCGATCTGTCAACTGGACGGGCATGAACTGACCGCCCGACTGGACCCGCATATTCCGCTGGCCCCGCGGCAGCGGATTTCCCTGGGTTATGATCCGGCGGATCTGCATTATTTCGACGGCTCTACCGGCGCTCGGCTGACCTCCGAACCTGCGCCGGTCGCCTGACCCCTGCCCGTTCGGATCAGCCGTCCAACTCGGTGTCCAGTTCGGCATCCCAGTACAGGAAGTCCATCCAGGTGTGATGCAGATGGTTGGGCGGGAATTTTCGGCCCAGGTTGCGCAATTCCATCGCAGTGGGCGCGCGCACCGGCTTGCGCAGGGAAAAGCCCACTTGTTTGAGTGTCTTGGAGCCCTTGCGAAGGTTGCACCGCCCGCAGGCCGCAACCACGTTTTCCCAGCTTGTGATGCCACCACGGGCGCGTGGGATCACGTGATCGAAGGTCAGGTCGCCCTTGTCGCCGCAGTACTGGCATGAAAATTCATCCCTCAGAAACAAATTAAAGCGCGTGAAGGCCACGCGCTTTTGAGGTTTGACGAAATCTCTGAGGACAACAACCGAAGGGATCTTGATCTCGGTCGTGGGGCTTCGGACCACCGTGTCGTATTCGGCAATGATGTCCACCCGATCCAGGTAAGCCGCCTTCACCGCCTCCTGCCAGGGCCACAGCGACAGCGGGTAATAGGACAGCGGACGGTAGTCCGCGTTCAGCACAAGCGCCGGGTGGTGCTTGAGGTTCTGAGGTTCCCGAACGAAGTTGGTCCTGAATTCCACGTTCATCTGTGCGCTGATCCCTAGCCTGACCGGCGGGACGGCGCCAACGCCCCTTCGGCACCATGACTATATATGGCGTTCGCCATCCGACAACCCCCGCTAGATGCTGTAGAGGTCGCTTTCGGGATAGAGGGTCGCTGTAACGCGAATGTGACGCCTATTCAGGCAGTTCCAGACCCAGTTGCTTGCGGATGAAGGACAGCGACACGCCCAGACCGTCAGGCGAAATCCCGTGGCCGGTGCCTTTCATGACATGGGCGTAGACTTCGAATCCCGCGGCCGTCAGCGCATTTGCGGCTTCGGGCAGGGATTGTGGCGGCACCACGTCGTCCTGATCGCCGTGCAGCAGCAGCACCGGCGGGCGGCTCACCACCTCGGCGGCCAGCATTTCAGGCTCGACCAGGCGGCCCGAGAACCCCACGACGCCGGCCAGTTCTTCGGTTCGCCGGGGGGCCACATGCAGGCTCATCATCGTGCCTTGCGAAAAGCCCACAAGGATCATGCGGTTGGCCGGCAGGCCTTCGTCGACCAGCACCTGGTCGAGAAAGGCGTTCAGATCCTCGATGGCGCGGCCCATGCCCTGCATCGCCGCTTCCTCGCTGGAGCCGTCGATCCAGGGGATCGGGAACCACTGGAAGCCCGCCGGATTCATCGGGCAGACCTCGGGCGCGTTGGGCGCCAGGAACACGGCGTTGGGCAGATGCTGCGCCAGCGGCTCGGACAGGCCCAGCAGATCGTTTCCGTCGGCGCCATAGCCGTGCAGGAACACCACGATCGAATCGGCTGTGCCCGATGCCGCGTCCTTGCGGCCAAATTCCAGTACCCGTGTCATCTGATCCCCTCGCGATCCTTTGCCACCCGGTAGTAGGCCCACAGAAGCCGGGCGGCAACCGACCGCCATGGCGTCCAGGGCGCGGCCATCTCGCGCAGGGCCTTTTCGCTGGGGCGATCCTCCAGACCGAACAGCAGGCGCGCGCTTTCCTGCAGCGCCAGATCCCCCGGTGCAAAGACATCCGCCCGGCCCAGCGAGAACATGGCGTAGATCTCGGCGGTCCAGCGGCCGATGCCCGGCACCTCGACCAGCGTGGCGATCACCTCATCACAGGGGCAGTCGCGCAGGGCGGCATAGCGGATGCGCGCCTCGGCCAGCGCCCTGGCATAGCGGATCTTCTGGCGCGACAGCCCGCAGGCCCGCAACTCTTCCTCGCTGGCCCAGAGGATCTTGCGCGGGCCTGTCAGCCGCGCCGCCTTCAGCCGGCCCCAGATCGCATCCGCCGCCGCGACCGAGACCTGCTGGCTGACGATGGCGCCCAGCAGCGCCTCGAACCCGTCCTTGCGGCGGCGCAGCGGCAACGGGCCGGTCAGGGCCAGCGCGTCGGCAAAGCGCGGTTCGATCCGGGCCAGATGCGCGGCGCCTTCTGCCACGCAATCGGGCGTCATGATGATGCGTTCGTCCATGTCTGCTCCCTGATCCAATCCAATGCCTGCGTGACCGAGGCCAGCACCCGGCCTTCTGGCTGCGGCGGGCGCGCGACCATGACGACCGGCAGGCCCAACGCGCGGGCGGCTTCCAGCTTGGCCCGGCCTGCCGCCCCTCCTGCGTTCTTGGTCACCAGCAGGTCGACCCGGAACCTGCGGAAAAGCGCGATCTCGGCGTCACGGGTGAAGGGCGGGCGTCCGACCACGTAGTCACCCCGTGGCCAGGGGAAGGGCGCAGGGGACGGATCGATGCGGCGGCAGATCACGTGGTGCCGGTCCATCCCGGTATAGGCGTCCAGATGCTCGGGCCCCGTCGCCATGAACACCCGCGCACCCTCGGGCACCTGCGCGGCGACCTCGGCTTCGCTGGCCACCTCGGTCCAGCGGTCACCCGGTCCAGCCTGCCATGCGGGGCGCAGAAGCCGCGCATGGGCGACGCCGTTCTGGCGGCACAGGCGCGCGTTGCGGGCCGCGATCCGGTGCGCGAAGGGATGGGTGGCAACCATTACCGCCTGCACCCGGTGCCGCGCCAGATAATCGGCAAACCCCGCATCCCCACCAAACCCCCCGACCCGTGTCGGCAGCCCAAGGTCCGCAGGGCGCGCAGTGGTTCCTGCCAGCGAGGCGGTCGCCGCGACTTCGGGCATCCCGGCCAGTGCGCGGGCGACCTGCCGAGCCTCGGTGGTACCGGCCAGCAGCAGCAAGCGCAGGCTCATGTCGCCCCGGCCCGACCAAGGATCGTGCCCTTGCGGTCAATCACCACCACATCAGCCTGCACCGGCGCGTCGCGCAGCAGCGCAAACACGGTGTCCAGCGCCCGGTCGGCCACCATCTGCGCCAGCCCCGGACCGGCGATCTCCAGCGCCTGCAATGCGGTATTGGCGGCGGACACATCGGCCAGTCCGGCCTGCTGCGCCCAGCCGTTCAGCACCGCGAAGTCCACCTGGCTGCGCCCCGAATGCAGGTCCCGCGCCCCCTGCCCCAGCTTGGTCAGCTTGCCGATGCCGCCGCCGATTGTGATGCGCGCCACCGGGTGCCTTGCGAGGTATTTCAACAACCCGCCCGCGAAATCGCCCATGTCCAGCATGGCGTGATCCGGCAGACCGTACAGGCGCTGCACCGCTGTCTCGCTGGTGGCCCCGGTGCAGCCCGCCACATGGGTCAGCCCGGCAGCGCGCGCCACATCGATGCCGCGATGGATCGAGGCGATCCAGGCCGCGCAGGAAAACGGCCGCACGATGCCCGTGGTGCCCAGCACCGACAGCCCGCCCTTGATGCCCAGCCGCGGGTTCCACGTCTTTTGCGCCAGTTCCGCCCCGCCGGGAATCGAGACGGTCAGTTCCACATCCCCGCGCTGGCCAAAGTGTGCGGCCTGTTCGGCCACCACGCCCTGCATCATGGTCCGGGGCACCGGGTTGATCGCAGGCTCGCCCACTGCCACCGGCAGGCCGGGCATGGTGACCACGCCAACCCCCGCACCCGCACGGAAAACCACCCCCGCCCCCGGCGCCAACGCCCGCGCGCGCACGCGGATCACCGCGCCATGGGTCACATCCGGATCGTCGCCCGCGTCCTTCTTGACCCCGCATTCCGCCCAATCGGGCCCCGTCGCGCAGTCCTGTAGGTCGAACAGCGGGGTTTCGCCCTTGGGCAGCACGATCCGCACCGTCGGCGGAAACGCCCCGCCCCACAGCCGTTCCAGCGCGCCCAGGGTGGCGGCGGTGGCACAGGCGCCCGTGGTCCAGCCACGGCGCAGCGCGGGAGGTGTGCGAGCGGTCATGCCAACGTGCCTACAAGAAAGGCAGGCCTGCGCGCAATCGACGGCGTTTCGCAACACCGGGGCCGCGACGGACTTTCCCAGCGGCGCAAGGGACGGCATAAGCAGGCCATGACCGACTCGCTTCAATTCCCCGATGGCCCCTGGCCCGAGCTTCTGCCCGGCTGGGTCTGGCTGTGCGGCACGGGTCCGGGCGATCCGGGCCTGATGACCCTGCATGCGGTGAACGCGCTGCGCCAAGCCGATGTGATCGTCTACGACGCCTTGATGAACCCCGAGATCCTGACCTGGGCGCGGCCCGAGGCCGAGCGTATCTATGCAGGCAAGCGCGGCGGCAAACCCTCGGCCCAGCAGCGCGACATCTCGCTGCAACTGGTCGAACTGGCCCGCGCAGGCAAGCGCGTGCTGCGGCTGAAAGGCGGCGACCCCTTCGTTTTCGGGCGCGGCGGGGAAGAGGCGCAGACCCTGATCCAGCACCAGGTGCCGGTGCGCATCGTGCCCGGCATCACCGCCGGGATCGGCGGGATGGCCTATGCCGGCATCCCGGTGACTCATCGCGATGTGAACCAGACCGTGGCCTTCGTCACCGGCCATGACCGGCAGGGGCTGGCCCCCGGGTCGGTCGATTGGCCATCGCTGGCGAAAGCGGCACAGGTCATCGTGATCTACATGGGCATGAAGCACATCCGCGCCATTGCCGACGAGTTGATGGCGGGTGGACGCGCGCCGGACGAACCCGTCGCGGTGATCACCGCCGCCAGCCTGCCCGACCAGCGGGTGCTGGAAACCACCCTTCAGACCGCCGCGGACGATATTGCCGCTGCCGAGATGACCCCGCCCGCGGTCATCTGCATCGGCCGGTCGGTATTGATGCGGCAGGTGCTGGACTGGCAGGCACTGGCTGCGGGCGAGACACCCCGCAACCTGGATCCATTGGGACGCGGACGCCCAGCCGAGATGTCGTGACCGGCGGCACCGGCCTGATCCTGGCCGCCCCCTCCTCGGGCGCGGGCAAGACCACGGTGACGCTGGGCCTGTTGCGGGCACTGTCGCGGCAGGACCTGCCGGTGCGCAGCGCCAAATCCGGCCCCGACTACATCGACCCCCGCTTTCACGAAGCCGCCACGGGCCAGCCCTGTGTCAACCTCGATGCCTGGGCGATGTCGCCTGCACGCCTGCGGGCGCTGGCCGCCGGACCGGGGCTGCTGTTGATCGAAGGGGCCATGGGGCTGTTTGATGGTGCGCCCCCAGACGGGCGCGGTGCCTGTGCCGATCTGGCCCGGCACCTTGGCCTGCCGGTGGTGCTGATCGTCGATGCCGGCCGCATGGCACAATCGGTGGCGCCGCTTGTGGCCGGCTTCGCAGGTCATGACCCCGAGGTGCGTCTGGCCGGAATTATCCTGAACCGCGTCGGCAGCCCCCGGCACGAATCGCTGTTGCGCCGAGCGCTGGCTCCGCTCGGTCTGCCGGTGCTGGGCGCGCTGCCAAGATTGCCGGGGCTGGAAACCCCCTCGCGCCACCTTGGGCTGGTGCAGGCGGCGGAACACGGTGATCTGGAAAGCTTCCTCGACCGCGCCGCCGACACCGTGTCCAGCCATTGCGACCTTGAGGCGCTTGTGGCCCTGTCCGCGCCTTTGCCATCCGCAAGCCCCGCGCCGCGCCTTTCACCGCCAGCGCAGACAATCGCGGTGGCACAGGATGTGGCCTTTGCCTTTGCCTATCCGCATCTTCTGGCCGACTGGCGCGCACAAGGGGCCGAGATCCGCCCGTTTTCCCCGCTGGCCGATGACCCTGTGCCCGAGGCGGGGTTTGTCTTTCTGCCCGGCGGTTACCCCGAACTGCACGCCGGGCGACTGGCGGCCAATACCCGCTTTCTGTCCGGTCTCAGGACCGCGGCGCAGGCAGGCACACCGATCTATGGCGAATGCGGCGGCTACATGGTGCTGGGCGACGGGCTGATCGATGCCCAGGGTGCGCGTCACGAAATGGCCGGGTTGCTGCGGCTTGAAACCAGCTTTGCCCACCGCAAGCTGCATCTGGGCTATCGCACGGTACAGGCCTCCCAAGGGCCGATGTCCGGCATCTGGGCCGCGCATGAATTTCACTACGCCACCACCGTGAAGGCCGAAGGCGCGCCGCTGTTCACGGCCAGAGATGCCGAAGGCACGCCCCTGCCCGACATGGGGCTGGTGCAGGGCGCTGTCTGCGGCTCCTTCGCCCATCTGATCGACCGGGCTTTTCCCGCCCCGGCGCAAGGTGTAATCCCCGACGCATGAGCACCGATATCCCCATCGCCAGCCCTGATAGCGACCGCCGCGCCAAACGCAACGTGGCGGTTCTGGTGGCCGCACAGGCCATCCTTGGCAGCCAGATGCCGATGATCTTCGTGATCGGCGGGCTGGCGGGGCAGATGCTGGCCCCCAACGCCTGCCTCGCGACGCTGCCCATTTCGCTGATCGTCTTCGGCTCGATGACCACGGCGCCCTGGCTCAGCCCGCTGATGCAGCGGATGGGCCGTCGCACGGGTTTCCTGATCGGCGCCATGGGCGGCATGATCGGGGCGCTGATCTGCGTGCTGGCGCTGTCGCAGGGCTCTTTCGCGCTGTTCCTGCTGGGCTCGTATCTGACCGGGATCTACATGTCGGCGCAGGGGTTCTACCGTTTTGCCGCCGCCGATACCGCCAGCGAGGCGTTCCGGCCCAAGGCCATCAGCTATGTCATGGCGGGCGGGTTGCTGTCGGCGGTGCTGGGTCCGCAACTGGTGAAGGTGACGACCAATGCCACGGCGATTCCCTTCATGGGCACCTATGCGCTGGTCATCGGCCTGAACCTTGTCGGCATGGCGCTGTTCTTCCTGCTCGACATTCCCAAGGCACCGCCACGCCGCGCCACCGATGCCCCGGCGCGCAGCTGGCTGGAGCTTCTGTCCCAGCCGACCATCGCGGTGGCCGTCATCTGCGCCATGGTTTCCTACGCGCTGATGAACCTGGTGATGACCTCGACCCCGCTGGCCGTGGTGGGCTGTGGCTTCACGGAAGGCAATGCCGCCGACATTGTCACCGGCCATGTGCTGGCCATGTTCGCGCCGTCGTTCTTCACCGGCCACCTGATCGCGCGCTTCGGTGCCACGCGCATCGTTGCCCTGGGTCTCGTGATCCTCGGCATCGCCGGCGTGGTCGCCCTGCAAGGGGTAGAGTTGGAGAACTTCTTCCTGGCGCTGGTCCTGCTGGGCATCGGCTGGAACTTCGGCTTCATCGGCGCCACCACCATGCTGGCCAGCGCCCATGAACCGCATGAACGCGGGCGGGTGCAGGGCATGAACGATGCGCTGGTTTTCGGCGGCGTGGTTTTGGCTTCGCTGGCCTCGGGCGGGTTGATGAACTGCTCGGGCGGCACGGCCGAGGCCGGGTGGAGCGCGGTCAACCTGGCCATGGTGCCCTTCCTGACCCTGGCCGGCGGCGCTCTGATCTGGCTGACCCTCAGACCGCAGGACTGACGCCGCACAACCGCTGCAAGGGGCCTGCCCCAGACGGGCAGGACAGGCCGCGCGGCCGCTAGATGCGCCGTGTCATGGAGGCCCGCAGCAGGGCCAGCCGCCGTGCCGCTTCGCTTTCGGCAAGCTGGCCGTCGGCGACCCGGCCCGGCACCTGTGCGGCCCGACCCAACACCACCGATGCGCGCCACCCGCTGAGCAGCGCGGACCGGGCCAGTCGATCCACAGCACCAAATCCCTGCCGCGCGCGGACCAGCCAGCCCAGCCCGTCGCGGGCCAGCGCCTGCACGGCCGCGGCACGTCCATCCGGCAGCGGCACACGGCCACGGGCTTCCAACTCGGGCACCGCCAGCAGCCATGCCGCCAGCCCCGAGGCCTGCCCGGCATCCCGAAACACCGGTTCCGCCGCGGCCTGCGCCCCCAGCGCCCGGCCCGCGGTCCAGAACAGCGCGCCCGAGGTGTCCTGCAGATACTGGTCAAAAGCCGCGCGATCTTCGAAAGGGTCGCGCTGCAGGTCCAGCCGTCGCGCCTCGACCAGCGGGATCAGAACCTTTGCCCCGTCTGCATCCAGCACACCGCTCAGGGGGGTGGCGACCTCATGCTTGCGCACGGTACCGCCCGCCACGATCTCGTCCAGAAGGTCACGCCACCATTGCAAGCGCATCTCGCCGATCATCACCTCGGCGCTGACCCAGGGCGCGCGGGCGACCTCAAGGTTGAAGGCATAGAGCGGCAGCAGCACCGGGCGCGCCGCCACGGGGGCGGCCAGAACCGCGCGGAACCGGTCGGGGTCACCGCGTTCCAGCAGGTCGGCGCAGGCTTGCAGGCTCATCCCCGGCCCTGCCGATCAGACCGGCGCGGCATCCGGCACCGCCGTCGACCCGGCCGCCACCGCGGCCCCGTCATGGGCCAGCTTCCAGTTGATCGCATCCAGCAGCGCATCGAAGGACGCGTCGATGATGTTGGCCGAAACCCCCACCGTCGACCAGCTGTTGCCGCTGCGATCCACGCTGTCGATGATGACGCGGGTCACGGCCTCGGTGCCTGCGCCGATGATGCGCACGCGGAAATCGACCAGCCGCATGTCCTCGATCGACGACCGATAAGGCGACAGGCCCTGCACCAGCGCCGAATAGAGCGCGCTGACCGGCCCGCTGTCGCGGCCAAGGCTGTCGCTGCCGAAGGCGTGCAGGCGCAGCGCCTCGTCTCCGACCCGCACCTGAACCGAAGCTTCCGAGGAATGCTCGACCCCGCTGTCGGTCCGCCGCCGCGCGATCACCACGCGGTACCAGTCGACGCTGAAGTAATCCGTCACCCCGCCCAGCTCCTGCCGGGCGATCAGCTCGAAACTGGCCTGCGCGGTGTCATAGGAATAGCCCGCCGATTCCTGCTCCTTGATCCGGTCCAGAATGCGGCCCAGGGCCGGCGTGCCGGGTGCCACGTCGAACCCGGCCTCGGCCAGCCGGCGGCGCAGGTTCGACTGCCCCGCCTGGTTCGACATCGGGATCACGCGGGCATTGCCGACGGTGCCCGGCTCGACATGTTCATAGGTGGTGGGGTCTTTCAGGATGGCCGAGGCGTGCAGCCCCGCCTTATGGGCAAAGGCCGACGCCCCCACGTATGGCGCGGATTTCTGCGGCACCCGGTTCAGGATGTCATCCAGCAACCGCGACACCCGTGTCAGGCTTTTCAGCCCGTCAAGGCTCACCCCGGTGTCAAACCGCGAGCGATAGGGGTCCTTCATCAGCAGGGTCGGGATCAGCGACACCAGGTTGGCATTGCCGCAGCGTTCGCCCAGCCCGTTCAGCGTGCCCTGCACCTGTCGCGCACCGGCGTCGATGGCCGCCAGCGAGTTTGCCACCGCGTTGCCGGTGTCGTCATGGGTGTGGATGCCCAGCCGGTCGCCGGGAATGCCCGCGTCAATGACCAGCCCGGTGATCCGCCCCACTTCGCCGGGCAGCGAGCCGCCGTTGGTGTCGCACAGCACGATCCAGCGTGCCCCGGCCTCATAGGCCGCCCGCAGGCAGTTCAGCGCGTATTCCGGGTTGGACTTGTAGCCGTCGAAGAAATGCTCGGCATCGAACAGCGCCTCGCGCCCCTGCGCCACGATATGCGCGATCGAGCGGCTGATGTTGTCGAGGTTCTCCTCCAACTCGATGCCAAGCGCGGTGGTGACGTGGAAGTCATGGGTCTTGCCCACCAGACAGACCGCCGGAGTATTGGCGTTCAGAACCCCGGCCAGAACCTCGTCATTCTCGGCCGAGCGTCCCGCCCGCTTGGTCATGCCAAAGGCGGTCAGGGTGGCGCGGGTCTGCGGCGGGGCGGCGAAGAACTCGCTGTCGGTGGGGTTCGCGCCGGGCCAGCCGCCTTCGATATAGTCAATGCCCAGATCGTCCAGCGCCTTGGCGATGCGCAGCTTTTCCGGGGTCTGGAACTGCACGCCCTGGGTCTGCTGGCCGTCGCGCAGGGTGGTGTCGAACAGGTACAGCCGTTCGCGCGGCGCGGTCCATTCGCGGTGGGTCGACATGGTCATGCCAGTGCCTCCAGCCTGGACGGGTCGAAGCCCGGTTGCGGCGACAGTTCCACGCCCGCCTTGCTCATGCGCACTTCCACGCCCGCGTCGATCAGCGCGGCTTTCAGGCGGTCCACGTCCGAGAAATCCTTGCTGGCCATGGCCTCCGTGCGCAGATCGGCCAGCCGTGTGGCCCAGCCGGACAGGTCCACCGTCGGGGTGGCTGCCCAGTCGGGCACCGCATCGGTCATCAGGCCCAGAAGCTGAAGCCCCGCCCGCAATGCGCCACCCTGCCCGTCGCCCGACAGGCGATGCAAGGCGGTCAGCGCACCGTGGGTGTTCAGATCGTCGGCCAGTGCGGCCAGAAGTTCGGCATCCTGCGCGCCGGTTTCAGCCGCTGCCGCCTGAGCATACCACTTGCGCAGGGTGCGATCGGCCTCGTCTGCCTTCTTCGCGGTCCAGTCCATCGGCTTGCGGTAATGGGTGGACAGGAAGACAAAGCGGATCACCTCGCCCGGCACGCCCTGATCCAGCAGATCGCGCACGGAGAAGAAATTGCCCAGCGACTTGGACATCTTCCTGCCCTCGACCTGCAGCATTTCGTTGTGCATCCAGACGCGGGCAAAATCGCCCTCGGGATGGGCGCAGCGGCTTTGGGCGATCTCGTTCTCGTGGTGCGGGAATTGCAGATCGTTGCCGCCGCCGTGAATGTCGAACGTGGCGCCCAGCAGTTCCTGCGCCATGGCCGAGCATTCGATGTGCCAGCCCGGACGGCCCCGGCCCCAGGGGCTGTCCCAACCCGGCAGATCGTCGCTGGACGGCTTCCACAGCACGAAATCCATCGGATTGCGCTTGTAAGGCGCGACCTCGACCCGCGCGCCGGCGATCATGTCGTCGACCGAGCGCCCCGACAGCGCGCCGTAATCGGCATAGCTGTCCACGGCGAACAGCACATGACCCTCGGCCTCGTAGGCGTGGCCCCTGGCGATCAGTTCCGCGCAGATGGTGACCATCTGGCCGATGTAGTCGGTGGCGCGCGGCGCGTGGGTCGGCTCCAACGCTCCCAACGCGCCCATGTCTTCCAGGAACCAGCCGATGGTTTCGTCGGTGATCTCGGTGATCGAACGGCCGGATTGCGCAGCGCGCGTGTTGATCTTGTCATCCACGTCAGTGAAATTGCGCACATAGGTCACGTGTTCAGCACCATATTCCTGGCGCAGCAGCCGAAACAGCACGTCGAAGACCACCACCGGGCGCGCATTGCCCAGATGGGCGCGGTCATAGACCGTCGGCCCGCAGACATACATGCGCACGTTCCGGGGGTCCTGCGGAACAAAAGGCTCCTGCTTCCGCGACTTGGTGTTGTATAGGCTAATCTGGACCATGGTCGTCTTGCTTCCGGCGGGTGGTGGCGCGAGTTTCCGTGCGGGATTACCGGAGCCGAGCGTGAAAGAAAAGCCACGAGGCATTCGCGCCACCTTGACCTTTTCACAGGCGCTGCCACAAACGGCCCCATGGCTCAAGCAAACCTGACAATCAACCTCGACGCCGTGGCCGACAACTGGCGGGCGCTGGACGCCCGGACCGGGCCGGACACCGAAACCGCCGCCGTGGTCAAGGCCGATGGCTATGGCCTTGGGGCCGAGCGCGTGGCCGCCCGGCTGGCCGCAACCGGCGCGCGCACCTATTTCGTGGCCACTGCCGCCGAAGGCGCGCGGGTCCGCCAGACCGTGGGCGAGGTGCCCGCCATCGCGGTGTTCTCGGGGCATATGGACGGCGACACCGACCTGATCCGCGCCAACGACCTGATCCCGATGCTGAACAGCGCCGCCCAGGTAGACCGCCATCTGGACGCCCTGCCCGACGCACGCTTCGGCGTGCAACTGGACAGCGGCATGAACCGGCTGGGGATGGAGCCCGCCGAATGGGACAGCCAGAAAGCCCGCCTGCTGGACCGCGGGCCGTGGCTGGTGATGTCGCATCTGGCCTGCGCCGACGAGCCCGATCATCCGATGAACGCCCAGCAACTGGCGGCCTTCCGGGCAATGACCGACGGTCTGGGCCTGCGCCGGTCGCTGGCGGCCACCGGCGGCATCCTGCTGGGGCCGGATTATCACTTTGACCTGACCCGCCCCGGCATTGGCCTTTATGGCGGCGCGCCGTTCTCGGCCGCGGTCCCGGCGGTGCAACTGCGCATCCCGGTGATCCAGTGCCGCGACGTGGCTTTGGGCGAAACCGTCGGCTACGGCAATTCCTGGGTGGCCTCGCGCCCCTCGCGCATCGCGACGATCGCCGTGGGCTATGCCGACGGGCTGCTCCGGTCGCTGTCGGGCAAGGCCACGCTGTTCGCGGGCGCCACCCCCTGCCCGCTGGTGGGTCGGGTGTCGATGGATCTGCTGACCATTGATGTGACCCATCTTGACGAAGACCCCGAAACGCTGGAAATCCTCGGCCCCTATCAAGGCGTCGATGCTCTGGCGGACACCGCGGGCACCATCGGCTATGAAATCCTGACCTCGCTGGGAGCCCGCTATGACCGGCGCTACAATCGGTTCTGAGCCGCACCCCCGCCGGGGCGCACAGAACCTGACGGGGCAGGCTTCGACCTGCGTTTCCGCACCCGAGCAAAGGGAAAGATCATGAACGCACTGGCCCCCGTTGCCGGGATCGGACGCAGCACGCTGGCCACCGTGGCCAGCCTTGGGCGGGTGTCGATCTTCATCGCCCAGACCCTGCGCCATATTGTGACGCCACCTTTCTATCCGCGCGAATTCTGGACGGCTGTGATCGCCATCGGCTGGCTCAGCCTGCCGGTGGTGGGCCTGACCGCCGTGTTTACCGGCGCAGCCCTGGCGCTGCAGATCTTCGACGGCTCGGCCCGGTTCTCGGCCGAGGCGGTTGTGCCGCAGATCGTCGCCATCGGCATGGTGCGCGAACTTGGCCCGGTTCTGGGCAGCCTGATGGTGGCCGCGCGCGTGGCGTCGTCCATCGCCGCCGAGATCGGCACCATGAAAGTGACCGAGCAGATCGACGCGCTGGTGACCCTGTCCACCAACCCGATGAAATACCTGACCGCCCCGCGCGTGCTGGCCGCCACCCTGACGGTGCCGCTGCTGGTGGCGGTGGGCGATGCCATCGGCATTTTCGGTGGCTATCTGGTGGGCACCACGCGGCTGGGCTTCAACGAGATCAACTATCTCAAGAACACCGTCAACTTCCTGGAGTTCTGGGACATCGGCTCGGGCCTTGTGAAGGGCGCAGTCTTCGGCTTCATCATCGCGCTGATGGGCTGCTACTACGGCATGAACTCAAGCCGCGGCGCGCAGGGCGTGGGCAAGGCCACCAAGGCCGCCGTGGTGTCGGCGTCGGTGCTGATCCTGGCCTCCAACTATCTTCTGACCGAGGCGTTCTTCTCGTCATGATCCAGCTTGAAAACGTCCATAAATCCTTTGGCAACAACGCCGTGCTGCGTGGGGTGAACCTTGAGGTGCCCAAGGGCGAGAGCATGGTGATCATCGGCGGCTCGGGCACCGGCAAATCGGTGGCGCTGAAATGCGTTCTGGGGCTGGTCCGGCCCGACAAGGGCGTGATCCGCGTCGATGGCGAGGACATCACCCGCGCAGACCGGGACGAGTTCCTGTCGCATTTCGGTATGCTGTTTCAGGGCGGCGCGCTGTTCGATTCCATGCATGTCTGGGAAAACGTGGCCTTCCGCCTGCTGCGCGGCCGCCTGAAGAAACCGCGCGAGGAAGCCCGCGAGATCGCCATCGAGAAGCTGCGCCGCGTCGGCCTGCGTGCCAGCGTCGCCGATCAGTTTCCGGCAGAACTGTCGGGCGGCATGCAAAAGCGTGTGGGCCTGGCCCGTGCCATCGCCGCCGAACCGCAGATCATCTTTTTCGACGAACCCACCACCGGGCTCGACCCGATCATGTCGGGCGTCATCAACGACCTGATCCGTGAAATCGTGGTGGAAATGGGGGCAACCGCCATGACCATCACCCACGACATGACATCGGTCCGGGCCATCGCCGACAAGGTGGCGATGCTGCACGACGGGGTGATCCAGTGGACCGGCCCGGTCAGCGAGCTGGACAACACCGGCGATCCCTACATGCAACAGTTCATCAACGGCTCTGCCGAGGGACCGATCGAGGCGGTGCGCTAGCCGCCCATGCCCCTGTCCCGCCTTCTGGCCGCGCTCAACCTGGTGCTTCTGATCGCCTTTCCCGTAGCCTGGGCCGCGCCGCTGTTGCGGGCCGGGCTGCTGCCGTTCTTCGGCATGTCCGAGGTGTCGATCCTGTCCGGCATCCGCGCGCTTTGGGGAACCGATCCGGCGCTGGCGGCGCTGGTGGCGGCGCTGGCGATGGTGGCACCCTACCTGAAGATCCTGACGCTGGCGGGCATCCAATGGGGCTACCTGTCGCGCCGCGCCCTTCCACTGGTCAAACAGCTCAGCCGGCTGGCAATGGCGGATGTGTTCTTGATCGCGCTGTATGTAGTAGTGGCCAAGGGCGTCGGCGTTGGCCGGATCGAGACCGCCTGGGGGTTGTGGCTGTTCACCGGCTGTGTCGGCCTGTCGTTGATGACAAGCTGGATGACCAAGGCCAGATAGACCCAAGAAATTGAGGAAAAGCCAAGTTATACCCGATTGCAGGTTCTAATCCCCATTTTACTGGATATAACTTTAAGAAGCCTAAATCTCCACTTGCGTCGTCAATTTTTTCTGGACAACCGCCAACACCAACTGCTACAGTTAATGACTAAATCATGGCCAATTAGGGCGATGTACGATGATCTATTATCGGAAAAGGTATATTACCTCGGGCACCTTCGGAAGAAGATTTGCAACGCTCGTCAAGATTGAGCTTTCGGAAGACGAGAAGTTCTTTGTCGAACGAGCCGGACTTTGGAACGCACGGATTAGAAACTCCGAGTCCATACTCACAAACCCCAAAGGCTATCTGGAGCAAATTCGCGGCCTGAGAAACCGTTGGGATATTGGAATCAGTAGAACAACAGGCTTTGTCTTTCTAGGGTCAGGACTCGTTCTTGTCTCAAAGCCAGAACATGACGGTTGCGGCCAATGCGATGGCTGAGAGGAAGACTTTTGGGCATCGGTCGTAGCGAGTGGCCACACGCCGCCAGTCTTTCAGTCTTCCGAACATGATCTCGATGCGGTTGCGGCGCTTGTATCGACGCTTGTCATACTTGATGGCTGTCTTGCGCTGCTTTCGGCCGGGGATACAGGCTCGTATCCCCTTGTCTTTCAATGCTTCTCTGAACCAGTCTGCGTCATAGCCCCGGTCCCCGAGCAGCCACTCGGCATTCGGCAGGCTGCTCACCAATGCCCGTGCGCCGATGTAATCGCTCACCTGCCCGGCGGTGACGAAGAGATTGATTGGTCGCCCCAGGCTGTCGCAGACGGCGTGCAGCTTTGTATTCATACCGCCCTTGGTTCGGCCGATCAGGCGGCCACGCCCCCCTTTTTAACGCCCAGGCTGGACGCGGTGCGGTGTGCCTTCAGATACGTCGCGTCGATCATCACGGTCTTTTCTTCACTGTGTTCGGCGGCCAGCCCAG